>NZ_RRYJ01000013.1:0-104236 GCF_003931645.1 Pseudoxanthomonas sp. SGT-18 | reverse complement strand
GGCGCGAGGAACGCGGATCGCGGCGCCACGGCATTACCCCGTCTGCCGCGGCGGGCGTGGCCCGGGCCGGGTGCGGGAGGCGTTCCGGCCGGGCATGTCCTGGTCCAACACCGCCCCGGGTGTGGGCGCTGGTGGCGGGTGCGGGCACGAGGTTCTTCCATTGCCCGCGCAAGTGCCTGCCGTCGCTGCGTACGGGCTGGTTGCCGCCCGGAACGGCTTCCGGCGGCGCCCGCCGCACCCGATAATCCGTCGCCCGACACGGGTCGGAAGTCCGCGCCATCCCCGCGGATGGCGCTTCTCGCATGCGTCTTGAGCAAGGAACGTTTGTGGCGAAAGTCAGGGGGAATCCGCTAGTCAACTGCCCGCATTGCCAGCAGGCCATCGGCGATGAGCACCATCGCATCTGGTGCACCGCCTGCGGCAACAACCTGCCGCGCGAGGTCCTGGAACAGATCCCGGGCCTGCGCGCCGAACTGCAGCGGCTGGACCAGGAGGCGGCGGCGCGCGCGGCCGCGGCCGCCAGCGAGGTGCCGGACAGCGAGGGCCGGAACGCCAAGTTCCTGGGCCGGGCGCTGGGCTGGGTCACCGTGGTCGGCGCGGTGGTGTGCGTGGTCGGGTCCGGCTTCGATCCGTTCTGGATGCTGCTGGCCCTTGGCGGCACCCTCAACGGCCTGTTCTTCGGCTACCTGCTGTCCAAGGTCGGCAGCATCCTGCTGCACCTGGAGCGGCAGCAGGCGGCCGCCGCACCGGCCGCGCCGGCCGGCGAGGGCTGAGCCGCCGGCCGCGGCGCCGCGTTGCACGGGCGGCCACGCCGGGTGGCCGCCCGCTGCCTCAGCGGCCGAACAGGTGCTTGCGCTCTTCCTCGGTCAGCGGCTTGCCGGCGTTCGGGTTGACCTGCCGGGTCAGGGCGTAGGCGCGCTGGGTGGCCGGGCGTCCGGCGATGCTGGCGTGCCAGCGGCGCAGTTCCGGATACGGCTCCAGGTCCAGCGGGGCCCTGGTGTACGGATTGATCCAGGGATAGGCGGCCATGTCGGCGATGGTGTACTGGTCGCCGGCGATGAAGGCGCGGCCCTGCAGCCGCCTGTCGAGCACGCCCAGCAGGCGCTGCACCTCGCGGGTGTAGCGGTCGATGGCGTACTCGATCCTCTCCGGGGCGTAGACGGTGAAGTGGCCGTACTGGCCGGTCATCGGGCCCTGGCCGGCGATCTGCCAGGCCAGCCACTGGTCCACCTCGACGCGTCCACGCAGGCCTTCGCCGCCGAAGCGCCCGGTCTTGTCGGCCAGGTAGCGCAGGATCGCGCCGGACTCGAACACCGTGATCGGCTCGCCCAGGTCGTTGGGCTCGCGGTCGATGATCGCCGGCATCTTGTTGTTCGGCGAGAACGCCAGGAACTCCGGCCTGAACTGGTCGCCCTTGCCGATGTCCACCGGCTTGATGGTGTAGGGCAGGCCGGCTTCCTCCAGGAACAGGGTGATCTTGTGGCCGTTGGGGGTGGGCCAGTAATACAGCTCGATCATGCGCTTGCCTCCGCTTCGGAACGGCGAGTGTAGGGCCGCGGAGGGCATGGCCCCGTGGGCGCCGGTGGTCCGCTGCGTTGCAGCCGGGGCCCGCCGCCGGGACCGCCCCGGCGCCCGCCGGTCCGCCGGCCGCTTGGCAGCCGGGCCGGCGCGCCGCTAACCTGCGCCGTCTCTTCCGCAGTGCAGCACCCACCCATGTCGCAGCCCACGCCCCGCCGCCCGCTCAGTCCGCTGTCCTCGCTGATCTTCGCCTCGCGCTGGCTGCAGCTGCCGCTATACCTGGGCCTGATCCTGGCGCAGTGCGTCTACGTGTTCCTGTTCGCCAAGGAACTTTGGCACCTGGTCCACGACGCGCCGAGCATGGGCGAGCAGCAGATCATGCTGATCGTGCTGGGCCTGATCGACGTGGTGATGATCTCCAACCTGCTGGTGATGGTGATCGTCGGCGGCTACGAGACCTTCGTCTCGCGCCTGGGCCTGGAAGGCCACCCGGACCAGCCGGAGTGGCTGAGCCACGTCAACGCCTCGGTGCTGAAGGTGAAGCTGGCGATGGCGATCATCGGCATCTCCTCGATCCACCTGCTGAAGACCTTCATCGCCGCCGGCACCCTCAACGGCCTGCCGTTCTGCCCGCCGGAGCTGGTCGCCACCGCCGCCTCCAATGTCGGCGCCGCCCGCTGCAACGCGCTGACCACCGATGGCGTGCTGTGGCAGACCATCATCCATATCGTGTTCATCCTGTCGGCCATCGGCATCGCCTGGACCGACAAGCTGATGACCCACAACAGCCACAAGCGCGAGCACGGCAGCCACTGAGCCGTCGCGCCGCCCGCCGCGACCGCGCGGGACAGGAATGCCGGAGGGCCGCCGCAGGGCGGCCCTTCGTCGTTCATGTATCCGCGGAATCCGGCGCGGACGCACGCCGGGGCTGCCTCCGCTTCCCCTGCGGCAGGGCCCGGCGCATGAATCGCAGGCACGCGTCTCACGGCCTGCGCCCCCCGAACCCGTAAAATGCGCCCATGGATGTCTCCCACCTTCTCGACGGCCTCAACAGCGCCCAGCGCGAGGCCGTCTCGGCCCCGCCCGGCCATTACCTCGTGCTGGCCGGCGCCGGCTCCGGCAAGACCCGCGTCCTCACCCACCGCATCGCCTGGCTCAACGAGGTCCACGGCGTGCCGGCGCACGGGATCCTCGCGGTCACCTTCACCAACAAGGCCGCCGGCGAGATGCGTTCCCGCGCCGACATGCAGCTGCGCAACGGCAGCCGCGGCATGTGGATCGGTACCTTCCACGGCATCGCCCACCGCCTGCTGCGCCTGCACTGGAACGAGGCCAGGCTGCCGGAGTCGTTCCAGGTGCTGGACAGCGACGACCAGCAGCGCCTGGTCAAGCGCGTGGTGCAGCAGCTGGAGCTGGACGAGGGCCGCTTCCCGCCGCGCCAGATCGCCTGGTGGATCAACGCGCAGAAGGACGAGGGCCGCCGCCCGCAGCACATCCAGGCGGTCAACGACCCGTGGACCGAGTCCATGCGCCGCGCCTACGAGCTGTACCAGGAGCGCTGCGACCGCGCCGGCCTGGTCGACTTCGCCGAGCTGCTGCTGCGCGCGCACGAGCTGCTGCGCGACAACCCGGCCCTGCTGGGCCACTACCGCGCCCGCTTCCGCGAGCTGCTGATCGACGAGTTCCAGGACACCAACGCCATCCAGTACGCCTTCGTGCGCGTGCTGGCCGGCGACAGCGGCCGCGTGTTCGTGGTCGGCGACGACGACCAGGCCATCTACGGCTGGCGCGGCGCCAGGGTGGAGAACGTGCAGCAGTTCCTGCGCGATTTCCCCGGCGCGCAGACCATCCGCCTGGAGCAGAACTACCGCTCCACCGCCAACATCCTCAACGCTGCCAACGCGGTGATCGCGCACAACCCCGACCGCATCGGCAAGCAGCTGTGGACCGACAGCGGCGAGGGCGAGCCGGTGGACGTATACGCGGCCTACAACGAGATGGACGAGGCCCGCTTCGTGGTCGAGCGCATCCGCCAGTGGGTGCGCGACGGTGGCAGCTGGCGCGAGGCGGCGGTGCTGTACCGCTCCAACGCGCAGTCGCGCGCGCTGGAAGAGGTGCTGCTGTCCGAACAGGTGCCGTACCGCGTCTATGGCGGCATGCGCTTCTTCGAGCGCGCCGAGATCAAGGACACGTTGGCCTACCTGCGCCTGGTCGCCAGCCGCGCCGACGACGCCGCGTTCGAGCGCACGGTCAACACCCCGGCGCGCGGCATCGGCGACCGCACCCTGGACGAGATCCGGCGCCGCGCCCGCGAGCGCTCGCAGTCGCTGTGGGATGCGGCCACCGCGCTGGTGGCCGAGAACGCCCTGGCCGCGCGCGCGCGGAATGCCGTCGCCGGCTTCCTTGCCCTGATCGAGGCACTGGACGCGGAAACCGCCGACCTGGCGCTGAAGGACCGCGTGGACCACGTGCTGGCCCGCTCCGGCCTGCGCCAGCACTGGGCCAGCGAGGCCCGCGGCCAGCTCGACGCCGAGTCGCGCCTGGAGAACCTGGACGAGCTGGTGTCGGTGGCCTCGCGCTTCTCCCGCGCCGAGCTGGACGACGACCAGGAAAGCATGAGCGAGCTGGTCGCCTTCCTGTCCTATGCGGCGCTGGAGGCCGGCGAAGGCCAGGCCCAGGCCGACGAGGACGGGGTGCAGCTGATGACCCTGCATTCGGCCAAGGGCCTGGAATTCCCGCTGGTGTTCCTGGTCGGCGTGGAAGAGGGCGTGTTCCCCAGCAGCAAGTCGCTGGAGGAGCAGGGGCGGCTGGAGGAGGAGCGGCGCCTGGCGTACGTGGGCATCACCCGCGCGCGGCAGAAGCTGGTGCTGACCTATGCCGAGAGCCGCCGTATCCACGGCATGGACATGTACGGCCTGCCCTCGCGCTTCCTGCGCGAGATCCCCGGGCACCTGCTCAACGAGGTGCGCCCGCGGGTGCAGGTGGCGCGGCCGATGGCGGCGCCACCGCGCACCCAGGTGCACCCGGCGATCGAGGCCCCGGCCATCGCCCTGGGCCAGGCGGTGGTGCATCCCAGCTTCGGCCGCGGCGTGGTCACCGATTACGAGGGCAGCGGCGCCCACGCCCGGGTGCAGGTGAACTTCGACGACGCCGGCAGCAAGTGGCTGGTGCTGGCCTTCGCCAAGCTGCAGCCGGTCTGAGCCGGCGGCCCGGGCGGGGCGGCGGCGTATCTGCCGCCATCACGCCCGCGGGGGTGCAATATGCGCAGTCCCGCGCCTGGAGGCCGCCATGTACCGACGCATCCTGATCGCCACCGACGGTTCCGAGCTGGCCGGCAAGGGCCTGGACCACGGCCTGGACCTGGCCCGCGCGGTGGGCGCGCACGTGGTCGTGGTCACCGTGACCGAGCCGTGGATGCCGGCCTTCGACGACGCTCTTGCGCTGTCGGCCGATCCGGACATGCAGCGCGAATACCGTGAAGGCTGCGAGCGCTCGGCCCAGCGCATCCTCGCCGATGCCGCCGCCCAGGCAGCCGCCGCCGGCGTCGCCTGCACCACGGTGCACGTGCCCGACGGGCATCCTTCCGACGCCATCGTGCACGCCGCGGCCGAGCACGGCGCCGACCTGGTGGTGATGGCCTCGCACGGCCGGCGCGGCCTGGGCAAGGTGCTGCTGGGCAGCCAGACCGAGGCGGTGCTGGCGCGCTCGAAGGTGCCGGTACTGGTGGTGCGCTGAGCGCGTGGCTTCAGGCCGCGCCGCCAAGGTGCCCGTGCAGGATCGCCACGCCGATGGCGATCATCACGATGCCGCCGGCCAGCTCCGCGCGCTGCCCGACCAGCGCGCCGAACATGCGCCCGAGCAGGACGCCCAGGGTGACCATCACCATGGTGCACAGGCCGATGACCAGGGCGACCACGGCGATCGGCACGTCGAGGAAGGCCAGGCTCACGCCCACCGCCATGGCGTCGATGCTGGTGCCCAGCGCCAGCCCCAGCATGCTCCAGAAGCCGTGTCGGCGCGGCGCGCTCTCCGCCGAATCGGGACGGATGCCGTGCCAGATCATGTGCAGGCCCAGCAGCAACAGCAGGCCGAACGCGATCCAGTGGTCCCAGGCGGTGACGTAGCGCGCCGCAGCGGTGCCCAGCAGCCAGCCCAGGACCGGCGTGCTGCCCTCGACCAGGCCGAACAGCGCGCCGGTGCGCAGCGCCAGGCCGAAGCCGGGACGCTGCATCGCCGCGCCCTTGCCGACCGCCGCGGCGAACGCGTCGGTGGACATGGCCAGGCCGATCAGGAGGATGGAAAGCGGACGCATCGGGAGTACCGGGCTGGGCGACGGACACGGCCGGCTGGCGCCCAGCCGCGGACGCGTCAGCCAACCGTTGGTCTCGCCAGTCCTTGCGGTGTCCGCGCCACGGCCATGGGCCGAGTGTGTTGACGCGGACGCCCTGCCATTGCGGCGGGGCAGGCTACTCCCCAAACGAGGACGGACAGGATACCACGCAGGCCGTCATCGCCGCCGCGGCGGCACCGAGACGTGCAGGTGCCCGGGCACGTGCCAGCGCCAGGGGAACTCCACCGCGCGGCTGATGCCGATGCGCGGGCCGACCACGGGCGCATCCGGCGGCGGGGTGCCGTCGCAGGCGATCCACAGGCCACGGTCGCCGCCGACCAGGTCGGCGCCGTCGAACACGCCGGTGATGCCGAAGGCCTGCGACAGCTTGCCCGGGCCGCTGGCCAGGTCACGCTCGCGCCGCGCGCGTGGCCGCGCCTGGCGCATCAGCTCCACGCCTAGCAGTGGTTCGGCCGCGCGCAGCAGCACGCCGTAGCCCTGGCCGACCTCGCCGCACACCGCGTTGCTGCCCCAGTGCATGCCGTAGGTGAAGTACACGTACAGGTGCCCGGCCTCGCCGAACATGGTCGCCGTGCGCGTGGTGGGGCCGCGGAACGAGTGCGCCGCCGGGTCCTCGCTGCCGGCATAGGCCTCGACCTCGACGATGCGCGCGGCGCGGCCGTCGCTGCGCACCAGGATCTTGTTCAGCAGTTCGGGCGCCACCTCGGCCGGATGGCGGCGGTAGAACTCGCGCGGCAGCACCTGCCAGCCGGGGTCGGGGAGTTCGCTCACGGGCTCGGATGGGATCCGGGAAAACGGGCTGCAGCCTAGCGTGCCGGCGCGCGCCGGTGCGTCATTGCCGCCAGGGCATGGCCGCCGGCCCCCTGCCAAGCTGCACATGCGAAGGCGGAAAACGGGGTTAGCATCGGCGGACCGCGAGCCGCCAACGGAGTCCGTTCCATGAACACCTCTTCGCGTCGCCGCTTCCTCGCCCAGTCGTTGCTGGCCACCTCCGCCGTCGCCAGCGCCACCCTGCTGGGAACCCCGGGCCGGCTGTGGGCTGCCGGGCAATCCGGTGCTTCCCCGCTGCTGACCCGCCCGGTCCCGTCCACCGGCCAGCAGCTGCCGGTGATTGGCGCCGGCACCTCCGGCAGCTACGACGTGGACTTCGGTACGCCCGAATACCAGGCCCTGGAGGAGGTCGCGCGGATCTTCTTCGAGGGCGGCGGCGCGGTGATCGACACCTCGCCCAACTACGGCCGCTCCGATGCGGTGGTGGGCCGCCTGCTGGCCGACGGCGGCCGGCGCGATCGCTGTTTCCTGGCCACCAAGATCGCCGCCGACAGCCGCGAGGCGGCGCAGGCGCAGTGGGCCGAGTCGCTGCGCCGGCTGCGCACCGACCGCGTGGAACTGTTGCAGGTGCACAACATGCGCGACTGGCGCCGGCAGCTGCCCTACGCGCGCGAGCTCAAGGCCCAGGGCAAGGCGAAGTACGTGGGCATCACCCACTACACCGACGCCGGCCTGGCGGAAATGGAGCAGATCCTGCGCACGGAGGCGCTGGACTTCATCCAGATCCACTACTCGGTCAACTCCACCAACGCGGCGAAGACTGTGCTGCCGTTGGCGCGGGACCGCGGCGTGGCGGTCCTCATCAACCGCGCCTTCGACGACGGCCGCCTGTTCGCCCAGGTGCGCGGCAAACCGCTGCCCGGCTGGGCCGCCGAGGTCGGCGTGGGATCCTGGGCGCAGATGTTCCTGAAGTTCGCCATCAGCCATCCGGCGGTGACGGTGGTGATCCCGGCCACCGGCAAGCCGGAGCGCCAGCGCGACCAGCTCGCGGCCGGCACCGGCCCGCTGCTGGACCAGGCGCAGCAACGCGAGCTGGTGCGGATGTTCTCCGCCTGAGCCGGCGCCGATGACGTCCTCGCCGGATTCCGCCCGCCGCCAGCCCCTGCTGTCGCGCCTGTTCGGCGTGCAGCCGCACGAAGCGCCTGCGGTCGGCGCCGGCCTGGCGATGTTCTTCCTGCTGTTCACCGGCTACTTCATGCTGCGGCCGGTGCGCGAGACCTTCGGCGTGGCCGGGGGCGTGGACAACCTGCAATGGCTGTTCACCGGCACCTTCCTGGCCACGGTCGCGGTGCTGCCGGTATTCGGCTGGATCGCCTCGAAGGTGCCGCGGCGGCGGATCGTGCCCTGGGTGTTCGGCGCGGTGGTGGCGACCCTGCTGGGTTTCGGTGCCAGCCTGCTGCTGCAGCCGGAGAACGTCTGGGTCGGGCGCGCGTTCTACATCTGGGTCTCGGTGGTCAACCTGCTGCTGATCTCGCTGGCCTGGAGCGTGCTGGCCGACGTGTTCGCGCCTTCGGAAGCCAGGCGCCTGTTCGCCCTGGTCGCCTCCGGCGCCAGCGCCGGAGGCCTGCTGGGGCCGGTGCTGACCACCCTGCTGGTGGGGACGCTGGGCCACGGTGGCCTGCTGCTGCTGTCCTCGCTGCTGATCGGCGCCAGCGCCGCCACCGCGCTGTGGCTGCACCGCTGGCGCGACCGCCACCCGCTGCCGGCGCACGAGCGCGCGGCGGCACCGCCGCCGAAGCGGCTGGGCGGCAACCCGTTCGAGGGTGCCACCGACGTGTTCCGCTCGCCCTTCCTGCTGGGCATCTGCCTGTTCGTGGTGCTGCTGACCACGGTCACCACCTTCCTGTACTTCGAGCAGGCGCGGCTGGTGGCCGAGCTGTTCCCGCACCGCGAGCAGCAGACCCGGGTGTTCGGCCTGATCGATACCGTGGTCCAGGTGCTGGCCATCCTCACCCAGCTGTTCGTCACCGGCCACGTGGCCAGGAAGCTGGGCGTGGGCGTGCTGCTGGTGGCGGTGCCGCTGGTGATGGCCGCCGGCTTCCTGTGGCTGGCGCTGGCGCCGGTGTTCGCGGTGTTCGTGGTGGTGATGGTCGCCCGCCGCGCCGGCGAGTACGCGCTGGTGCGCCCGGGCCGGGAAATGCTCTACACGGTCGTGCCGGCGGCGCAGAAGTACAAGGCCAAGAACTTCATCGACACCGCGGTCTACCGCGGCGGCGACGCGCTCTCGGCCTGGGTCAAGCGCATGCTCGACCTGCTGGGCGAGCACCCGTCGCTGGCGTTGTTCATCGGCGCCGGCGTGGCCCTGGTCTGGGCCGGCACCGGCGTGGCCCTGGGCCGCGCCCAGCGCCGGCGCGAGGCGGCGGCGCAGTAGCGGGGCACGGCGCCGGTTCAGGGCGCCGCGGCCTCCGCCTCCAGCTCGAGGAACCCGCCGGACTGGCGCTGCCACAGCTGCGCGTACAGCCCGCCGGCGGCCAGTAGCTGCTCGTGCGTGCCCTGCTCGACGATCCGGCCCTGGTCCATCACCACCAGCCGGTCCATCGCCGCGATGGTCGACAGGCGGTGGGCGATGGCGATCACCGTCTTGCCCTGCATCAGCCGGTACAGGTTCTCCTGGATCACCGCCTCGACCTCCGAGTCCAGCGCCGAGGTGGCCTCGTCCAGCACCAGGATCGGCGCGTTCTTCAGCAGCACGCGGGCGATGGCGATGCGCTGGCGCTGGCCGCCGGACAGCTTGACGCCGCGCTCGCCGACCTGGGCGTCGTAGCCGCGGCGGCCCTTGGCGTCGACCAGTTCCATGATGAAGTCGTGGGCATTGGCCTGGCGCGCGGCCTCGACCATCTCCTCCTCGGTGGCGTCGGGGCGGCCGTACATGATGTTCTCGCGCACCGAGCGGTGCAGCAGCGAGGTGTCCTGGGTGACCACGCCGATCGCCGCGCGCAGCGAATCCTGGGTGACCGTGGCGATGTCGGTGCCGTCGACCAGGATGCGCCCGCCCTCGCGGTCGTAGAAGCGCAGCAGCAGGTTCACCAGGGTGGACTTGCCGGCGCCGGAGCGGCCGACCAGGCCGACCTTCTCGCCCGGCCGCACGTGCAGGTCCAGGCCCTCGATCACGCCGCCCTTCTTGCCGTAGTGGAAGGTCACGTGGTCGAAGCGGATGTCGCCGCGCACCGGGCCGATCGCCTTCGCCTCGGGCCTGTCGTCCACCGCGGCCGGCAGGGCGATGGAGTTGATGCCGTCCTGCACCGTGCCGATGTTCTCGAACAGCGCCGACATCTCCCACATGATCCACTGCGACATGCCCATCAGGCGCAGCACGAAGGCGATGGCCACGGCGATCGCGCCCACGCTCACCGCGTCCTGCATCCACAGGCCGATGCCGCTGGCGGCCACCGCGAACAGCAGCAGCATGTTGAGGGTGTCGTTGCTGACGTTGACGAAGGTCGCCAGCCGCATCTGCCGGTGCACGGTGCCGAGGAACTGGTCCATCGAGCCGCGCGCGTACTCCTCCTCGCGGCGCGAGTGCGAGAACAGCTTGACCGTGGCGATGTTGGTGTAGCTGTCCACGATCCGGCCGGTCATGGTCGAGCGCGCGTCGGCCTGCTCCTGGGCGACCTTGTTCAGGCGCGGGATCGCGTAGCGCAGCAGCGCCGCGTAGGCGACCAGCCAGCCGGCGAACGGCAGCATCAGCCGCCAGTCGGCCGAGGCCGCCACCAGCAGCGCGCCGCCGAAGTACACGACCACGTAGTTGCCCACGTCCAGCAGCTTGATCACCGTCTCGCGCACCGCCAGCGAGGTCTGCATCAGCTTGGTGGCGATGCGCCCGGCGAACTCGTCCTGGAAGTAGCCCATGGACTGGCGCAGCAGGTAGCGGTGCACCCGCCAGCGGATGCGCATGGGGAAGTTGCCCAGCAGGGTCTGGTGGATCACCAGCGAGCTGAGCAGGTTCAGCGCCGGCATCACCACCAGCACCACCGCGGCCATGGCGGCGAACTTCCAGCCTTCCTCGGCCAGGAAGGTGGCCGGCGTGTGGCTGGACAGGCGGTCCACGATCGAGCCGGTGAACGCGTACAGCGACACCTCGGTCACCGCGATCGCGGTGGTCAGCACCGCCATCAGCGCCAGCCACGGCTCGGTGCCGCGGGTGTAGTGCCGGCAGAACGCGTACAGCGAGCGTGGCGGCTGCACCACCGGCGCCGGCGGGTACGGGTCGATGCGGCGTTCGAACCAGCGGAACAGCCAGCTGCGGCGGGACGGGGTCGGTTGGGCGGGTGCGTCCATCGGGGATCTGCGGGGGCCGTTCAGGCGGCGGCGTCGTAGGGAATCAGGAGGCGGGCCTGGCGCAGCGCGCCGGCCCACCAGCGCAGGCGCCACAGGGCCAGGCGCATCGCCTTGTGCGCGGGGTGCCCGCCCGGCAGCGTGCCGTCGGCGGCGAACTGGTCGCGCGCGTGGGCGAAGCTGACGCCGTCGCGCAGCGGCACCGCGTGCAGGCTGGCGAACACCTGCCGCAGCTGCTCCACCGCGCACAGCCCGCGGGAAAGGCCGCCGTAGGAGATGAAGGCCACCGGCTTGGCCTGCCAGGGGATGTAGACCGCGTCGATCATTGCCTTGAGCGCGGCCGGGTAGCCGTGATTGTACTCCGGGGTCACCACCAGGAATGCGTCCGCCTCGCGGACCTTGCGTTCCAGCGCCGCGCCGTCGCGGCCCTCCGGGGTGGCCGGGTCGAGGCGGTCGATGCTCCAGCCGCCCATCGCCTCGGCGTGGGCGACGGCCCAGGCGGCGATGGTGTCGCAGAAGCGCTGGCGGCGGTCGCTGCCGTACAGCAGGGCAAGGCGCAGGGTGGGGTCGGGCATGCGCGGACGCTCCTCGTCTTGGGGGTGTGGCAGGCTAGGACCTCAAGCAAACTTGAGGTCAAGCGATGGCGGCATCCCGCGGTCCGGCGCATCCGCGCGGCGGCGACTGGCTGAGCGTGGGCGAGGTGGCCAGGCGCAGCGGCCTGGCGGTTTCCGCGCTGCATTTCTACGAGGCCCGCGGCCTGATCCGCAGCGAGCGCAGCGCCGGCAACCAGCGCCGCTACCCGCGCGCGGTGCTGCGCCGGGTGGCGCTTATCAAGGTGGCGCAGCGCGCCGGCATCCCCCTGGCGGAGATCGCGCAGGCGCTGGCGACCCTGCCGCAGGACAAGGTGCCGACCCGCGCCGACTGGCGGCGGCTGTCGCACAAGTGGCGCGCCGAACTGGACGCGCGGATCGAGCGCCTGGTGCGCCTGCGCGACCAGCTGGACAGCTGCATCGGCTGCGGCTGCCTGTCGCTGCGCGAGTGCCCGCTGCGCAACCCGGGCGACGTGCTGGGCCGGCAGGGTCCGGGCGCGCGCCGGCTGGAGCCGGGCTGAGCCCGGCGCGGCTCACCAGGAGAACAGCTTCCAGTAGACCTGCGGCAGGTCCTCGGCGTCGTCGCGGTCCAGGGTGCCGTCGCCGTCGCGGTCGTACAGGTAGTACGCCGGGCCGCGCACCGGGGTGATGCGGACCATGCGCAGCTGGCCGGCCACGCGGTACTCGTCCACCCGGTCGCCATTCTCCAGCACCCGGCTGGCGACCTCCGCCCCGCTGACGTCCACCGGTGCGTCGGCGGTGGCGGTGGTGGCGCAGCCAGCGAGCAGGAGGCTGGCCAGCGTGGCGGCGGTCAGGATCGGCGTGCGCATCGCGGGTTCTCCGTGTGGACGCGGTCATTATGCGCCAGCCGGGCGCGCGCGCCGCGCCGTTCCCGGCCGGTACCGGCACGGGCCGCTAGAATGCCCCGATGAAACGGCTCATCCTGATCGACGGCTCCAGCTACCTCTACCGCGCCTTCCACGCGCTGCCGCCGCTGACCAACGCCGCCGGCGAGCCCACCGGCGCGCTGTTCGGCGTGGTCAACATGCTGCGGGCCACGCTCAAGGAGAAGCCCGACTACGTCGCCTTCGTGGTCGACGCCCCGGGCAAGACCTTCCGCGACGAGCTGTACCCGCAGTACAAGGCCAACCGCCCGCCGATGCCCGAGGAACTGCGCGCCCAGGTGCAGCCGATGTGCGACATCGTCCAGGCGCTGGGCATCGACATCCTGCGGGTGGAAGGGGTGGAGGCCGACGACGTGATCGGCACCCTGGCCACCCGCGGTGCCGACGCCGGCATGGAGGTGACCATCTCCACCGGCGACAAGGACTTCGCCCAGCTGGTGCGCGAGCCCGGCAGGGGCGCCGGTTCGATCGCCCTGGTCAACACCATGACCGGAAGCCGCATGGATTCGGACGCGGCGGTGATGGAGAAGTTCGGGGTGCCGGCCGGGCGCATCGTCGACCTGCTGGCGCTGATGGGCGACACCATCGACAACGTCCCCGGGGTGGAGAAGTGCGGCCCCAAGACCGCGGCCAAGTGGCTGGCCGAGTACGGCTCGCTGGACGGGGTGATCGCCGCCGCGCCCTCGATCAAGGGCAAGATCGGCGACAACCTGCGCGCGGCCCTGGACCGCCTGCCGCTCAACCGCGAGCTGGTGACCATCCGCACCGACGTGGCCCTGGCCCAGGGTCCGGAGGCGCTGGTGCTGCGCCAGCCGGACGTGGACACCCTGCGCGCGCTGTACGCCCGCTACGGCTTCAACCAGGCCCTGCGCGAGCTGGAAGGCGGCGCGGCCACCGGCAACGTGGCCGAGAAGGAGCCCGGCCGCGCCCGCGGCACCGGTTTCGCCACCGCCGCGGCCGCCGCCCCGGAGGGCCTGGACCCGGCCCTGGCCGCGCCCGGCCAGTACGAGACCATCACCACGGTCGAGCAGCTGCAGGCCTGGATCGCGGCCCTGCGCGCCGCCGGCAGCTTCGCCCTGGACACGGAGACCGACAGCCTCGACCCGATGCGCGCGCGCCTGGTCGGCCTGAGCTTCGCCGCCGAACCCGGCCGCGCCGCGTACCTGCCGCTGGGCCACGACTATCCCGGCGCGCCGGCGCAGCTGGAGCGTGGCCAGGCCCTGGACCTGCTGCGCCCGCTGCTGGCCGACCCGGCGGTGCGCAAGCTGGGCCAGCACGGCAAGTACGACCTGCACGTGCTGCGCCGGCACGGCGTGCCGGTGGCCGGCTACGCCGACGACACCCTGCTGGAGAGCTTCGTGCTCGATTCCGGCAACGCCCGCCATGACATGGACAGCCTGGCCCTGCGCCACCTCGGCTACACCACGGTCAAGTACGAGGACATCTGCGGCAAGGGCGCCAAGCAGATCCCGTTCTCGCAGTGCGCGCTGGAGGACGCCACCCGCTACGCCGCCGAGGACGCCGACATCACCCTGCGCCTGCACCGGGTGCTGTCGGCGCGCCTGCAGGGCGAGCCGCAGCTGCAGGCCGTGTACCGCGACATCGAGATGCCGCTGGTGCAGGTGCTGGAGCGGATCGAGGCCAACGGCGTGCTGGTGGACATGGAGGAGCTGCGCCGGCAGAGCGCGGACCTGTCGCGGCGGATGCTGGAGGCGCAGGAGCGCGCCACCGCACTGGCCGGGCGCAGCTTCAACCTGGACTCGCCCAAGCAGCTGTGCGCGCTGCTGTTCGACGAGCTGAAGCTGCCGGCGCTGGTGAAGACGCCCAAGGGCCAGCCCTCGACCAACGAAGAGGCGCTGGAGGCGATCGCCGACCTGCACGAGCTGCCGCGGATCATCCTCGAGTACCGCGGCCTGGCCAAGCTGCGCAGCACCTACACCGACAAGCTGCCGGAGATGGTCAACCCGGAGACCGGCCGGGTGCACACCAGCTACCACCAGGCCGGCGCGGCCACCGGCCGGCTGTCCTCGTCCGATCCGAACCTGCAGAACATCCCGATCCGCACCGACGACGGCCGCCGCATCCGCCGTGCCTTCGTCGCCCCGCCCGGGCGCAAGCTGGTGGCCTGCGACTACTCGCAGATCGAGCTGCGGATCATGGCCCATCTGTCGCAGGACGCGGGCCTGCTGCGCGCCTTCGCCTCCGGCGCCGACATCCACCGCGCCACCGCGGCGGAGGTGTTCGGGCGGCCGCTGGAGGAGGTGACGGTCAACGAGCGCCGAGCCGCCAAGGCGATCAACTTCGGCCTGATGTACGGCATGGGTGCGTTCGGCCTGGCGCGCCAGCTGGGCATCGACCGCGGCCAGGCGCAGGACTACATTGCCCTGTACTTCAGCCGCTACCCGGGCGTGCGCGACTACATGGAGCGCACCCGCGAGCAGGCGCGCGAGCGCGGCTTCGTCGAGACCGTGTTCGGCCGCCGCCTGCACCTGGAGTACATCAACGCGCGCAACGCGGCCCAGCGCGCCGGCGCCGAGCGCGCGGCGATCAACGCGCCGATGCAGGGCACGGCGGCGGACATCATCAAGCGCGCGATGATCGCGGTGGACGCGTGGCTGGCGCCGCACGCCGACCGCGCGCGCATGCTGCTGCAGGTCCACGACGAACTGGTGTTCGAGGCCGACGAGTCGTTCGTGCCGGAGCTGGTGGAACGGGTGCGGGAACGGATGTCGGCGGCGGCGCAACTGAGCGTGCCGCTGGTGGTGGACGTGGGCGTGGGCGACAACTGGGACGAGGCGCACTGAACGCCCGGTTTCACGAGGGTTTCACCCGAATCTGTATGCTTCAGTCAGAAACCGCTTCGCGCTACTGAATCCGGCCTAAACGGGACCGGTTTTCCAGAATTTTCTTCACGAAACATCAATGTCCCCCGTGCTTTCATAACCCTCGACAGGTGCAACGCCTGTCGCGGATCTCTCCCTTCCCCTGGAGTAGATCTACTGGAACGGGGGCTCCTCCCCAAGCCGTCGTTCCTCGGCCCCGCCAACCTCCCCCTGGTTGGCGGGGCTTCTTGTTTCCGGCGTCCGCTCGTGCGCGCCCCTGCCGGGACGTCGCCGCGCCTGGCGCGGCGGGCATCCCCCATGCCCCTGTCCCCGGTAACGCCGGAAGCTCCCAGGCGGCCGCAGCCGCTATCCCCTGGTGTGTCAGGTCTCCTGCGCCAGCCAGTCGCGCGGTACCAGGTACTCGCGCAGGCGGGCTTCCGCGCTGCCTTCCTCGGGCTGGTAGCCGTATTCCCAGCGCACGCGCGGGGGCAGGCTCATCAGGATCGATTCGGTGCGGCCGCCGCTCTGCAGGCCGAACAGGGTGCCGCGGTCGTAGACCAGGTTGAACTCCACGTAGCGGCCGCGGCGGTACAGCTGGAACTCGCGCTCGCGCTCGCCGTACGGGGTGTCCTTGCGGCGCTCGACGATCGGCAGGTAGGCGTCGAGGAAGCCGTCGCCGACCGCGCGCAGGTAGGCGAAGTCGCGCTCGAAGTCCTCGTGCAGGTCGTCGAAGAACAGGCCGCCCACGCCGCGGGTCTCGTTGCGGTGGCGCAGGAAGAAGTAGTCGTCGCACCAGCGCTTGTGCCGCTCGTAGCGGTCGGCGCCGAACGGCGCGCACAGCTCGAAGGCGGTGCGGTGCCAGTGCTGGATGTCCTCGTCGAACGGGTAGAACGGGGTCAGGTCGAAGCCGCCGCCGAACCACCAGGCCACCGTCTCGCCGTCGCGCTGGGCCTGGAAGTGGCGCACATTGGCATGGGTGGTGGGCAGGTACGGGTTGCGCGGATGGAACACGAGCGACACGCCGGTGGCGCGCCAGGAGGCGCCGGCCAGTTCCGGCCGGGCAGCGCTGGCCGAGGGCGGCAGGCGGCTGCCGGAGACGTCGGAGAAGCCGATGCCGGCCTGCTCGAACACCGCGCCCTCGCGCAGCACGCGGGTGCGGCCGCCGCCGGCATGGGTGCTGGCGCCGGGCTCGCCGGGGCGGGTCCAGGCGTCCTCGACGAAGCGGGCCTTGCCGTCGGCTGCCTCGATGGCCGCGCAGATGCGGTCCTGCAGTCCGGTCAGGTAGTCCCTGACGAGCTCGAAGTTCGGATCCATGGGTGCATTCTAGCGGGCGACCCGGGCCTGCCCTTGATCGGGATCAAGGGCTTGCCGGGTCGCGGTGGAATTCGGCCCGCACCTGCGGGGTGCAAAGCTTCCAGGCCAGCCAGCCATGCAGGCCGGCGAAGGCCAGCGCGGTGGCCGTCGCGGTGACCAGCGAGACGATCCGGTTGGCCTGCATCTGGGCCATGAATTCGCGGCCCTCGCGGCTGTCCAGGAACTCCTGCGGGAACATCCCGACCATGCCGTCGAAGAACTGGCCGACCAGCGCCAGCGAGGCGAAGTTGAGCAGGGCGGTGGCCAGCAGGAAGGCGATGAAGGTCCAGCGTGCCCAGTCCCGGCGCCGCAGCAGGCCCCAGGACGAGACCAGGAACAGGCCCGACAGCAGCAGCCCCAGCAGCGACAGCAGGCGCCGCTGCTCCAGCATCCAGGCCACCGCCGGGGGCACGGCGGCGTGGCTGGCGATCCGGGCCACGGTGGCGTCGCCCACCGCCAGGGCCAGCGCCGCCTGTGCCAGCGAGCCGAGCACCGCCAGCGCCGCCAGCAGCATCGAGATGCGGGCCAGCACGCTGACGAAGCCGTTGCGCGGCAAGGGCGGCGGTGCGTTCATGGATCCGTTCCCCGGGTCGACCGCTGCATTGTGCCGAAAGCCGTCCGGCGCCGGGGCTCAGCCCAGCGCGCCGGATGCCAGCGCCCGGTCCAGGGCGGGGAGCACGTGGCCGGCGCTGAGCGGGGCCACCTTCACCGGGAACGGCAGGCGCGGGTCCACCCAGGCCAGTTCCGCGATCTCGGCGCGCACCTGCGGCTGGCCCTCGACCTGGACCACGTAGGCCTCGGTGCGGACCCGGCGCCCCGGCTCGTTGACCGCGTCGGCCTCGAACTCGCCCAGGCGGACGGCGCCATCGGCGCGCATGGCCACGCCCAGTTCCTCGTCCAGCTCGCGGGCCAGGGTCTGCAGGGTGTCCTCGCCCGGCTCGCGCTTGCCGCCGGGCTGGATGAAGGTATCCGAGCCATGCTTGCGCACCAGCAGCACGCGCCCGGCCGGGTCGCGGATCACCGCGGCCACGGTGCGGATCGGTTCGACGGGGATGTTCATCGGGCGGGCTCCTTGAGGGTGCGTTCGAACAGCTTGTGGATGCGGCGGTACTGGTCGAACCACGAGTCCGGGCGCACGAAGCCGTGCCGCTCCAGCGGGTAGGAGGCCAGCTCCCAGTTGTCCTTGCGCAGCTCGATCAGCTTCTGCGCCAGCACCACCGAGTCGCGGTAGAACACGTTGTCGTCGATCATGCCGTGGGCGATCAGCAAGTGGTCCTGCAGGCCTTGGGCGTATTCGATCGGCGAGGAGGTGCGGTACGCCTCCGGGTCCAGCTCCGGGGTGTTGAGGATGTTGGACGTGTACTCGTGGTTGTACTGGGTCCAGTCCACCACCGGGCGCAGCGCGGCGCCGGCCTTGAACGTGCCGGGGCTGCGGAACAGGGCCATGAAGGTCATGAAGCCGCCGTAGCTGCCGCCGTAGATGCCGGCGTGGTCGCGGTCGCCCTGGCGGTTGGCCACCACCCAGTCCAGGCCGTCCAGGTAGTCCTCCAGCTCCGGATGGCCCATCTGCCGGTAGATCGCGGTGCGCCAGTCGCGGCCGTAGCCTTCGCTGCCGCGGTAGTCCAGGTCCAGCACCACGTAGCCCTGCTCGACCAGCAGGTGGTGGAACATCTGCTCGCGGAAGTAGTTGGGCCAGCGCGCGTGCACGTTCTGCAGGTAGCCGGCGCCGTGCACGAACATCACCACCGGATACTTGCGGCCCGGTTCGTAGTCCTTCGGTCCGTAGAACTTGCCCCACACCGTGCCGGCGCCATGCCGGGAAGGCACCTGCACGATCTCCGGGCCGGTCCAGGCGCGGGCCTTGAACGCGGCGCTGCGGGTATCGGTCAGCACCCGCGCCTGGCCGCCGTCGAGCGGGGCCACCGCCAGCTGCGGCGGCAGCCAGCTGCCGGAGTAGCGGACCAGCAGGTGGCGGCCGTCGGGCGAGGGCACGAAGTCCTCCACGCCGTCCAGCGCGGTGACCTCGCGCACCTCGTTGCTGGCCAGGTCCAGGGCACAGACCTCGTAGTCGCCCGGCCAGGCGCGGTTGCACAGGAACAGCAGGCCGCGGCCGTCGGCGGTGGGCACCGGCGAGGAGGCCTCCCAGCGGCCGGAGGTGCGCTGGCGCGGCTTGCCGCTGCCGGACTGGGTGTAGAGGTGGGCGTGGCCGCTTTCCTCGGACACGAACCACAGGGTCTGGTTGTCCGGCAGCCAGCCGAACTCGTTGAAGTTCCAGTTGATCCAGGCCGGGTCGGTGAGGCGGTGGCGCGGCTGCAGGCGCGCGGCGGCCAGGTCCACGCTGGCGATCCAGCGGTCCTTGTTGTCGACCGCGCGCAGCATCACCGCCACGTTGCGGCCGTCATCGCTCCAGCGGATCGCCGCACCCCCGGCGCCGACCTGCAGCGGGCGGTTGCCCTTCAGCGGTTCCTTGCCGGCGGTCTTGCGCAGCGCCGCCAGCGGGTCGTCCTTGATCCCGGGCAGGACGTCGAACGCCAGCTCGCGCACCTGGCCGGTGGCGGCGTCGACCAGCCACAGCGCATGCGGGACCGGGTCGTTGCGGCCGACGCGGGTGCGCACGTCCTCGAACTCCTCGTAGCCGGACTCGGTGACGTAGGTCGGCATCCTGCCTTCGCGACCGGCATCGGCGCCCTTCTTCTTCACCACCACCAGCAGGTGGCGGGCGTCGGGCGACAGGCTGCTGTCGACGATCTCCACGTCGTCGCCCAGGTAGACCGGGGCGGCGGCGCGGGTCGGGTCGGCCTTGCGCCAGGCTTCCTCCTGCGCGCGCTGCGCCTCGCGCCGCTCGCGGTCGCGGCGCAGGGTTTCCAGGGTGCGCAGCTGCTGTTCGCGCAGGGCGTCCGGCGCGGGCGCGGCGGCCGGGTCGCGCGCGGCCTTGAGCGTGGTGACCTGGGCGACCACCCCGTCCGCGCGCCAGTGGAACCAGTCGTCGCCGGCGCGCCACAGCACGCCGCCGTCGGAGGCGAAGCGCGGCTGCGCCTCGGCCTGGGCGGTGCGGGTCAGCTGCTGAAGGTTGCCGCTGGCCAGGTCGCGCACGAACACGTCGCCGTTGCGCACGAAGGCCATGCGCCGGCGCTGCGGGTCGTACACCGGGTCGGGGGCGTCGAGCGCGGCGCGCTCGGCGTCGGAGACCTTCTGCAGGGCACCGCCGGCCACCGGCACGCGCCAGGCGTCGCGCACCGTGCTGCCCTCGCGCTTGAGCAGCAGCTGCGCCTCGCGTCCGTCCCAGCTCCACCAGGCCTTCTCCACCGGCGGGCCGATCCAGTCCGGGTCGGCCATCGCCTGTTCCAGGGTGAAGGCGGCGGACGGGGACTGCGCGGACGCGGCCAGGGGCAGGGCGGCCAGCAGCAGCGGCAGCAGGCGCCGCGCGGCCCGCGGAAAGGGCTGGGTCATGGACGAAACCGGGTGGTGGACTGGCGCCGCAGGGTACCAGCCCGGTCCGCCGCGGCCACGGCAGAAGGTCATGCCCGCCCGCAGCCGTGCTTGCCCACGCCGGGGCCGGCCGCCATCCTGTACCGTCTTGTGCGGCAGCGGGGACTGTCGCAGGAACCTCCCAGCCCGATGTCAGCCGTCATCCAGCCAGCCCTTCCCGCCGTCGAAGACCTGCCCCTGGCGGCGGGCGACCCGGCGCGCGTCCTCGTGTTCGACGCCCGCGGCGGGGTGACCCTGGGCCAGTTCCTCGCCCAGGCCCGCGACCTGGCCGGGCGCCTGCCGGAGGCGCGCCATGTCGCCCACCTGGCCGAGGACCGCTACCGCTTCCTGCTCGGCTTCTGCGCCGCGGCCCTGCGCGGCCAGGTGGCGCTGCTGCCGCCGTCCGGGGCGCCGCGCATCTTGTCCGAGGTGCTCCGGGCCCATGCCGAGGGCGGCGCCTACCGGCTGGGCGGCGAGGACGGCATCCCCGTGCCGGGGCTGGAGGCCGCGCGCGGCGCGCCGGTGGCGGCCGCGGCCACGCCGCGGGTACGCAGCGGCGACCTGGCCGCGATCGGCTACACCTCCGGCAGCACCGGCCGCCCGCAGGCGCATGCCAAGACCTGGGCCGGCTTCGCCACCGGCACCGCGCAGAACCTGGCGGCACTGGCCGACCTGTGGGGCGGGCGCCAGCCGCAGGTGGTGGCCACGGTGCCGCCGCAACACATGTACGGCATGGAGATGAGCGTGCTGCTGCCGCTGCTGGGCGGCGCGGCGGTGCATGCCGGCCGCCCGCTGCTGCCGGCGGACGTGGCCGAGGCGCTGGAACAGGCCTGCGGCCCGCGCATCCTGGTGACCACCCCGGTACACCTGCGCGCGCTGCTGCGCTCGGGCGTGGCGTTGCCGGCGCTGGCCGGGATCGTCTCGGCGACCGCGCCGCTGCCGCAGGAACTGGCGGCCGAGGCCGAGGACCGCTACGGCGCCGAGGTGCGCGAGGTGTTCGGCTCCACCGAGACCTGTGTGTTCGCGCGCCGCCGCACCGCGCGCGACCCGCTGTGGACGCCGCTGCCGGGCGTGCGCCTGGCGCCGCAGCCGGACGGCACCCTGGTGCACGCACCGCACCTGCCGGCGCCGGTGGTGCTGGCCGACATCTTCGAGGTCATGCCCGATGGCCGCTTCCGCCTGTGCGGGCGCCAGGCCGACCTGCTGGAAATCGCCGGCAAGCGCGCCTCGCTGGGCGATCTCACCCGCCGCCTGCTGGCCGTGCCGGGCGTGGAGGACGGCGTGGTGGTGCAGCTGGAGCCGGAGCGCGAGGGCGGGGTGGGGCGGATCGCCGCGCTGGCGGTGGCCCCCGGCCTGGCGCCGGCGGACATCGTCGCCGCGCTGCGCGCCACGGTCGACCCGGTGTTCCTGCCGCGCAAGGTGCGCCTGCTGCCGGCGCTGCCGCGCAACGCCACCGGCAAGCTGTGCCGCGAGTCGGTGCTGGAGGCGCTGGCCGGCCCGGGTGCCCGGGTCGTCGGGTCCGGCTCAGGCAACGCGGCCTAGAATCGCCCCGCAATCCCGTCCGCTCCCGTAGTCCCGCCGTGAACCAGCCTGCTTCCCGTCGTTCCCGCCCGCGCCGCTGGCGCCTGCTGCTGCCGCTGCTGGCCGGCGTGCTGCTGGCGGCCTGCGGTGGCGACAACACCCGCCCGACCCCGCCGCAGCCGGTGGCGCCGGTCGTGCCCGACCCGGTGCTGCCGCCGCCGAAGATCGGCCTGGCCCTGGGCGGTGGCGCGGCCAAGGGCTTCGCCCACATCGGCGTGATCAAGATGCTGGAGGCCAACGGCCTGGCCCCGGACGTGGTCGCGGGCACCAGCGCCGGCAGCGTGGTCGGCGCGCTCTACGCCGGCGGCATGGACCCGTTCCAGCTGCAGGAGAAGGCGGTGGCGCTGGACGAGGCCAAGATCCGCGACGTGCGCCTGTTCTCCGGCGGCCTGATCCAGGGCGTGGCCCTGCAGGACTACGTCAACGCGCAGGTAGGCAAGCGCCCGATCGAGCGCCTGCGCAAGCCGTTCGCCGCGGTCGCCACCCGCCTGGAGACCGGCGAGCGCACCGTGTTCGTGCGTGGCAACACCGGCCAGGCGGTGCGCGCCTCCAGCAGCGTCCCCGGCGTGTTCGAGCCGGTGACCATCGGCCAGTACCAGTACGTGGACGGCGGCGTGGTCAGCCCGGTGCCGGTGGACGCGGCGCGCCAGCTGGGCGCCGACTTCGTCATCGCCGTGGACATTTCCAGCAAGGCCACCGGCAAGCGCCCGGACGGCATGCTGGGCATCGTCAACCAGTCGATCTCGATCATGGGCCAGCGCCTGGGCGAGCAGGAGCTGGCGCGCGCCGACGTGGTGATCCGCCCGAACGTGCTCGACTACGGCTCGGCCGACTTCACCCGCCGCAACCAGGCCATCCTCGAGGGCGAGAAGGCCGCGCTGGCGGCGTTGCCGCAGATCCGCGCGGCGCTGGACAAGTTCAAGGCGCAGCGCCTGCAGGCCGCGCGCGCCGAGGCGGCGAAGCGGGCCGCCGCGCAGGCGCCGCAGCTGCCGCCGTGCAAGCCGCGTCCGCGCTTCGGCCTGGGCCGCGACCAGGGTGACTGCATCCCGGCGGCCAACTGAGCGCGCCGGCGCGCGCGGCTACGGCCGCGGCGCGGCGGCGGAGGAATCGTCGGCGTAGACCGCGTCGCGGAAGGCCTTGTGCAGCGGCACCTTGCCGAACGGCAGCCACTGCGCGAACAGCACCGCCGCCAGCTGGTTGGCCGGGTCCACCCAGAACAGGGTATTGGCCACCCCGTCCCAGAAGAACTCACCGACCTCGCCGGAAGCTTCCTCCGCATCGGCCGGCGGTGCCACGCGCACGGCGAAGTCGATGCCGAAGCCGACCTGGCCCTTGCTCGGCAGCCACGAGCGCTCGCCCGGGCCGACCGCGGCCGGCAGCGCGTCGGTCGCCATCAGCCGCACCGTGGCCGGCTGCAGCACCCGCACCCCGTCCAGCTCGCCGCCGCCCAGCAGCATGCGCGCGAAGCGCATGTAGTCGTCGAGGCTGGAGACCAGGCCCCAGCTGCCCGGGGTGAGCCTGCGCTGGCGGCCGTTGAGGGCATAGGCCTGTTCGTCCGGGATGCGGGTCAGCACGCCGTCGTCGCTGCGCCGGTACAGCGCGGCCATGCGCGGCCGGTCCTGCGGACGCAGGGTGTAGCGGGTGTCCTTCATCTTCAGCGGGCCGAACACGTGGCGCTGCAGGTACTGCCCGAACGGCATGCCCGACAGCACCTCGACCAGGCGCGCCTGCACGTCCACCGCCGGCGAGTACAGCCACTGCTCGCCCGGCTGGTACAGCAGCGGCACCCCGGCCATGCGCCGCACGGCTTCCTCCAGGGTGTTGTCGAGGTTGTCCGGATCGGCGGCGCGGTAGTAGCCGCCCACCGGTTCGGGCGCGTCGCCGCCGGCCATGCCCGCGGTGTGGCGCAGCAGGTCGCGGATCGTGATCGGCCGCCGCGGCTCCAGCAGCAGCGGTTGGCCCTGGGCATCGGTGCCGCCGTAGACCCGGGTCGCGGCGAACTCGGGCAGGTAGCGCGCGACCGGGTCGTCCAGGCCGAAGCGGCCCTGCTCGTACAGCTGCATCAGGGCCACGCCGGTGACCGGCTTGGTCATCGAGAAGATCTGTACCAGGGTGTCGCGCGCCATCGGTCGCGCGGCCTCGCGGTCGGCCAGGCCGAAGGCGCCGAAGTAGGCCTCGCGCCCGTCCTGCCAGACCAGGGCGGAGACGCCCACGATCTGGCCGGAGTCGACCAGCCCGGAAAGTGCCGCGTCGATGCGCGCCTGGTCGACGCGGGCGACCCCGGCGCGGCCGTCGAAGCCGGGCGGGGTGGCGCCGGCGGCGAAGGCGCAGGCAAGGAGCAGGGCGGACAGGCAGGCGCGCAGGCGCGGCATGGCGATCTCCCGGTGGCGGACGATGCCCGCCATCAGGCCACGCGCACCACCGGGCTGCAACGCCCCGGGGTCGGGTTCAGACCAGCGGCACGCCGTGGGCGCCGTCGATCTCCACCAGCAGTTCGCGGCGGCAGACCTGGGCGTGCAGCAGCAGGCGCGGCACCTGCCGCCCCAGGTGCTGGTCCAGGCGCGCGGCCACCGCCGCGGCGTCCCCGGGGTGGCGCACGTAGGCCTTCAGCGGGGTGGCCGCGTCCGGCGCGGGCGGCAGCGAGGGCCGGATCCGGCGTGCCGAGGCGATCAGCACGCCGATGTTGGCCAGGGTCTCGTCCACCTGGGCTTCGACCGAGCCGGCGTGCTGCGAGGCATGGCCGACGATGGCGGCGGTGCCGGACAGCAGCAGCGGCATGTCGCTGCCGGTGGGCGGCAGCATGGCGCGGGCGAAGCTCGGCGGCTGCGGCCCGTACTGGCGCGGGTAGCGGTAGGCGCTGACCTGGCGCGGATTCTCCAGCGGGGTGCCGGGACCGGCGGCGGCCAGCCAGTACACCTGCAGCACGCGGCGGCCGTCGCAGCGGCCGATCGCGGTGGCGGCCGGCAGGCGGGTGGCGTCGAGCTGGCCGAGGCCGGCGACGCGGCCGACGCAGAAGCGGCGGTAGCGCTCCTCGTCGCCCTCGCCCAGAGTGATGGCGTCCATGTAGTTCCACACCCGCAGCAGGTGGCCGGCGGGGGCGGCGGCGAGGAACGCGCCCATGCACAGGTAGGCCTGGCGCGCGGCGGCCTCGATGTCGCCGCCGTCCGGCTCGGCCACTTCCACGGCGCCGAACAGCAGGCGGCCGTCGCTGGCCCAGGCCACTTCGCCCTGGCGGCCGTGGCTGACCGGGCCGGCGGCGCGCCACACCTCGATCACCGCCTCGTCCTGCAGCGGCTGCAGGGGCACGCGCAGGTAGCGCGGGTCGGCATGCGCCGCCGCGCCGGCGCCGAAGCCGAACACGGCCAGGGTCCGCGGGTCGTCCAGCTGCGCCTGCAGGGTGTGGGCCGGGGCGTAGCCGACCCGCAGGCAGGCGTCGGAACCGGGCAGCGGCAGCGGGCGGCTCACGGCCGGCCTCCCGGCGCGACCACGCCTGCCTCCTCCGCGGGCGCCGTCGGCGCGGTCGGAGGGGCCGTCGGGTCGTTCTCGGTCATGCGCTGGAAACCGGGCATTGCTGGAAGGGCGCACATGATAGCGCGAGGCCCGTCAGGCCCGCGCTTGGGCCTTCGCGGGCTTGCGCGGGAACGGCCAATGCCGGATCGTTGCCGGCCCTGCATGACCGTGGACAAAGCAATGCCGCAGACCGAAGCCGAGCGCGAACTGGCCGAACTCCTGGTGGAGTGCCTCAACCTGGAGGGCGTCGATCCGCACGGGATCGACCCGGAAGCGCCGCTGTTCAACGACGGCCTGGGGCTGGACTCGATCGACGCGCTGGAGTTGTCGCTGGCGGTGGCCAAGCGTTACGGCGTGCAGCTGCGCTCGGACGGCGAGGACAACCACCGCATCTTCGCCTCGCTGCGCGCGCTGGCGGCACATGTGCAGTCCCAGCGCGCCGGCTGAGACCCCGCGCGGCGCCGCGCCGGCCCTGCTGCTGCCGCTGCAGCTGCTGTTGTGCGTGGCCTATCCGTTCCTGGCCCATGCCGCCACCACCCGCGGTGGGCCCTGGGCCAGCTTCGCCTTGGCCGACCTGGTCCTGCTGCTGCTGGCCGCGCCGCTGCTGAGGCGGCGGCTTTGGGCCCTGGCCCTGCTGGGGCTGCTGCTGGCCGGCCTGGCCTGGCTCGACGGCGGCCCCTGGCCGCAGCTGCTGCTGCTTGCACCGCCGGTGCTGTTCACCGGCTGGCTGGCGTGGTGGTTCGCGCGCAGCCTGTGGGGCGGGCGGGTGCCGCTGATCGCGCGCATCGTGCGCGCGCTGCACGAGCGCGCCGGGCAGCCGATGACCGCCGAACTGGAAACCTACGCGCGCCGGCTCACCGCCGGCTGGGCCGGGGTGCTGGCCCTGCTGACCGTGGCCAATGCGCTGCTGGCGCTGTGGGCGGAGCCGGGCGGGGTGCTGCATGCCCTGGGGCGCACGCCGCCGCTGGCGGTTTCGCCGCAGGCCTGGTCCTGGTTCGCCAACCTGCTCAACTACGGCGTGGTCGGCGGCTTCATGCTCGGCGAATTCGCCTGGCGCAAGCGCCGCTTCCCGTGCCAGCCCTACCGCAACGGCCTGGACTTCCTGCGCCAGATGGCGGCCCTGGGGCCGAAGTTCTGGCGCGACCTGCTGGGCTGAGCCGCGGCCGCGGCGGGCTATCCTTTGCCGATGCGTTTCACCATTCCCGCCGATGATCCGTGCCTGGACGGGCATTTCCCCGGGCGCCCGCTGGTGCCCGGCGTGGTCCTGCTCGAGCGCGTGCTGGAGGCGGTGGAAGCCGCCCATGGCACGCAGGGGCCGCTGCAATTGCCGCAGGTGAAGTTCCTGCATCCGCTGCTGCCCGGCGAGGAGGCCGAGGTGGTGCTGGACGGCGCACCGCCGGCCTGGCGCTTCCAGGTGCGCCGCGGCGACACCGTGCTGGCCAGCGGCCAGTTGCGCGCGGAGGCCGGCGATGGCCGCTGAGCCGGGCAAGCCCACGGCGGCGTGGAAGCAGCGCCCGGAGGGCGGCAACCGGGCCATGATCCGGCTGATCCTCGGGATCGCCCGCGGCGGCGGCCGCGGCCTGGCGCGGCTGTGCCTGTACCCGATCGTGGCCTACTTCCTGTGCATGCGTGGCGCCGAGCGCCGCGCCTCGCGCTCCTGGCTGTCGCGGGTGCGCGGCCGCCGCGCCTCGCTGTGGCAGGTGGCGCGGCACATCCACACCTTCTCGGCCACGATCCTGGACCGGGTGTTCCTGCTGGGCGGGCGCATGGAGGTGTTCGACATCGACGTGCATGGCCTGGAGCACCTGGAGGCGTTGCTGGACCAGGGCCGCGGCGCGCTGCTGTTCGGCTCGCACCTGGGCAGCTTCGACGCGCTGCGGGTGCTGTCGCGGCGGCGCCCCGGGCTGCAGGTGCGGATCGTGCTGGACCGCGGCCAGAACCCGGTGCTGACCGAAGTGTTCGATTCGCTGGACCCGGCGCTGGCCGCCGGGGTGATCGACGGCGCCCTGCCCGGACCGGCGATCGCGCTGGAGATCCAGCACGCGCTGCAGCAGGGCGCCCTGGTCGCGCTGCTGGTCGACCGCGTCCATGGCCACGAGGAAACCGTGGCCGTGCCCTTCCTCGGCCACCCGGCGCGGCTGCCGCTGACGCCGTGGCGGCTGGCGCTGGCGCTGCACGCACCGGTGCTGCTGTGCTTCGGCCTGTACCGCGGCGGCAACCGCTACGAACTGTGCTTCGAGCCTTTCCTCGATCCGGTGGCCACGCCGCCGCCGGGGCGCGAAGGGCGCGCGGAGTGGTTGCGGCAACAGGTGGCGGCCTATGCCGCGCGCCTGGAGCACTACGCCCGCGGTGCCGAGTACAACTGGTTCAACTTCTTCGACTTCTGGAACGACGATGACGCATCCCTCCCGACCGGCGCCGCGGCGCCTGCTGCCGGCCCTGCTGCTGGCATGCGCGACCGCGCTGCCGGCAGCCGCTGAGACCGCGCCGGCCCCGGCGGCGATCCTGCGCGCGGTGGCGCAGCCGGCGCCCAGCCACACCGGGTTCGTGGAGGTGCGGCAGTCGGCGATGCTGCGCAAGCCGCTACGCATCGAGGGCCAGTACCGGCGCGAGGCCGACGGCCGCCTGGTGCGCGAGGTGCGGGTGCCGTACGCGGAAACCACCACGCTGGCCGCCGGCGAGGCGGTGATCGAGCGTGCCGGGCGCGCGCCGCGGCGGGTGTCGCTGCAGCAGGTGCCGGAGCTGGAGGCGATCCAGGACGGCTTCGGCGCGCTGCTGGCGGGCGACCTGGAGCGCCTGCAGCGCACCTACCAGGTGCAGTCCGCCGGCACCCTGCAGGCCTGGACCCTGCGCTTGCAGCCGCGCGACCCGAAGCTGGCGCGTTCGCTGGCCCGGATCGAGGTGCATGGCCGAAACGCCGAACTGCTGTGCGTGGAAAGCCATCCGGTGCGCGGCGAGCCGCAGCGCACGCTGATGGCCGGCGCCGCCGCGGCCGCGGCCGGGGTCGAGGACGCGCAGGCCCTGGCCGCGCTCTGCCACGGCGCCACGGAGTAAGCGCGCATGGGTTTCCGCGAACCGCGCGGCCGCGCGCGCCTGGCCCTGCTGCTGGGCTGGGTGGCGCTGCTGGCGCTGGGCGGCTGGCTGCTGTCGCGTGGACTGCGGATGGAGGAGGACCTGCGCCGCTTCCTGCCCAGCCCGCGCACGCCGGCGCAGGTGCTGCTGGTGGACGAGCTGGGCGAGGGCCCGGGCTCGCGCCTGCTGCTGCTGGCCCTGTCCGGCGCCGACGACGGGACTTTGGCCGCGCATTCGCGCGCGCTGGTGGTGGAGCTGGCCGCGCGGCCCGGGATCGCGCTGGTCGCCAACGGCGAGGACGCCGGCCTGGAGGCAGTGCCCGAAGGCCTGCGCCCGTACCGCTACCTGCTCTCGCCCGCGCCGCAGGCGCAGTCGCTGGATGCGGGGACGCTGCGCGAGGAACTGGAGCAGCGGCTGCAGGACCTTGGTTCGCCGGCGGCCGACCTGGTCGAGCCGCTGCTGCCCTCCGACCCCACCCTGGAAATCCTGCGCCTGGCCGAGGCCTGGCAGCCGGCGCAGGCGCCCCGGCGCCGCCACGGCGTGTGGTTCGACCAGGCCGGGGAACGGGCCCTGCTGCTGGTGCAGACCACCGCCGCCGGCTTCGACAGCGCCGCCCAGCAGGCGGCGGTGGCGGCAATCCAGGCCGCGTTCGAAGCCAGCCGCCCCGAAGGCGCGGCGACCCGGCTGGAGATGAGCGGCCCCGGCGCTTTCGCCGTGGCCATCCGCGAGCGCACCGAGCGCGAGGTCTCGTGGATCGGCACGGTCGACACCGTCGGCCTGCTGCTGTTGCTGGGCCTGGCCTACCGGCGCTGGAGCATCCCGCTGCTGGGCGCGCTGCCGCTGGCCAGTGGCGGCCTGGCTGGCCTGGGGGCGGTGGCACTGCTGTTCGACGGCGTGCACGGCATCACCGTGGCCTTCGGCTTCACCCTCATCGGCGTGGCCCAGGACTATCCGATCCACTTCTTCAGCCACCTGCGTCCCGGACAATCGCCGGTGGCCAGCGTGCGCGCGCTGTGGCCGACCCTGGTCACCGGCGTGCTGGCCACCTGCATCGCCTACGCGACCTTCCTGTTCTCCGGCGTGCAGGGCCTGCAGCAGCTGGCGGTGTTCACCATCGCCGGCCTGGGCGTGGCCGCCGCCTCGACCCGCTGGCTGCTGCCGCGGCTGGTGACGCCGGCGCGCCGCGACCCGGCCGATTCGGCACGCCTGGCACGCCTCTGGCGCGGCCTCGCCAACCTGCCGCGTCCGCGCCGCAGCCTGGCCGCGCTGGCGGTCGCCGCCGCGGCGGTGGCGCTGTTCGCGCCTGGTCCGTTCTGGGAGAACGACCTGTCGCGCCTGACCCCGGTGCCGCCGGCCGACCTGCAGCGCGACGCGCAGTTGCGCGCCGAGCTGGGGGCGCCGGACGTGCGCTACATGCTGGCGATCCAGGACGTGGACGTGGAAAGCGCGCTGCAGCGCTCCGAGCAGTTGCTGCCCGCGCTGCGGGAACTGCAGGCACGCGGCGTGCTGGCCGGCTACGACCTGGCAGCGCGCTACCTGCCCAGCGCCGCCCTGCAACGTGCGCGCCAGGCGCGACTGCCCGACGCGGACACGCTGCGCGCCTCGTTGGAAGAGGCACTGGACGGTTCGCCGTTCCTGCCCGATGCCTTCGAGCCCTTCCTCGGGGACGTGGCCGCCGCCCGCGCTGCGCCGCCGCTGGGCGTGGACGACCTGGCCGGCACGCCGCTGGAACTGGCGGTCGGCGGCCTGCTGGTGCGTGGCGAGGACCACGCCACCGCGCTGGTGTCGCTGTCGGGCCTTGCCGATCCGCAGGCCGTGGCCGATGCAGTGGCCGGCACGGGCGCGCAGCTGCTGGACCTCAAGCAGGCCTCCGAATCGCTGGTGGCGCAGTGGCGGTTGCGCCTGCTGGGCGCGCTGGCGGTGGCGGCGCTGCTGCTGGCCGGCGTGGTCGTGGCCGCGCTGCGCGACCGCCGCCGCGTGCTGCGGGTGCTGGCGCCGATGGCCCTGACCACCCTGCTGATCCTGGCCGTGCTGCGCGGCTGCGGCGTCGAGCTGAACCTGTTCCACCTGGTCTCGCTGATCCTCGCCGCCGGCCTGGGCCTGGACTACGCCCTGTTCTTCGACCATGCCGGCGACGACCGCGCCGACCAGCTGCGCACCCTGCACGCGGTGATCGTGTGCAGCCTGACCACCGCCCTGGTGTTTGGCCTGCTGGCGCTGTCCTCGATCCCGGTGCTGCGCGCGATCGGCAGTACCGTGGCCCTGGGCGTGGTCGGCAACTTCGTGCTGGCGGTGCTGGTGGCGCGCAGCCCCGCGGAGGAAACCCGATGAACCGACCGTTGCCCGGCCGCGCGGGCATCCTCGCCCTGGTGCCCCACCAGGGTGCGATGTGCCTGTGGGACGAAGTGCTGGCCTGGGACGCGCGCAGCATCCGCGTGCGCGCCTGGAACCACCGCGATCCGGCGCATCCGCTGCGCGCGCGTGGACGCCTGCCGGCGCTGGCGCTGTGCGAGTACGGCGCCCAGGCCATGGCCGTGCATGGCGGACTGCTGGCCGGCACGGAAGGGGGGCGCGCCGCGCCGGGCGTGCTGGTGGCGTTGCACGGGATCGAACTGGCGGTTGCCCGCATCGATGACCTGCCCGGGGCGCTGGAATGCGAGGCGGAACTGCTGGCCGCCAGCGAGGCCAGCCAGCAGTATGCGTTCCGCATCCTGCATGGCGGCCAGGTCATCGCCAGCGGTCGCGCCGCGGCCATGCTCGGCAGCGCGCTGGCCGGTGGCTGACGCCAGCGCCGCGCGCGCTGGCAAAATGCCGCGATGGACCTGACGACTCCCAAGCGCCGCGCCCTGGTCACCGGCGGCAGCGGCGACATCGGTGGCGCGATCTGCCATGCCCTGGCCGATGCCGGCATGGCGGTGATCGTCCACGCCAATACCAACCTGGCCCGCGCCGAGGCGGTGGCCGCGGCGATCCGCGAACGCGGCGGCAGCGCCCGGGCGGTGGCCTTCGACGTGGCCGACGGCGCCGCCACCGGCGCGGCGATCGAGGCCCTGCTGGCCGAGGGCCGGATCGACGTGCTGGTCAACAACGCCGGCATCCACGACGACGCGCCCATGGCCGGGATGAGCGCTGCGCAGTGGCAGCGGGTGATCGACGTCTCCCTGCACGGCTTCTTCCACGTCACCCGGCCGCTGCTGCTGCCGATGGCGCGCGGGCGCTGGGGCCGGATCGTCAGCGTGTCCTCGGTGGCGGCGGTGCTGGGCAACCGCGGCCAGACCAACTACGCCGCGGCCAAGGCCGCGCTGCACGGCGCCAGCAAGTCGCTGGCGCGGGAGATGGGCAGCCGCGGGATCACGGTGAACGTCGTGGCGCCGGGCGTGATCGAAGGCTCGATGACCGCCGGCACGTTCAGCCCCGAGGCGATCCGGCAGATGGTGCCGGCCGCGCGCGCCGGGCGCCCGGAGGAAGTGGCGGCGCTGGTCGCCTTCCTGTGCTCGGAGGCGGCCGGCTACGTCAACGGCCAGGTGATCGGGGTCAACGGCGGCATGGGCTGAAGGCCTGCCCTCAGGTGCCGCCCCCGTCCTGCGGCGTGGCCGCCGCGGCCTCCACCCCGGCGCGCGCATCGCGCCGCGCCAGCAGGGCCAGCAGCGGCCCGGTCATCAGCGTGGTGCACAGCGCCACCAGCAACAGCAGGGTGAACAGCTCCGGGCCGATCAGGCCGGCATCCAGGCCGACCTTCATCACGATCAGCTCGATCATGCCGCGCGCGTTCATCAGCGAACCCACCGCCAGGCTGTCGCGCAGCGGATAGCCGGACAGGCGCGCGCCCAGGCCGCCGCCGGCGAGCTTGCCCAGCACCGCCACGCCGAGGATCAGCAGCAGCGCCCCGGCGCCGGTGGCGGTGAACGCGTCGGCGGTGGTGCCCATGCCGGCCACGGCGAAGAACAGCGGCATCAGCAGGACCAGGGCCAGGTGCTCGATGCGCTCGACCAGGGCGTGCATCAGGCGGTCGTCGCGCGGCAGGCAGGCGCCGAACAGGAACGCGCCGAATACCGCGTGCAGCTGCAGCCACTCGGTGGCCGCGGCGCAGGCGAACAGGCCCACCAGCAGCGCCGCCAGCACCGTGCCGGATGGGCGGCCATCGCTGGCATGCCGGCGCAGCATCGCCGCGAACAGCGGCTTGAGCAGGCCGAACACCAGCACCAGCAGCAGGGCCAGGCCGGCCAGGGTGCGGGCCAGGCCGGCATAGCCGTCGCCGCCGGTCAGCGCCACCAGCAGCGCCAGCGCGATCCATGCGCCCACGTCCAGCAGCGCCGCCGCCGACAGCGCCAGCCGCCCGACCGCGGTGTGCTGCATGCGCCGGTCCTTGAGGATCCGCGCCAGCACCGGGAACGCGGTCACCGACAGGGCCACGCCCAGGTACAGCGCGAACGGCCAGAAGGCCACGCCTTCCGGCGCCAGCATCCCGTGCAGCAGCGGCGCCGCCGCCAGCGCCAGCAGGAACGGCAGCAGCGCCGACAGCCCGGCCACCCGCGCCGCGGCCAGCACCTGCGCACGCGCGCCTTCCGGCGCGCGCATCTCCACGCCGATGACGAACATGAAGAGCACCAGGCCCAGGGTTGCCAGCGCCGACAGCCCGGGCAGCGAGGCGGCCGGGAACAGCGCGGCGTGCAGTTCGGGCATGGCCGCGCCGAACACCACCGGGCCCAGCAGGATGCCGGCGGCCATCTCGCCGATCACCGGCGGCTGGCCCAGGCGCGCGAGCAGCACGCCGCAGGCCCGTGCGGCCACCAGGACGATGGCGATCTGGAACAGCAGCAACCCCGTCATCGCTACTCCCCGTGCGCGGACAGGCCCTTATAGCCCGCACGCGGCCGCGGGCCAAACACGGTTGGCCGTGAAACGGTCCGCTTCAGGGAGTGGTGTCGATCTGCGGCACCTGGGCGCGCACCCGCGCATACTCGCGCCACACGTCGCCATGGGCCAGCACCTGGCGCGCCACGTGCGAGGTGATCCGGTACAGGTCGCGCAGCGGGCGGAAATGGCTGCGCCGCAGCGGGCCGCCGTCCTGGCCGCGGTAGCGGGTCTCCACCGGCACCGCCACGCTGCGGATGCCCAGCTGGCGCGAGGCGGAGATCAGCAGCTGCGCCTCGAACACGAAGTCCTCGCCGGGCACGTCCTGCAGCGCGACCACCGCCGCCGGGTAGTAGCGCTGGCCGCTCTGGCTGTCGGCGATGCGGTAGCCGGCGCCCCAGCTCACGCCCCAGTCGCCGAAGGCATTGGCCATGCGCCGCAGGCGTGGGGCCGCGGCGCGGTGGCGCAGGCGCGCGCCGATGATGATGTGGTTGGGGTGGCGCGCCGCCGCGGCCAGCAGGCGCGGCAGGTCGGAGGGGTCGTGCTGGCCGTCGCCGTCGATGGTCAGCACCCCGGTGGCGCCACGCGCCAGCGCCTCGGCGAAACCGGTGCGCAGGGCCGCGCCCTTGCCGCGGCGCAGGCCGTGGCGCAGCACGGTCACCGGCAGGTCGCGCAGGCGCTCGGCGGTGCCGTCGGTGGAGCCGTCGTCGACCACGATCACCCATGGGCAGTGCGCCAGGGTCTGGGTGACGACGTCGCGGATGCGCAGCGCTTCGTTGAGCGCCGGGATCACGACCGGAGTGGTACGCGGGTCAGCCATGGGCCAGTCCGATCCGCAGTCCGCGGCCCTCGCCCAGCGGCAGGGCGGTGGTGCCATGCGTGCCGGCAAGCGCCTCGGCCAGCGCCAGCGCCGCCGGGGCCATCGCATTGCGCGCGGCGATGCCGCACCGTGGCGCTACCGGCGCCGCCCCGGCGTCCGGGTCCAGTCGCAGCTGCAGGCGGTCGTTGCCGCCGGGACGGGCCAGGACCAGGGCCATGCCGAGCAGGCCCTCGCTGCCGAGCACGTCGTGCAGCGGACCGACCGCCGTGCCGTCGTAGGCGACCAGCAGCACCGCCGGCGCGCCGGCTTCCAGCTGGGCCAGGGCCTCCACCAGGCCCATGGCGAAGCTGGCTTGGCCGGCGCTGATCGCGGTGGCCGGCTCCATCGCCCCGGTGCCGATGGTCCAGTAGCCGGCGGCGGCGTTGTGCACGGAATTGTGGAAGCGGGTCGGCGAGACCTCGGTGGGGGCGCGCGCCAGGGTGGCGCACATGTTGTCGGTGATCGCCAGCTCGCCGTAGGTGGAGGTGAACACCGAGGGCAGGCTGGCCGGGTCGCGGCCGGCGGCCTCGCACGCGGCCTGGGCCGCCTGCAGCGCGACCAGCACCGTGTCCGGCGCGCGCCGGCGCTCGTTGGGCGGCAGCAGCGTGGGTGCCGGCCGCGCGGGCGCCGCTTCCGGCGCCCCGGCGCCGCGGTGCAGGCCGACGAAGGCCTCCCAGGACGGGACGCCCGGGGCCCACAGGCCGATGCCTTCGATCGCGGCGGTGAGGGGCGTGGTCATGGGCGCGAGAACACCAGCGAACAGTTGTTGCCGCCGAAGCCGAAGGCGTTGTTCATCGCATGGGCGATGTCGGCGCGGGCATTGTCGAAACGGATCTGCGGGCCGCACACCGGGTCGGGCACGGCGCTGTTGAGGGTGCCCGGCAACAGCCCGTGCTCCAGCGCCAGCAGCGCGAACGCGGACTCGACGATGCCGGCCGCGCCGAGGGTATGGCCGGTCCAGCCCTTGGTCGAGCTGGCATGCAGGGTTGGCGGGAACAGCGCCGCCACCGCCGCCGCCTCGACGCTGTCGTTGGCCGGGGTGGCGGTGCCGTGCAGGCTCAGGTAGCCGATGTCGTCCGGCGCCAGGCCGGCACGCGCCAGCGCGTCCTGCATCGCCCGCCGCGCGCCCAGGCCTTCCGGGTGCGGCGAGGACATGTGGTAGGCGTCGGAGGATTCGCCGTAGCCGGACAGCCAGGCGCGCACGCGGGCGGGTTCGGCCTGGCGTTCGAGCAGGGCGAAGCCGGCGGCCTCGCCCAGCGACAAACCGTCGCGCGCGGCGTTGAACGGCCGGCAGGGCTGCGCCGAGACCAGCTGCAGCGCGTTGAAGCCGTACAGCACGCTGCCGCACAGGGTGTCCACGCCGCCGACGATGGCTGCATCGGCGAGGCCGGCCTGCATCAGGCGCGCGGCATGGGCGAACACCTTGGCGCTGGAGGAGCAGGCGGTGGCCACGGTGAGGGTCGGGCCGGCGGCGCCGGTGGCCGCGCCCACGAAACCGGAGGCGGCGTCCGGGCAGTGCACCTTCAGCCGCGCCAGGTCGGCCGGGAAGCGGCCGTCCTCCAGCCGGGTATAGGCCTCCTCGGTTTCGCCGATGCTGGAGGTGGAAGTGCCGATCACCACCGCCACCCGCGCCGCACCATGGCGCGCCACGGCCTCGCGCGCGGCCTCGAGGAAGCCGTCCTGCTGCAGGCCCAGCCAGGCCAGGCGGTGGTTGCGCGACTGCCAGCCTTCCAGCGCCGCCGGCAGTTCCACCGTTTCCACGCCCTCGACCCGGCCGATCCAGCACTCCAGCGGCCGCCCCGGCAGGTCGTTGCGGCGCAGTCCGCCACGGCGCTGCACGAGCGCCTCGTGCTGCGCCTGCAGCCCGGCGCCAAGCGCGGTGGTGGTGGTGAAGGCGGTGATGGCCACGGGCGCGACGGGCGCCGGACGGGAGTGCGTGAGCAAGGGCAGCGACTGGCGGGCAGGAGGCGCGGGAGTATAGCCACTGCGCCTGTTGCCGCCGCGTGCCGGCCGGCTTCACCAGGATGAACGACGCCCCAGGCATTGCCGCGCTTCCGCACCTGCGACATTTCCTCCACAATCCCGAGGTTCTTACGTTTCCCCCGGGGCCGGGCGCGACCGCGCGCATGCAAGCCTACGTCTACAAGAGCCGCCGCCGAGCAGACACCTACGTATTCCTGGCCGAACGCGACGGGTTCTCGCGCCTGCCCGCGGCGGTGGCGCAGGGCCTTGGCCAGCTGGAATTCGTCCTCGAGGTCGCGTTGACCCCGGAGCGCCGCCTGGCGCGGGCCGACGCCGCGGTCGTGCGCGCCAACCTGGCCGCGCAGGGCTTCCACATCCAGTTCCCGCCGGTCCCCGGTACCCCGGACGCGGCCCATGGCTGAGCCCGTTTCCCGTCCCGCCCGCCCGCTGCTGGCCGCGTTCCTGCTCGCGGCCGGCGTGCTGCTGGCAGCGCTGGCCGGTTTCGGCGGCGCGGTCGCGGTGGTCGCCGGCCTGCTGGCGCAGGCGCTGCTGGCCGCGGGCCTGTCGTGGTGGCGCGGTACCCGCGCGCTGCCGGCCAGTCCGCGCGCACTGCCGGCCGCGCTGCCGGGGCCGTTGCTGGCCTGGGGCGCCGGGCTGGCCCTGGCGGCGCTGCTGCTGGCCTGGCCGCTGCAGGCGCTGCGTGCCCACGCCAGCCTCGGCGCCGCGCTGGGCACCAGCCTGATGGCGGCCCTGCTGGTGCTCGCACTGTGGCGCACCTGGCCGGTGTGGCGCGCCGTGGAGGGCGAGGGCGCCGCGCCGGGCGCGTCCTGGCGCCGGCTGCCGCAGCAGCAGGCCGATACCTGGTCCGGGCTGGGTGCAGCGCTGGCCATCGCCCTGGTGCTGGGCGGCTGGCTGCTGCTGGCCTGGCCGCAGCTGCTGGCCCCGGCCACGCGCTGGGGCCTGGCCGCGGCCTGGGCCCTGGCCGGGATCCCGCTGCACCTGTGGCTGCAGCGCACCCCGGCCCCGGTCGAGCGCGCCGCGCCGCTGGATTTCCTCGCCGCGACCCTGCTGCAGGCCGAACCGGAGCCGCTGCCGCCGGCACCGGAAGATCCGGCCGCGCTGGCCGAGGCGCTGTACGCCGCCGCCCGCGCCGGCCGCGTCGACCAGGCCCTGCAGCTGCTGGAGGCCGGTGCCGACCCGCATGCGCCGCCGCCGGAGGATGAACGCGACCGCCGCAGCCTGGCGGTGCTGGCCGCGGTGCTGCCGGACCTGCGCCTGCTGCGCGCGCTGATTGCCCAGGGCGTCGACCTCAACCCGCCCGGCGGCACCGGCCCGCTGCTGGCCGCCACCCGCGACAGCTGGCACGGCCGCCCCGAGGCGGTGATGACCCTGCTGGCCAACGGCGCCGACCCGCGCGCCCGCGACGCCGAAGGCAATGCCCCGCTGCACCATGCCGCGCGCAGCACCGACCCCGGCGTGGCCGCGCTGCTGCGCGACGCCGGCGCCGAGCTGGAGGCGCTCAACAACGACGGCCTGTCGCCGCTGGGCGTGGCCTGCGCCGCCGGCAACTGGCGCCTGGCCAAGTTCCTGCTCGAACGCGGCGCCCGGCCCGAGCCGCCCGGTGGCCAGCCGGCGCTGCTGGCCGCGGCCGGCGGCGACGAGGACGATCCGGCCGGGGTGCAGCTGCTGCTGAAGTTCAAGGCGCGGGTGGGCGCCACCGGCCGCGGCGGGCGCACCGCCCTGCACGAGGCCGCGCTGGCCGGCCACGCCGGGATCGTGGCGGCGCTGCTGGCCGCCGGCGCCGATCCGCACCGCGCCGACGAGGCCGGGCGCACGCCCTGGCTGGAGGCCGCGCGCGGCCAGCACGCCGAGGTGCTGGAACAGCTGCTGGCGATCGGGGTCGACGTGGCCGCGGTGGACGCCTCCGGGCGCAACGCGCTGCTGCTGGCGGCCAGTGCCGAGCAGCCTTCGCTGCCGCTGGTGCGGCGCCTGCTGCAGGCCGGCGTGGATCCGGCGGTGCCCGATGCCAGCGGCCGCCGCGCGGTGGACGCCGCCGCCGAGGCCGGGCGCTGGGCGATCGTGGCCGCGCTCGACCCGGGCTACCCGCTGCCGCTGGCGGTGGCCGACAGCGTGGCCGCCGCGCCGGCCGAGGCCGATGCGCGCCCGCCGCTGGCGCTGCTGCGCGAAGGCCTGCTGGCCGGGCGCATGGACGGCCTGCCGGCGCTGGCACGGCTGTGCAGCCCGGCCGAACTGGGCGGGCTGCTGCACGAGCGCGAGCTGCAGGCCCGCCCGGAAGCGCTGGCCTGGCTGCTGGAGCAGGGCGCCGATCCGGAAATCCTGGTCGACGGCCATACCGTGCTGTCGGCCCTGCTCGGCCGCGGCGGCGAGGCCGCCGCCGCGATCCAGCTGCTGCTGCGCCACGGTGCCTCGCCGGCCGGCGCCGGCGGCCTGGCCCGCTTCCTCGCCGCCTGCGTGCAGCGCGACGAGGCCGCCCGCGGCCACGAACAGCTGGCGCTGGAACTGTTCGGCGCCGGCGCCGATCCGTTCGCGCCCTCGCCGGCGGGCGACCCGGCGCTGTCCCTGGCCGTGCGCCTGGGCTGGCTGCGCCTGCTGGACGCCCTGCTGGACGCCGGCGTGGACCGCGAGGCCCGCGACAGCCACGGCATGACCGCCCTGCACCTGGCCGCTGCGCTGGGCCGCGAATCGGCGCTGCTGCGCCTGGTCGCCCAGGGTGCCTCGCCGGAGGCGCGTGCCGCCGATGGCCAGACCCCGTTGGGCGTGGCCCTGGCCAGCGGCCGCCGCGACCTGGCCGACTGGCTGGACTGGCGCGGCTGGCAGCTGCCCGGGCGCCCGCTGCGCCCGGCCGACGTCCCGGCCGCGGCGATGGCCGGCGACGCCGACGCGGTGCGCCGCCTGCTGGACCTGGGCTTCGCGGTCGACTCCACCGACGCCCAGGGCTGCACCGGCCTGCTGCGCGCCGCCGGCGGCGGCCATGCCGCGGTGGTGGACCTGCTGCTGGCGCGCGGCGCCAATCCGCAGCACGCCGCCAACAGCGGCGCCACCCCGCTGTCGGCGGCGGTGAGCATGCGCCAGCTGGGCATCGTCTCGGCCCTGCTGGATGCCGGCGCCGACCTCGAGCACCGCCTGCCGGGCGGGGTCACCGTGCTGATGCTGGCCTCGGCCCTGGGCCTGGCCGACGTGGCCGCGCGCCTGCTCACCGCCGGCGCCGATATCTCCGCCGGCGACAGCCAGGGCCTGGCGCCGCTGCACTGCGCCGCGCTGTACGGCTTCACCGGGCGCGACCGCCCGCGCCTGCTGGCGCTGCTGGACACCCTGCTGCTGGCCGGTGCCGAGCCCGACCAGCCGGCCGCCGGCGGGGTCACCCCGCTGCTGCTGCTGCTGGGCGCGCGCGCCGAGCCCGGCAGCGCCTGCGACGAGAACGTGGTCCTGGCCGGCCTGGAGCGCCTGCTGGAGGAGGACGTGTCGCTGGACGCGCAGGACCCGCGCGGCTTCGGCCCGCTGCACCTGGCGGCGCTGCACGGCCTGCGCGCGGTGGTCCAGCGCCTGCTGCGCGCCGGCGCCGACCCGGACCTGCGCGACACCCTCAACCGCACCCCGCGCGACATCGCGGTGATGCGCGGCTTCGTCGACGTGGCCGCCGAGTTCGTGCCCGCGCACCAGGCCACCGGGGTGTCGATGGCGCGCTTCCTCAACCAGCCGCGCAACTGAGCGCGCCGGCAAGGCCGCGGCTCAGTCCCTGTCGGAGGGCGGGGCCGGCGGCGCGTCCTGCGCCGGACGGCTGACCGCCGGGTCCCCGGCATCGGCCTCGAACAGCCGCACCAGCTCGGCGCGTGCCTGCTGCGCACTGCGCTTGAGCGCGTCCTCGTCGTCGTAGACCAGGTACTGCTCCTGCAGCAGGGCCTCGTCGTGGGCGCGGAAGCGGCGCACGTGCTCGGCCGCCTGCGCTTCGGGCATGCCCAGCTCGCACAGCACCCGCCCGGCCACTTCCAGGCTGGTGCCCAGCAGTTCGCGGTAGGGCTCGGTGCCCAGGTCCATCAGCCGCCAGGCGTGCTGGCGGTCGCGCGCGCGCGCCAGCACCCGCGCCTGCGGGTACTGGCGGCGGATCAGGCGCACCGCCTGCAGCGTGGTCTCCGGCTCGTCGGCACAGATCACGAACACCTTGACGTGCTCGGCGCCGGCGGCGCGCAGCAGGTCCGAGCGGGTGGGGTCGCCGTAGAAGATGCGGCCGCCGCTGCGGCGCACGTCCTCCACCCGTTGCGGACTGCGGTCCAGGGCCACGTACGGGATCTTCTGCGCCGCCAGCACCCGCGCCACGATCTGGCCGAAGCGGCCGACCCCGGCGATCAGCACCTGCGGCTTCTCGACCCCGGGCGCGGCGCTGTCGTACTGCGGCGCCGGCGCCGGCGGCTGCTCCTCGCGCCGCCGGTGCAGGTAGCGGTCCAGCGCCATCAGCAGCAGCGGCATCAGCGCCATCGACACACCGACCACCGCCGCCAGACGGTCGTACTCGGCGGTGGTGAGCAGGCGCACGCGCAGCGCCTCGTGGAACACCACGAAAGAGAACTCGCCGCCCAGCCACAGGGTGCCGCCCAGCAGCAGGCCGTGCCCGGGCTGCAGCCGCGCCACCTTGCCGATGCCCAGCAGCACGCCGAACTTCACCACCAGCAGCAGGCCCACGCCGGCGGCGATGAGCCAGGGCTCGGCGACGATCCGGTCCAGGTCGATGCCCATGCCCACGGCGATGAAGAACAGGCCCAGCAGCAGGCCCTTGAACGGCTCGATCTGCGATTCCAGCTCGTGCCGGTACTCCGAGTCGGCCAGCAGCACGCCGGCGATGAACGCGCCCAGGCCGGGGCTCAGCCCGGCCTGCTGCATGATCCAGGCACTGCCCAGCACCGCCAGCAGGGCGGTGGCGGTGAATACTTCCGGGGTGCGGATGCTGGCCACCACCTTGAGCCCGCGCCGCATCAGCAGGCGCCCGCCGAACCACACCAGCGCCAGCGCGCCCAGCGCGTGCCCGACCATGGCCCAGGTCAGGCTCTCGTCCTTGACACCCCCCAGCAGCGGGATGACCGCCAGCAGCGGGATCGCCGCCAGGTCCTGGAACAGCAGGATCGCGAATGCCAGCTGGCCGTGGTCGCTGCCCAGCTCGCGGCGCTCGCCCAGCATCTGCAGGCCCACCGCGGTGGAGGACAGGGCCAGGCCGAGGCCGGCCACCAGCGCGCCCTTCCAGTGCACGCCGTAGAAGAACAGGGCCGCGCCCAGGAACAGCGCCGACACGAACACCTGGGCGCCCCCGGCGCCGAACACCGGCCGCCGCAGCAGGCCCAGGCGCGCGGGGGACACCTCCAGGCCGATCACGAACAGCAGCATGATCACGCCCAGCTCGGACGCGCCCAGGATCCGCTCCGGGTCGCTGACCGCGCCCACCCCGTGCGGCCCCAGCAGCACGCCGGTGGCCAGGTAGGCCAGCACCGCCACCAGGCCCAGCCGGCGGAACAGCGGCACGACCGCGATCGCAGCCGCCAGCAGCACCAGCGCCAGTTCGAAACTCAGGTTGCCGGGCAAGGTGCCGTCCATCGATTGGCCCGATTATCGCCGCGGATGGCGCCGCGTGGGCGGCCGGACGTGACTGGCCGCTGTCCGCGGTGCGCGCGGGCGGTTCGGCACGGGCCTGTGCTAGCCTCGCCGCCGGTCCAAGGGAGGGATCCACATGCGCAGTCCATGGTGGTGGGCAGTCGTGCTCTGGGTGGTTGCGGGCCTGGCGCTGGCGGCGGAGGGCGGCGGCGAGCCGCAGGTCGAAGCCGGCATGCTGGTTTCCGGCCGGATCGTCGTCGGGCCCGACGGCAAGCCCAGCGAGTACCAGCTGAAGGATCCGGACCGGCTGCCGGCCGGGGTCCGCCGGTTCTTGGACCTGCATATCCCGCGCTGGCAGTTCGAGCCGCCGATGCTGGAGGGCCGCGCGGTGGCCCTGGACAACCTCATGGACATCCACCTCAGGGCGGTGCCCGAGGGCGAGGGCATGCGCCTCGAACTGGGAAGCGTCTCGTTCCGGCCGGCGGCCCGGGACACCGAATACGAACTGCGCAGGCGCAGGCTGATCCCGCCGGAGTATCCCCGCGCGGCCCTGGCGGCCGGCGACGGGGGCGGCGCCGTGGTCTACGTCGCGCTCAGGATCGGCCCCGACGGCAAGGTGGTGGAGGCGGTGGACGAGCAGGTCAACCTGCATTTCATTCCCGACGCGGGCAGCGAAGGGAAATGGCGCGACCTGTTCGCCCGCAACGCATTGCGCGCGGCGCGCGCATGGACGTTCCAGCCGCCGACCCGCGGCGAGCTCGCCGGGCTCCCGTACTGGCGGCTGCGCGTCCCGGTGCACTACATCCCGTCCGCCCTGCCCGGCGCCGGCGACCAGTACGGCAAGTGGCAGGCCTACGTCGTCGGGCCGTGGCGCCAGGTCGACTGGTTCGGGGAAGCCGACGTCCGCCAGCCACTGGAGTCGCTGGCCGGCAACACCCTGCACGTGGCGGATGCGCCCGGCCAGCTGAAGCTGGTCGCCCAGGCCGGGGGCTGATCCGCCCCGCGGTCTGCCCTGCGGCGACGACGCCGCGACGGCGCTAGACTCCGCCGGGGCCCAAAGGGGAGGCCCAAGGGGAGGGGAGAACATGCGCAGTCCGTGGTGGTTGGTGTGTGTCCTGTGGGCGGTCAGTGCGGTGGCGCTGGGGGCGAGGAAGCCGGCGCCGGGCCAGGCCGAGGCGGAAGCCGGCATCCATGTCGCCGGCACGATCGTGGTGGGACCGGAAGGCAAGCCGCTGGAGTACGAACTCACCGGCGCCAACCGGTTGCCGGCCGAGGTGCGCCGGTTCCTGGATTTCCATATCGCGCGCTGGGAATTCGACCCACCGATGGTGGACGGCAAGCCGGTGGCGCTGCGCAACCGCATGGGCCTGTACCTGGTGGCCAGGCCCAGCGCGGACGGCGGCATGCGCATCGTCCTGCAGGCGGCCAGCTTCACCCCCGTCGAGAAGGGCGGTGGCTACGACCTGGCGGCGGCGCGGATGCCGCCGCCGCCGTACCCGGAGGCGGCCGCCGAGATCGGCGTGGAGGCCACGGTCTACCTGGTGCTCAAGGTCGGCCCCGACGGCAAGGTGCTGGACGCCGCCGACGAGCAGGTCAACCTGCACTTCCTGCCCGAGCGCGATGCCGACAAGTGGCGCGACATCTTCGCCCGCGCCGCCGTGCGCGGCGCGCGCAGCTGGAAATTCAACGTGCCGACCCAGGGGCCGGAGGCCGGGCGCGAGTACTGGCTGGTGCGAGTACCGCTGGCCTTCACCTTCGACCAGCGCAACCGCTACGGCGAATGGCAGGCCTACGTGCCCGGCCCGCGGCGCAAGGTGCCGTGGGTGCCGGAAGATGAACAGGGCGGCCCGCTGGAGGCCATGGCCGGTGGCAGCGTGAACGCGGTGGGCGCCAGGAGCGGGGTGATGCTGACCCCGGCCGGCCGCGGCCTGTAGGCCCGTCCGGCGCCACCGGACGGAAACAGGAAGCCCCGCCGGTGGCGGGGCTTCCCGTGTTGCCTGGCTGCGCCTTGCGGGCGGCCTTCAGCGCTTCATCGAGCTGAAGAACTCGTCGTTGGACTTGGTGTTCTTCATCTTGTCGAGCATGAACTCCATCGCGCCGATCTCGTCCATCGGGTGCAGGAGCTTGCGCAGGATCCAGATCTTCTGCAGCAGTTCCGGCTCGATCAGCAGGTCCTCGCGGCGGGTGCCGGAGCGGTTGATGTCGATGGCCGGGAACACGCGCTTCTCGGCGATGCGGCGGCTCAGGTGCACCTCGGAGTTGCCGGTGCCCTTGAACTCCTCGTAGATCACCTCGTCCATCTTGCTGCCGGTGTCGATCAGCGCGGTGGCGATGATGGTCAGCGAGCCGCCTTCCTCGACGTTGCGCGCGGCGCCGAAGAAGCGCTTCGGGCGGTGCAGGGCGTTGGCGTCCACGCCGCCGGTCAGGACCTTGCCCGAGGACGGCACCACGTTGTTGTAGGCGCGGGCCAGGCGGGTGATCGAGTCGAGCAGGATCACCACGTCCTTCTTGTGCTCGACCAGGCGCTTGGCGCGCTCGATCACCATCTCGGCGACCTGCACGTGGCGCGCGGCCGGCTCGTCGAAGGTCGAGGAGATGACCTCGCCGCGCACGGTGCGCTGCATCTCGGTCACTTCCTCCGGGCGCTCGTCGATCAGCAGCACGATCAGGTGCACGTCCGGGTGGTTGGTCGTGATCGCGGTGGCGATCTGCTGCATCATCATCGTCTTGCCCGCCTTCGGCTGGGAGACGATCAGCGAGCGCTGGCCCTTGCCCTGCGGGGCCATCAGGTCGAGGATGCGGCCGGTGATGTCCTCGGTCGAGCCGTCGCCGCGCTCCAGCCGGAATCGCCGGCGCGGGAACAGCGGGGTCAGGTTCTCGAACAGGGTCTTGTTCTTGCTCGCCTCCAGCGGCTCGCCGTTGATGGTGTCCACCACCGACAGGGCGAAGTAGCGCTCGCCGTCCTTGGGCCAGCGGATGCGGCCGGACAGGTGGTCGCCGGTACGCAGGTTGAAGCGGCGGATCTGGCTGGGCGAGATGTAGGTGTCGTCCGGGCCGGCCAGGTAGCTGGCCTCGGCGCTGCGCAGGAAGCCGTAGCCGTCCGGCAGGATCTCCAGCACGCCGTCGGCCTGCACGCCCTCGCCGTGGCGGGTGAGCACCTTCAGCAGGGCGAAGATCACGTCCTGCTTGCGCGCGCGGGCCACGCCCTCGTGGATGTTCAGCTGCTCGGCGATCTCCAGCAGCTTGTGCGCGGGCATGCGCTTGAGGTCGCTGAGGGTGTAGGTCGGGAAGCCCTCGGGCACGCTCGGCTGCGGCCGCTGCGGGTTCTGCTGGCCGCCGTTGCCGCCCTCGTCCTGCATGCCGCCTTCCTCGCGGAAGCGCTCGCGCTGGCGTTCGCGGCGGTTGCGGAAGCGCTCGCGGCGGTTGCGGCCGCCGCCCTCGCGCTGCTCGCGCTCGCCGCCGTCGTTGCCGCCCTGGCCGCCGTTGCCGTTCTGGCCGTTCTGGCTCTGCGGCGCGCCCTGCTGGCCGCCACCCTGCGGGGCGGACGGCTGCTGGGCCGGCGCGGACTCGGCCGCCTGCGGCGCGTTCTGGGCGCCGCCCTGGGCGGCCGGGGCCGGGGCCGGGGCGGCAGGCGCCGGAGCGGCAGCGGCCGGCGCCGAGGGCATCGGCAGCGCAGCCTGGACCGGCGGGTTGGCGGGGGTGGATTCGGCGGCGCCGGCAGCGGCGTCGGCGGGCTTGGCCACGCGCTTGCGGGCGCGCTTCTCGGCGGGTGCGTCGTCGCTCCCGGGCGCTTCAGGCTGGGTGTTCTCGGACAAGACTGGAATTCCTCGCTGGCAGATGCGAGCGCCCGGAAGCGGGCGGATGACTCATGGGTGGGGTGCGCCGGCCTGGCGCGACTTGCGGCGGCAACGTTCCGGCGGGACGGCGGCCGCGCAGCGCGACCGGACCTGCCGACACTAGCACCAGGTTCCTGGCGGCGGCAAGCGCCGCGGGAGGCGGGCGGGGCCTGCGTTCAGGCCCGTGCGGCAGGCGGCCGTGGCCGCCCGCCGCGGCGGCTTCAGGCCGCCAGGGTCTTGTCGATCATCTGGGTCAGCTGGCCCTTGCCGACCGCGCCGACCTGGGTCGCCTGGACCTGGCCGTCCTTGAACAGCAGCAGCATCGGGATCGAGCGCACGTGGTACTTGATCGCCGTGGCCCGGTTCTGGTCGATGTTGACCTTGGCCACCTTCATGCGGCCCTCGTAGGCCTCGGCGAGCTCGTCGATGATCGGCGAGATCATCTTGCACGGGCCGCACCATTCGGCCCAGAAGTCCACCAGGACCGGTTCCTGGGATTGCAGCACGGCGCTGTCGAAATCGGCATCGCCGATATGCATCACCTTGTCGTTCACTTGGGTCTCCGTGGGATTGCGGATGCCCTCCACGCAGGGCGGGGGGGCTGCTTGGGTTAAACTGGGGCGTTCCGCGGAGATGTCAAGTGGGCTACACCGTCCCACCGACGGCCGCGCGGCCCGGCGCCGGCGCAGTGTGCGGCGGCCGGGAACGTATTTGCAAGGCCGCCAAAGGCCGCCTGTCCGGCCACGCTGGGCCAGGCCACATGAAGACTGGATGATGAGCGACAAGCCGCTGACCGATGTAACGTTTTCCTCCTTCGACCTGCATCCGGAGCTGCTCGCCGGGCTCGAGTCGGCAGGCTTCACCCGCTGCACCCCGATCCAGGCGCTGACCCTGCCGGTCGCCCTGGCCGGGCGCGACGTCGCCGGCCAGGCCCAGACCGGCACCGGCAAGACCCTGGCCTTCCTGGTCGCGGTGATGAACCGCCTGCTGACCCGCCCGGCCCTGGCCGAGCGCAAGCCGGAGGATCCGCGCGCGCTGATCCTGGCCCCGACCCGCGAGCTGGCGATCCAGATCCACAAGGACGCGGTCAAGTTCGGCTCGCACCTGGGCCTGCGCTTCGCCCTGGTCTACGGCGGCGTGGACTACGACAAGCAGCGTGAGCTGCTGCAGCAGGGCGTGGACGTGATCATCGCCACCCCCGGCCGCCTGATCGACTACGTCAAGCAGCACAAGGTGGTGTCCCTGCATGCCTGCGAGGTGTGCGTGCTGGACGAGGCCGACCGCATGTTCGACCTCGGCTTCATCAAGGACATCCGCTTCCTGCTGCGGCGCATGCCGGTGCGCACCGAGCGCCAGACCCTGCTGTTCTCGGCCACCCTCAGCCACCGCGTGCTGGAGCTGGCCTACGAGCACATGAACGAGCCGGAGAAGCTGGTGGTGGAGGCCGAGACGGTCACCGCCGCGCGCGTGCGCCAGAAGCTCTACTACCCGGCCGACGAGGAGAAGCTGCCGCTGCTGCTGGGCCTGCTGTCGCGCAGCGAGGGCGCCCGCACCATGGTGTTCGTCAACACCAAGGTGTACGTCGAGCGCGTGGCCCGTGCCCTGGAGAAGGCCGGCTACCGCGTGGGCGTGCTGTCCGGCGACGTGCCGCAGAAGAAGCGCGAGACCCTGCTCAACCGCTTCCAGAAGGGCCAGCTGGAGATCCTGGTGGCCACCGACGTGGCCGCCCGCGGCCTGCACATCGACGGCATCAAGTACGTCTACAACTACGACCTGCCGTTCGACGCCGAGGACTACGTCCACCGCATCGGCCGCACCGCGCGCCTGGGCGAGGAGGGCGACGCGATTAGCTTCGCCTGCGAGCGCTACGCGATGAGCCTGCCGGACATCGAGGCCTACATCGAGCAGAAGATCCCGTCCGAGCCGGTCACCCCGGAGCTGCTGACCCCGCTGCCGCGCCCGGAGCGCGTGCGTCCGGAAGGCGAGTCCGCGGAAGAGGGCGAGGAGGAGAGCATCGGCCAGATCTTCCGCGAGGCGCGCGAGCAGCGCGCCGCCGACGAGGAGCGCCGCGGTGGCGGCCGTTCGCGCTGCGGCCGTGGCGGCGCCGGCGCTGGCCGCAGCGGTGGCGAGCGCCGCGAGGGCGGCGAGCGTCGTCCGCGCCGCAAGCCGCAGGTCGAGGCCGCTGCTCCCGCCGCCGCTGGCGAGGCCCAGGCGGCCGCGCCGGAGCGCGCGCCGCGCCAGCAGCCGCCGGTCGAGGGCAACGAGGTCCCGGCCGTGGCCGGCGAGGGCGAGCGCGCCCCGCGCAAGCGCCGTCGCCGCCGTCGCGGCAAGCCGGTCGACGGTGCGGTGCAGGCCGGCGACCAGGCCAATCCGTCCGCGGTGCCGGCGATCCGCCAGTCGGCCCCGTCGGTACGTGGTCCCGTGCCGGCCCAGGAGCCCAAGCGCGAGTCCCTGCTGGGCCGCATCGGCCGCAAGCTGCGTTCGCTGGTCGGCGGCTGATCCGTCGCCCCGCGCGGGCGGCGCTTCGCTGCATCCCGTATCCCCGGTCGTGGCCGCCACGTCCGGGGATACGTGCGTCTGGAGCCACGATTCCTGCCGGCCGTCGCCGTCGCGGTCGCTTCGCCGTGCGCGCCCCCGCATAATCGCGGCATGACCGTCCTGCGATTCGAAAACGTCAGCAAGCAGTACCCCGGGGGGCACCAGGCGCTGGTCGATGTCAGCTTCGGCGTGGACGAGGGCGAGATGCTGTTCGTCACCGGCCATTCCGGCGCCGGCAAGAGCACCCTGCTCAAGCTCATCCACCTGTCCGAACGCCCCACCCGCGGCGCGGTGCTGCTGGGCGAGCGCAACCTGCAGCGCGTGCGTGGCGGCAAGGTCGCCCTGCACCGGCGCCAGGTCGGCGTGGTCTACCAGGACCACCGCCTGCTGACCGACCGCACCGTCGGCGAGAACGTGGCCCTGCCGCTGATCCTGCGCGGCACCCGCCGCGCCGAGATCGGCAAGCGGGTGCGCTCGGTGCTCGAACGCATGGGCCTGGGCCACCGCGAGAAGGCGTTGCCGACCCAGCTGTCGGCCGGCGAGCAGCAGCGCGTGGGCATCGCCCGGGCGATCATCGCCGAGCCGCCGCTGCTGGTGGCCGACGAACCGACCGGCAACCTCGACCCGACCCTCGCCGCGGAGATCATGGCCCTGTTCGCCGGGCTGCCCGAGCGCGGCACCAGCGTGCTGGTGGTCAGCCACGACCTGGCCCTGCTCAAGCGCATGCGCAAGCGGGTGCTGGTGCTGGACCACGGTCGCCTGGTCGACGACATCTCGCCGAAGGACCTGGCCGAATGAGCACCGCGAAGAAGGCGACCGCCCCCTCCGCGCCCTCGCGCCTGCGCGTGTGGTTCGACCAGCACCTGCACAGCCTGGCCTTCAGCGCCGGCCGCGCCGCGGGCAAGCCCTGGGCGACCCTGCTGACCGTGGCGGTCATGGGCCTGGCCCTGGCGCTGCCGCTGGGCCTGTCGATCGTGATGGACAACCTGCGCCACTTCGCCGGCAGCGTGCAGCAGTCGCGCGAGATCAACGTGTTCCTGAAGCAGGACGTGGCCATGCCGGCGGCGTCCATGCTGGCCGGGCAGCTGCGCGGCCGCGCCGGGGTGGCCGCGGTCGAGTTGCGCAGCCCCGAGCAGGGCCTGGCCGAGCTGCGCGAAGCCGGCCTGGGCGAGGCGATCGACGCGCTGGGCGACAACCCGCTGCCGGCGCTGCTGGTGGTCACCCCCGCCGCGGAGGCCGACGAGGCCCGGCTGGCGGCCGAGCTGGAGGCGCTGCCGCAGGCCGACCTGGTGCAGCACGACGCGCTCTGGCGGCAGCGCCTGGATGCCTGGCTGCGCTTCGGCCAGCGCGTGGTCCAGGTGCTGTCGGTGCTGCTGGGCCTGGGCGCGCTGCTGGTGGTCGGCAACACCGTGCGCCTGGACATCCAGTCGCGGCGCGAGGAGATCGGCGTGCTGCAGCTGCTGGGCGCCAGCGACGGCTTCATCCGCCGCCCGTTCCTGTACCTGGGCGCCTGGTACGGCCTGGGCGCCGGGGTGCTCGCGCTGGGCCTGATCGCCGCCGCCGGCGCCGCCCTGGGCGGGCCGCTGGCCGCGCTCAGCCAGAGCTACGGCAGCCGTTTCGCGCTGCAGGGACTGGATGCCTTCCACTCCGCGATGGTATTGGTGGGCACCGTCCTGCTGGGGTGGCTGGGGGCCTGGGCGGTCACCGGCCATTTCCTGCGCCAGACCCGTCCCACGGAGACCTGATGGCCTCGCACGACCTGAAATACCTGATCCGCGACAACCCCAGGGTGATGGTCGCCGATGGTTCCAAGCTGGTACGCAAGCTGATCGCCGACGTGCTGGTGCGCGAACTGCCGGGCGTTGAAGTGGTGGGCTGTTCCAGCATCGAGGAGGCGCGCGAGGCGCTGGAGGCCGGCCCGGTCGACCTGGTGACCACCGCGCTGTCGCTGCCGGACGGCGACGGCATGGAGCTGGCGCGCAGCGTGCGCGCCGCGGCCCAGGCCTACGTGCCGATCATCGTCGTCTCCGGCGACGCCCAGCAGCACCTGGTCGAGCGCCGCTTCACCGAATACGTCACCGACTACTTCGACAAGTCGCTGGGCCACGAGGCCCTGGTCGAGTTCATCCGCGGCTACGTGCAGCCGCAGCCGATCGCCGGCGCGCGCGTGCTCTACATCGAGGACAGCCGGGTGGTGGCCGAGGCCACCAAGCGCATGCTCGAGCGCCAGCAGCTGGAGGTGGTGCACGTGCTCACCGCCGAGGAGGCGTTCGCGCTGCTGACCGCCGAGTCGCTGGGCCGGGTGCCGCGCATCGACCTGGTGCTGACCGACGTGACCCTCAAGGGCGAGCTGAGCGGCCGCGACGTGGTCGAGCGCATCCGCATCGACTTCGACTACGGCAAGCGCCGCCTGCCGGTGCTGGTCATGACCGGCGATGCCAACCGCCACAACCAGTCCGAGCTGCTGCGCGCCGGCGCCAACGACCTGGTGCAGAAGCCGATCGAGGAACGCCTGCTGGTCACCAAGGTGCTGTTCCAGCTGCGCCTGGCGCGGCTGGAAGACCGCTAGCGGCGCGCCGCGCGGCAGGAGATGCAGTCCCCCATGGCCGACGAACCCGTCATCCGCCTCGAGCCGTCCTGGAAGGCGCGCATCGGCGACTGGCTGCTGCGCCCGGAGATGCGCGAGCTGTCGGCGTTCCTGCGCCAGCGCAAGGCCGCCGGGGTGCAGGTGTATCCGCCCGGGCCACGCCTGTTCGCCGCGTTCGACGCCACCCCGTTCGACCAGGTCAAGGTGGTGATCCTGGGCCAGGATCCGTACCACGGCCCGGGCCAGGCCCATGGCCTGTGCTTCTCGGTGCTGCCGGGGGTGCCGGTGCCGCCGTCGCTGGAGAACATCTTCAAGGAGATCGGCGACGAGCTGGGGCTGCCGCGCCCGGACCACGGCTGCCTACTGCCCTGGGCGCGGCGCGGGGTGCTGCTGCTCAACGCCGTGCTGTCGGTGGAACAGGGCCGTGCCGGCTCGCACCAGGGCAAGGGCTGGGAAGGCTTCACCGACCACGCCATCGAGACCCTGGCGCGCGAGCGCGAGGGCCTGGTGTTCATGCTCTGGGGCAGCTACGCCCAGGCCAAGGGCCGGATCATCGATTCCCGCCGCCACCGGGTGCTGAAGGCCCCGCACCCCTCGCCGCTGTCGGCCTATCGCGGCTTCTTCGGCTGCGGCCACTTCGCCGCGGCCAACGAGTACCTGGTCCGCCGCGGCCAGGCACCGGTGGACTGGTCGCTGCCGCCGCGGGCCGAGGTCGAGGTCATGCTGCGGGCCGAAAAGTCATCGGTAGAACAATAAGTATTCCATTGGCGGGTTTATCCCGCCGGTGAAAGCAATCATGCTGGCCGCCATCCGGAGCCCCGCTTTCCCCGCGGGGCATCCCCACGAGGCCGCCATGCACCATCTATATGCACTGCTCGCGCGCATCGCCCTGGCCCTGGTGCTGGGCGGCGAGGCCTGGGCCATGCTGGCCGATGCCGGCGCCCTAGCGGGGCTGGCCGGCCTGGCTGCCGCCTTGGCGCTGCTGGCCGGCGCCTGGACCCGGCCGGCGGCGCTGGCGCTGGCCGTCCTCGTGCTGGCGCCGGCCCTGGGCGTGCCCGCCCCGGGCGAACCGCAACAGGTGATCGAGCTGGCGCGCAGCCTGTTCCTGGGCGGCGGCCTGGTGCTGCTGGCGGCGCACGGCGCCGGCGATTTCAGCTTCGATGCCTGGCGCCGCGCCCGCGCCAGCCAGGCCCATCCTTCCCGCCTGCACCCCGGAGGTGCCCATTGATCACCCTGCGCCCGGCCCGCGAACGCGGCCACGCCAACCACGGTTGGCTGGACTCCTGGCACAGCTTCTCCTTCGCCGGCTATTTCGACCCCGAGCACGTGCACTGGGGCCCGCTGCGGGTGATCAACGAGGACCGGGTCGCCGGCGGCCAGGGCTTCGGCACCCACGGCCACCGCGACATGGAGATCATCAGCTACGTGCTGGAGGGCGCGCTGGCGCATCGCGACTCGATGGGCAACGTCGAGCGCATCCTCCCGGGCGAGGTCCAGTGCATGAGCGCCGGCACCGGGGTCACCCACTCCGAGTTCAACCCGGACCCGGAGCGGACCACCCACTTCCTGCAGATCTGGATCCTGCCCGAGCGCACCGGGATCGCCCCCGGCTACGAGCAGAAGCGCTTCGCCCCGGAGGAGAAGCGTGGCCGCCTGCGCCTGCTGGTGTCCCCGGACGGGGCCGAAGGCTCGCTGCGCATGCACCAGGACGCGCGCCTGTACGCGGGCCTGTTCGACGGCGCCGAGCAGGCGCGGCTGGCCCTGGCCCCCGGGCGGCTGGCCTACGTCCACCTGCTTCGCGGCGCCGCCACCGTCAATGGCCAGCGCCTGGCCGCCGGCGACGCCCTGCGCTACCGCGACGAGGCGGAGGTCCGGATCGAGGCCGGCGAGGGCGCCGAGGTCCTGGTGTTCGACCTGCCACCGCTGCCGTCGGAGTGAGACCGGGGTCGCATCCGGGGAACTCACGGCCCCGTGGCGGAGTCTGGGGCATGCTTCCCGGCTCGTCCAAGTGCCTGTTTTTCCTTGCGATTCGCTGAACGGAATCGTTCCACCACCGCAATGCTGGGGAACCAGTCCCGGCGTTAGCAGTCCAACCCCCCGATTGCTAAGATGCCTGCCATGACCCAGACCATCCGTTCCACCGCGCTCGTCGCCAACAACCTGCCGGTTCCCAGCCCGCTCGGCTCGCTCGACGCCTACATCAGCGCCGTGCACCAGATCCCGGTGCTGAGCGTGGAGCAGGAACAGGCGCTGGCGCGCCGCTACCGCGACCAGAACGACCTGGATGCCGCGCGCGAACTGGTGCATTCGCACCTGCGCTTCGTGGTGCACGTCGCCCGCGGCTACAACGGCTATGGCCTGCAGCTGGGCGACCTGATCCAGGAAGGCAACATCGGCCTGATGAAGGCGGTCAAGCGCTTCGACCCCGACCTGGGCGTGCGCCTGGTCAGCTTCGCCGTGCACTGGATCCGCGCCGAGATCCACGAGTTCATCCTCAAGAACTGGCGCATCGTGAAGGTCGCCACGACCAAGGCCCAGCGCAAGCTGTTCTTCAACCTGCGCAAGGCCAAGACCCGCCTGGGCTGGATGAACGCCGCCGAGGTCAGCGCGGTGGCGAAGGACCTCAACGTCTCCGAGCGCGAGGTGCTGGAGATGGAGGCGCGCCTGTCCGGCCGCGACATCGGCTTCGACGCGCCCGTCGACGAGGACGAGGACCACGCCCTGCCGTCGCCGGCCGCCTACCTGGTGGCGCACGACGAGGATCCCTCGCAGGCCTACGAGCGCGAGGACAGCGAAGGCCACCAGCTGGAACTGCTGCGCGAGGGCCTGGCCAACCTCGACGCGCGTTCGCGCGACATCATCGCCCGCCGCTGGCTGGACGACGAGAACAAGGTGACCCTGCAGGAGCTGGCCGACGAGTACGGCGTGTCCGCCGAGCGCATCCGCCAGATCGAGGCCAACGCCATGAAGAAGATGCGCGCGCTGCTGGCGGCCTGAAGCCGCCAACCAGCGCGCCACGCCGACGGCCCGGGTTTCCCCGGGCCGTTTTGTTTGCGCGGCGCCGGCATGACACCGCCGCCGGCCGCTGCGATGCTTCCCCTGGATCCCGGGACCTGACACGCCGTGAGCCTGCTCCTGCTGCTGTTCGACCTGCTCGGCACCTTCGTGTTCGCCCTCAGCGGCGGCACCCTCGCGGTGCGCTACCGCCTGGACGTGTTCGGCGTGCTGGTGCTGTCCTGCGCCGCGGCGGTGTCCGGCGGCCTGGCGCGCGACGTGTTGATTGGCGCACAGCCACCGGCGGCGCTGGCCGACTGGCGCTACCTGGCCGTGGCGATGCTTGCCGGCGTGGTGACGTTCTACCGCCACCAGGCCATCGAGCGCATGCGCAACCCGGTGCAGGTGTTCGATGGCGCCGGCCTGGCCCTGTTCGCGGTGCTGGGTACCAGCAAGGCACTGGACTACGGGCTCTCGCCATTTGCCGCGACCCTGCTGGGCATGCTCAGCGGCATCGGCGGCGGCGTGGCCCGCGACGTGCTGGTGGCGCGCATCCCGGTGGTGCTCAAGGCCGAGCTGTACGCGGTGGCGGCCCTGGCCGGCGGCGGCGTGGTCGCGCTGGCCGATGTGTTCGACCTGCCGCGTACGCCGGCGATGGCGGTGGGCGCGCTGGTCTGCTTCGGCCTGCGCTACATGGCCATCCGCCACGGCTGGCATCTGCCGGCGGCGCACCTGCCCGACGACCGCGGCTGAGGAGGAACGCTACGGCGGCGGTGGCGCGCCGGGTTCGCCGCCAGGCTCGCGGCCGAGGATGATCCGCGCCGCGCGCTGGTGGCTCCAGTAGGCCCAGGCCCAGTTGAGCAGCACCACCAGGCGGTTGCGGAAGCCGATCAGGAAGAACACGTGCGCGGCCAGCCAGAACCACCAGGCCAGCACGCCCGATAGCCGCAGGCCGTGGATGTCGACTACCGCGGCCATGCGCCCGATCGTGGCCAGGTTGCCGAAGTCGCGGTAGCGGAACGGCCGCGCGGGCACGCCCTGCAGCCGCGCCTGGATCGCGCGGGCGACATGCCGGCCCATCTGCTTGGCCGCCGGCGCCACGCCCGGTACCGGCGAACCGTCGGCCTGTTTCACCGCGGCCAGGTCGCCGGCCACGAAGATCTCCGGATGGCCCGGTACCGACAGGTCCGGCCCGACCGGCACGCGCCCGGCGCGATCCAGCGGCACGCCCAGCGAGCGCGCCAGCGGCGAAGCGGCCACGCCGGCGGCCCAGACGATGGTGCGTGAACGCACGTAGGTGTCGCCCAGCCGGTAGCCGCCGGCGTCGATACCGGTCACCGGCACGCCGGTGCTGACTTCCACGCCCAGCTTCTCCAGCTGGCGCCGCGCCTTCTGCGAAAGCGCCTCGGGGAAAGAGGCGAGCACGCGCGGTCCGGCCTCGATCAGGCGCACGCGCGCGCTGGCCGGATCGATGTTGCGGAACTGGTCGCGCAGGGTATGGCGCGCGATCTCGGCCAGGGTGCCGGCCAGCTCCACCCCGGTCGGCCCTCCGCCGACGATGGCGAATTCCAGCCAGGCCGCGCGCTCGGCCGGATCGTCGCAGGCCTCGGCGCGCTCGAACGCCAGCAGCAGCTTGCGCCGCAGTTCCAGCGCATCGTCCAGCGACTTCAGGCCCGGCGCGTGCCTGGCCCACTGTTCGTTGCCGAAGTAGGCGTGGGTCGCGCCGGTGGCCAGCAGCAGGTAGTCGTATTGCAACCGGGTTCCATCGGCGAGGGCGACGCAGCGCGCCTGCGGATCGATCGCGTTGGCCTCGGCCAGGCGGATCTCCACGTTGCGCTGGCGGCGCAGGATATGGCGCAGCGGCGCGGCGATGTCCGGTGCCGAGAGTCCCGCCGTCGCCACCTGGTACAGCAGCGGCTGGAACAGGTGGTGGTTGCTGCGGTCGACCAGGGTGATGCGCAGCGGCGCCCGGGCCAGCGCGCGGGTGGCCCAGAGCCCGGCGAAGCCGCCTCCGATCACGACCAGATGGGGGCGATCGGGAGGGGCTGCGCTCATGGGGGCTCCGGTGGGGTGGGCCGTCAGGCGGGATCCTGGTCGATGCGCGAATGCCGCCGGGTATCGGGCATCCACAGGTACACCAGCAGCGAGCATGCAATGCAGGCGGTGACGTACCAGTAGAAGCCGCGCTCGATGCCGTGCTGCTTGAACCACAGGGCGATGTATTCGGCGCTGCCGCCGAAGATCGCCACGGTCAGCGCGTAGGGCAGGCCCACGCCCAGGGCGCGGACCTCCACCGGGAACAGCTCGGCCTTCACCACCGCATTGATCGCGGTGTAGCCGCTGACCACCGCCAGCGCCAGCAGTACCAGCCAGAACGCCTCGCCGGCGGTCTGCACCGTCTGCAGGCGGTCGAGGATCGGCACGGTGAGCAGGGTGCCGAGCACGCCGAAGGCGATCAGCACCGGGCGCCGGCCGATGCGGTCGGACAGCGCGCCCACCAGCGGCTGCAGCAGCATGTACACGAACAGCGTGCCGGCGTTGACCCGCGCCGCGCTCTCGCTGGAAAGCCCGGCGCTGTTGACCAGGAACTTGTGCACGTAGGTCGTGTACGTATAGAAGGCCAGGGTGCCGCCCATGGTCAGGCCGACCACGCTCAGCAGCGCACGCGGGTGCCGCAGCAGCAGGCGCAGCGTGCCCTGGCGGCGCTGGTGCGCCGGCGAGCCGTCGGCCTCGCTGCGCACGAACGACTCGGTCTCGAGCATGGTCCGCCGCAGCCATAGCGCCGCCAGCGCGGCCAGGGCACCGATCGCGAACGGGATGCGCCAGCCCCAGGCGCGCAGCTGCTCCGCGTCGAGCAGCTGCTGCAGGGAAAGCAGCACGCCCAGTGCCAGCAGGTGGCCCAGCACCAGGGTCACGTACTGGAAGCTGGACCAGAAGCCGCGGTGCTCGCGGCTGGCCATCTCGCTGAGGTAGGTGGCCGAGGTGCCATACTCGCCGCCGACCGAAAGGCCCTGAAGCAGCCGCGCCAGCACCAGCAGCACCGGCGCGGCGATGCCGATGCTGGCGTAGCCGGGGGTCAGCGCGATCAGCAGCGAGCCGCTGCACATCATCCATACCGAAAGCAGCAGCGCGGCCTTGCGCCCGTGGCGGTCGGCGTAGCGTCCCAGCAGCCAGCCGCCCAGCGGCCGCATCAGGAAGCCGACCGCGAAGATCGCCGCGGTCTTCAGCAGCTGGCTGGTGCGGTCGCCGCCGGGGAAGAACACCTCGGCGAAGTACAGCGAGAACGCCGCGTAGACGTACCAGTCGTACCACTCCACCAGGTTGCCGACCGAGCCGCTGAAGATGCTGCGCAGGCGCCGGGCGGGGGTGAGTTCGCGGGTCGCGGCCATGGGCGGATGATGGCACGGCGGGCGCCGCGTTGGCGGCGTGGCGATCCCCCCTGTGCCAGACTGCCGCCGGTCCACATCGAGGCGCCGCCATGGCCGAACCGGAAAAACGCATTGCCCTGCTGATCGACGCCGACAACGCGCCGGCCTCGAAGATCGACCTGGTCCTGGCCGAGGTGGCGCGCCACGGCGTGGCCAACGTGCGCCGCGCCTACGGCAACTGGAAGAGCCCCAACCTCAAAAGCTGGGAAGCGGTGCTGCACGAGTACGCGATCCGGCCGATCCAGCAGTTCGCCTATTCCAGCGGCAAGAACGCCTCGGACATGGCCATGGTGATCGACGCCATGGACCTGCTGTACGCGCGCAACCTCGACGGCTTCGCCATCGTCTCCAGCGACGCGGACTTCACCCCGCTGGTGATGCGCCTGCTGACCGACGGCATGAAGGTCTACGGCTTCGGCGAGAAGAAGACGCCGTCGCCCTTCGTCAATGCCTGCTCCAAGTTCACCTACGTCGAGGCCCTGGGCACGCCGGCCGCCGACAACGGCCAGGCCAGCTCCACCGCGCCGAAGGACCCGCAGGAACTGCGCAACGACGCGCGCCTGGTGCAGATGCTGCGCAGCGCGGTGGATGCCGGCAGTGGCGACGACGGCTGGACCCGGCTGGACGTGGTCGGCAGCCAGATCGGCAACCAGGCCTCGTTCGACCCGCGCAACTACGGCTACCGCAAGCTCTCGGACCTGGTGAAGGCCACCGGCCTGTTCGAGATGCGCGAGGAGGGCAAGACCCTGTGGGTGCGCGACAAGCCCCGCCGCCGGGCCCCGGCCCGGAAGAAGGCCGGCTGAGCCGGCGCCGCGCTCAGTACAGGTCCACCGGGTCCACGTCCAGCGACCAGCGTGCGCGACGCGCTTCCGGCAGCGCATACAGCGCCGGCAGCGCGGCATCCAGGCAGGCATGCAGGGCGCCGCGCCGCGCCGAGGACACCAGCAGCTGCATGCGGTAATGGCCGGCGCGGCGCGCCATCGGCGCGGTGATCGGACCGTGCAGCTCGACCTCCGGGGCCTTGCCGCCGGCGAACGCGGCGTCCTCCAGCACGTGCCGCGCCGCGCGCAGGAACGCGCTGGCGGCCTCGACCTGGCCGGCCTCGGCGCGCAGCATCGCCAGGTGCGCATAGGGCGGGAACGCCGCGGCCTCGCGCTGGACCAGCTCGGCCGCGGCGAAGGATTCGTAGCCGCCGTTGATCAGCGCGTGCAGCAGCGGATGGTCGGGGTGGTGGGTCTGCCACCACACCTCGCCGGGCTTGCGCGCACGGCCCGCGCGGCCGGCGACCTGCACCAGCAGCTGGGCCAGCTTCTCGCCGCCGCGGAAGTCGGAGGAGAACAGGCCCTCGTCCACGCCGACCACCACCACCCGGGTGAGGTTGGGCAGGTCGTGGCCCTTGGCCAGGATCTGGGTGCCGACCAGGATGCCGGGCTTGTCGCCCAGTTCGGCCAGCAGCTTCTGCAGGCCGTCGCGGCGCGCGGTGGTGCCGCGGTCGATGCGCAGCACCGGCCAGCCGGCGAAGCGTTCGGCCAGCAGCTCCTCCAGGCGCTCGGTGCCCACGCCCTGCGGCTGCAGCGCCAGGCTGGCGCAGTCCGGGCAGGCCAGCGGGCGCGACTGGCGGTGGCCGCAGTGGTGGCAGACCAGGCGCCCGCCGCCGGCGTGCACGGTCATTGGCGTGGACTGCACCTCGGTACTGCAGCGCGGGCAGTGCGCGCTCCAGCCGCAGTCGTGGCACAGCAGCACCGGGGCGTAGCCGCGACGGTTCTTGAATACCAGCACCTGGCCGCCGTCCTTGAGCGCGGCCTCGACCATCTGCAGGGTCTCCGGCGCCAGCCCGGCCTGCAGCGGGCGCTTGCGCACGTCGAGGATGCGCACGGCCGGCGGGCGCGCATCGCCGGCGCGGCGGCGCAGGCGCAGGTAGCCGTAGCGGCCGGCGCAGGCGTTGTGCAGGGTTTCCAGCGAGGGCGTGGCGCTGCCCAGCAGCACCGGCACGTCCAGTGCCTTGCCGCGCACCAGGGCGAAGTCGCGGGCGTGGTAGCGGATACCGTCCTGCTGCTTGTAGCTGCCGTCGTGTTCCTCGTCGACCACGATCAGCCCGGCCTCCGGCAGCGGGGTGAACACCGCCGAGCGGGTGCCGACGATCACCCGCGCCTCGCCGCGCCAGGCCGCCGCCCATACCCGCGCGCGCTCGCCATCGGCCAGGCCCGAGTGCAGCGCGTGCACCGGTACGCCCAGGCGGGCGCGGAAGCGGGCCAGGGTCTGCGGGGTCAGGCCGATTTCCGGGACCAGCACCAGCGCCTGGCGGCCGCGGGCCAGGCATTCGGCGATGGCGTGCAGGTAGACCTCGGTCTTGCCGCTGCCGGTCACGCCTTCCAGCAGCACCGGGCTGAAGCCGCGCGCGGCCCGCAGGGTGGAGATCGCCTCGGCCTGCTCGGGGTTGGGCTCCGGGCCGGGCTGCGGCGCCGGGGCCATGGCGCTGGCCGGTACCGCGACCCGTTCCACCAGGCCGCGCTTGAGCAGCCCGCGCGCGGCCTCGCGCCAGCCGTCGATCTCCAGTGCCAGGCGGTCCTCGTCCACCGGGCCGTCCTGCAGCAGGGCGGCCAGCCGTTGCGGGCGGGTGCCGCGGCGCAGGCCGGCACTGGCGGTGCGCCCGGCCTCGGTCAGCTGCCAGGCCCAGGCATGGGTGTCCGGCAGCGGCTCGCCGCTGCGCAGCGCGCTGGGCAGGGCGGTGGCCAGGACCTCCCCCAGCGGGGCATGGGTGTAGCGCGCCAGCCAGCGCAGGGAGTCCAGTAGCTCGCCCTGCAGCAGCGGCTCGGGGTCGAGCACGGCCAGGGCCTGGCGCAGGCCGTCGCCGACCTCGGCCGGCCCGACCGCGGCCACCACCCCGACCAGCTCGCGCTGGCCGAACGGCACCCGTACCCGCCGGCCCACGTCGCCGGCGCCGGCGACCGTTCCCGCCGGGGGCAGGTAGTCGAACAGGCGCGGCAGGGGTACCGGCAAGGCGACCCGGAGGCAGTCTGCCGTGGGAGCGGGGAGGGACATGGCGGAAGTCTAAGCGGCCGGGCCGGGTCCCGGTTTGCTGCCCTGCGGCGGATTGCTAGCGTTACCCTTCTAAAGGCCACGTAACTCACCGCCCTGACAGGGGAAACGCCGTTATCCACACGAGCTGTGGATAACCTTGTGCATGAGGCTCTGGCTTCACGCCGCAAATGCGGCCAGAACGGGCACTCGCTCAGGTTGGTCAAAAAAACGCCATCTGAAAAAGTGCTTGTAAATCATGGGTTTGGCCGTGGAACAAGGGTGAAGGTTTGCGGTGCGTCATATCGCCTTGACACGCAAGCCTGTGCGCGCTTGCGCTGTGCACAACCGATCTGGCGCAGGCCGCATAAACACTGGGGGGAGCGCCTGATCGGGCATCCGTCAAGGCGCCATGGCGCGGCCGGGGCGCATATCATCGCGGGCCTGTCGACGCTCCACGGGATCAGAATTGCACCCCCACACCGACGTACCGCCGGCGCTGGCCGCCTTTCTCCGGGGCAGCGAACGCCGCGCATGGGTGTTCCTGTGGCTGCAGGGCGGTGACCCGGACGCGGCCGACCACGCCCTGGCCGGTGCCAGCCGCACGTTTAAGGCCGAGGCCGGGCAGTTGCCGATGGCCGAGTGGCCCGCCCGCTTCTGGCGCTTGCTGGCGACCTGCCCGCTGGAAGCCGGCTCCGGCCACTGGCCGGGTGAACTGGAGGTGCTGGCCGGCCCGGCCCCGGCCGACCGCCGCGCCCTGCTGCTGCGCCTGGCCGGCGGCCTGGACGAGGAGCCGGCCGCCGACGCGCTGGGCATCCCGCTGGAGACCTATCGCGAGCGCCTGGCCGCGGCCTGCCCGCGCGATGCCGCCGGCGAGGTGGACGTGGCCGCCTGGCACCGCCTGGCCCAGGCCATCCAGCACGCCGCGCGCGAACTGCCGGAGAGCCGGCTGGAGCGCATCGCCGCCCTGCGCCAGACCGCGCTCGCCGGCGCGGGCAGCCCGGAGGCCCCGGCCGCCGCGTCGCCCGAGCGCCCGGCGCCGCGGCGTGCCCGGCGTCGGTCGCGGTGGTGGCCGGCGCTGCTGCTCGTGCTGCTGGCCCTGCTGGCCGGTGCCGCGCTGTGGTGGTGGCGACAGCCGGGATCGCCGTTGCCGCCGGCCGCGGACGCCGACGGCGGGCCCGCGGTGGATGACCTGCGGGTGCACGATCCCGGCCCGATCCTGGTCGAACCGCTGCCGGATCCCGGGCCGCCGGCGGTGCCGGCCGAGCCGATGCCGCGGCCGCTGGAGGAACTGCCGGCCGACCCGGTGGTCGCGGACCTGGCGCTGCTGGCCTGGTATGCCGCCGGTGCGCCGGAGTCGCGGATCGAGCGCGAGGAGGACGGGCTGGCGCCGGTGCAGGCGCCGACCGCGCCGGAAGGCGGGCCGCCGCCGCAGCAGGCCTGGGCCGGGCTGCCGGCGCACGAGCAGGCGCGGCTGCGCGAGGCCGGCGCGCGCTTCCTGTCCCTGCCGCCGGACGAGCAGCAGCGGCTGCGGCAACGCTTCGCCGCGCTGGACGGCATGGAACGCCGCGGCTGGCTGTTCGGCCCGGAGCTGGGCAACGACTGGCCGCGGCTGCAGCCGTGGCTGGGCTACGTGCCGGAGGAGGAACGCGTGCGGCTGCTGCAGGTCCTGCGCGGCATGGACGGGGCGCAGCGCGCGCAGCTGGCCGAGGTGCTGCGGCGGCAGTCCCCGGCCGGCCGGATCGAGCTGCGCCGCGAGTTGCTGGCGTTGCCGCCGGCGCGGAGCGGCTCCTGGCTGGAGGAGGCGGCGCGGCGCTGAGCGCTACAGCCGCACCAGGCTCAGCAGCAGCACCACGACCGCCGCCAACAGCATCATCACCGAGTAGACCGTGCCGATCGCGCCGAAGCGCAGCAGGGTCGCCACCCAGCCGTCGCCGTAGACCCGCTTCTGCATCAGCAGCAGGTAGGTCGGCATCCACAGCCACAGCGCCAGCGCGACCATGCCCATGCCGGCGGCCACCAGCGGCACGAAGGTGCTGGTCCAGTCCGCCAGCAGCGACAGCAGCATCTCCCCGAGCAGGGCCAGGCACAGGAAGGCGTGGCTGTAGAGCGCCACCACCAGGTGCTCCAGGTACACCCGGCCGCTGCCGAGGTAGGCCAGCTTCAGCAGCAGCGCGAACACCGGTACCAGCAGGAACAGCGCGGTGGGCACGCTGCCGAGGAAGGCGTTGGTCAGCAGGTCCGGATCATCCTGCAGGCGCTCGGCGTTGCGCGCCATGCGCGCGCCGATCCGCTCGATCCAGGTGCTTGGCTCGCGCCGGGTTTCGGCCTGCGGCGTGGCCTGGGCCGGGCGCGGCGCGGGCGTGCCGCCGAGCGCCCGCACCCGCGCGTCGGCCTGCGCGTGCAGCCCGGCGATGGTGCGGTCCATGCCGACCCGCGCCGGCTCCAGGTAGGGCGGCAGCGCCTCGCGCGCCTCCTCCAGGTCGGCCACGCGCTGGCTGCGGATGCGCTCGACTTCCTCCACCGTGGTGGCTTCCTCCAGCGAGCGGTCGATCGCCTCCACCGACAGGTTCGGGCCCTGGCCGTCCGGCTCGTCGCCCAGGTGGATCACCAGGCGGCCGACGAAGAAGGTCAGCACGCACAGCACCACGAACAGCCGCATCGGCGCCACGTAGGGCGCGCGCCGGCCCTGCAGGTAGTCCAGCGCCAGGCGCCCGGGCACCAGCAGCCGGCGCAGGGTCAGGAAAATGCGCCCGTCCAGGTGCCAGAACGATTCGAACACCTCCTCCACGGCATGGGCGAAGCTGCGCACCGGGTTGTGCGCGTGCTGGCCGCAGTGGTGGCAGTACTCGCCGTGGAGCTCGGTGGAACAGTTGGCGCAGGCGCGCGGATGGCCTTCGTGCACGGCGTGGTGGCGTGGCGTGGGGAGGGGTAACATAGCCAGCCCGCGGAGCCCGGTGCCAGTGCCCCCGGCACGACCGCAGCTTCCCCGCCGATCCCCCATGTCCGCATCCTCCCCGCCGGGGCGCCGCCTCGGCCCGGAGCTGCTCGCCACGATCACGCTCGCCCTGCCGCTGGTGCTGGGGCACGTGTCCACCGGCCTGATCAGCTTCGTCGACAACGTCATCGCCGGACGCCACGGCACCCTGACCCTGGCCTCGGTGACGGTCGGGACCGCCCTGCTGTGGCTGCCGATGATGGTGCCGATCGGGACCCTGATCGCGCTCACCGCCTCGGTCTCGCAGCTGGACGGCAGCGGCCGCCGCGACGCGATCGCGCCGCTGTTCCGCCAGGCGCTGTGGCTGGGCGCGGGCCTGGGACTGCTGATGTTCGCGTTCCTGAGCCTGGCGCCGCTGGCGCTGGCCGCGTTCGGCATCGCCCCGGAAATCGTGCCCGGCGCCACCGCCTTCGCCCATGCCATCCGCTGGGGCGTGCCGGCGCTGATCCTGTTCTTCTGCATGCGCTACCTCAGCGAGGGCCTGCACTGGACCCTGCCGACCATGGTCCTGGGCTTCGCCGGGCTGGGCGTGCTGGCGCCGCTGGGCTACGTGCTGACCTTCGGCCTCGGCCCGCTGCCGGAGATGGGGCCGGCCGGCCTGGGAGCGGCCTCGGCGGTGGTGATGTGGCTGCAGGCGCTGTGCTTTGCCGGTTACCTGGCGCGCTCGCGCCGGTTCGCGCCGCTGGGGCTGTTCGCGCGCTTCGATCCGCCGCGCTGGGCCGACATCCGCGGCCTGCTCGCCACCGGCCTGCCGATCGGCGTGACCGTGCTGATGGAAGGTGGCCTGTTCATCGCCACCGCGCTGCTGATCGCGCGCCTGGGCGAGGTGCCGGCGGCCGCGCACCAGATCGCGATCAACGTCTCGGCGCTGTGCTTCATGGTGCCGATGGGCCTGGCCGAGGCGACCACGGTGCGGGTGGGGCGCGCGCTGGGTGCCGGCGACCCGATGGGCGTGCGCCGCGCCGCGCGTGCCGGATACACCATCGTCCTGGCCACCCAGGCCTGCTCGGCGCTGGTGATGCTGCTGGGGCACGACGCGATCGTCGCCATCTACACCCGCGACGCGGCGGTGGCCGCCACCGCCTCGGTGCTGCTGCTGTACGCGGCCACCTTCCAGTTCCCGGACGGCGTGCAGGTGATGTCCGCCGGCGCCCTGCGCGGGCTGCGCGACACCCGCGTGCCGATGTTCCTTGCAATGGTCTCGTACTGGGGCATCGGCATGCCGCTGGGCGCCTGGCTGGGCCTGGGCCTGGGCCGCGGCCCGCAGGGCATGTGGACCGGCCTGATCCTGGGCCTGACCGCCGCCGCGGTGCTGATGGGCTGGCGCCTGCACCACAGCCTGCGCCGCCTGCCGCCGCCGGTGGCCGCGCCCTCCGGCACGGTTACTTCAGGCGCATGAATACCCCCGGCGGCACCGTTATGCTGTCCCCTAATCGCCACCGGACCGACGTCCCCTGCCGGAGCTCCCGATGATCCCACCCCCGCTGCCCCGCCCCCGCAACCCGATCGCCACGTTCTTCGTGGGGCTGTGGGACGTGATGAACTTCGTCCGGCGGCTGGTCCTCAACCTGCTGTTCTTCGGGCTGCTGTTCCTGTTCCTGCTGGTCTTCGTGGTCGCGGTGGGCCGCGGTGGCGGCGGCGCACAGCCGATGCAGGAGCGGACCACCCTGGTGCTGGCGCCGCAGGGGCGGTTGGTGGAGCAGTACACCACCGACCCGGTGAGCCGCGCGCTGGGCCGGGCCCTGGGCGGCCAGGACGCCGGCGAGGTGCAGCTGCGCGACCTGCTGCGGGCGATCGAGGCCGCGCGCGGGGACGACAAGATCGAGCGCGTGCTGCTGCGCCTGGACGGCCTGCAGCCGTCCGGCTACGCCTCGTTGCGCGAACTGGCCGCGGCGCTGGCCAGCCTGCGCGAGTCGGGCAAGCAGGTGGTGGCGTTCTCCGAGAACCTGGGCCAGGGCCAGTACCTGCTGGCGGCGCAGGCCGACGAGGTCTACCTGGACCCGATGGGCAGCCTGCTGCTGCAGGGCATCGGCCGCTACCGCCAGTACTTCCGCCAGGGCCTGCAGGACAAGCTGGGCGTGGACGTGCACCTGTTCCGCGTGGGCGAGTACAAGTCCGCGGCCGAGCCCTACGTCCTCGATGCCGCCTCGGCCGAGTCCAAGGAAGCGGACCTGTTCTGGATGAACGACATCTGGGGCCGCTACCTGGATGACGTGGCCGCGGCGCGCAAGCTCGACCGGGCCGAGCTGGCCGCGCAGATCGACCAGCTGGCCGCGGGCATCGAGGCGGCCGGTGGCGACGTCGCCCGCCACGCGCTGGAACTGAAGCTGGTCGACGGGTTGAAGACCCGCCAGGAAGTGCTGGACCTGCTGGCCGAGCGCGGCGTGGCCGACGAGGACGAGGACCTGGGCTTCCGCAACATCGGCCTGGGCGCCTACCTGCAGCACCTGGACCGCAAGGCCCTGCCGCTGGACAAGCGCCCGCAGGTGGCGGTGGTGGTGGCCGAGGGCGAAATCATCGGCGGCGACCAGCCGGCCGGCCGCATCGGCGGCGAATCCACTGCCGCGCTGCTGCGCCAGGCGCGCGAGGACGACGACGTCAAGGCCGTGGTCCTGCGGGTGGATTCGCCCGGTGGCGAGGTGTTCGCCTCCGAGCAGATCCGGCGCGAGGTCGCGCTGCTGAAGCAGGCCGGCAAGCCGGTGGTGGTGTCGATGGGCGACCTGGCCGCCTCCGGCGGCTACTGGATCAGCATGGACGCCGACCGCATCTACGCCGACCCGTCCACGATCACCGGCTCGATCGGCATCTTCGGCCTGGTGCCCAACTTCACCCGCACGCTGGACAAGATCGGCGTGCACACCGACGGCGTCGGCACCACCCGCTACGCCGGCGCGTTCGACGTCACCCGCCCGCTGGACCCGGACGTGGCGCGGGTGATCCAGGCGGTGATCGACAAGGGCTACGCCGACTTCATCGGCAAGGTCGCCGAGGCGCGCCAGCGCAAGGTCGAGGAAATCGATGCGGTGGCCCGCGGCCGGGTGTGGAGCGGCGCCCAGGCGCTGGAGCGCGGCCTGGTCGACGCGATGGGCGGGCTGTCGGACGCGGTCGCCGACGCCGCCACCCGCGCCGGGCTGGAGGATGGCAAGTTCCGCCTGCGCTACGTGGAGAAGGATCCCTCGCCGCTGGCGCAGTTCATGGCCGGCCTGGCCGGCAGCCGCCTGGCGGCCGCGCTGCTGGACGACAGCGCGCTGGCGCGCGCGCTGCTGGCGCGCACCATGCCGGAGGCCGAGGCGCAGCTGCGCTTCGTCGAGGAAGCCATGCGCGACCGCGACGGCGCGCCGGTGAAGTCGCTGGCCTACTGCTTCTGCGGCCTGTAGCCCGGCGGGCCGCGGCCGGCGTCAGTCGTCGGCCGTGGCCGCCGCGGCGGCGGCATCGCGCCGGGCCGCGGCGTCCTGCAAGGCCTGGTCGGCCGCGCGCGCTTCCTGCGGCGGGGCCTGCATCGCATCGCGCAGGGCGGTGGCCCGCGGCTCGGGCGGCCGCTCGGGCTGCGGCGGTTCGGGCCGGCACGCGGCCAGTCCCAGCAGGACGACGGCTGCGGCCAGGCGGCTCGGTTGGCTTCGCATTGTTCGCTCCCGGTGGCAGGGACCGCAGGCTATCCTAGCGCCCATGAGCACGAACCGCTGGCGACTGGATGGACAGCTGGCCCTGGTGACCGGCGCGAGCGCCGGCATCGGCCTGGCGATCGCGCACGAGCTGGCCGCGCTGGGCGCGGACCTGCTGCTGGTGGCGCGCAACGAGGATCCGCTGCAGGACGCCTGCGAGGAGCTGGAGGAGCTGTACCCGCAGCAGTCCTTCCATGGCATGGCCGCGGACGTGGCCGACGACGAGGACCGCCAGGCGATCCTGGACTGGGCCGAGGACCACGGCGACGGCCTGCACGTCCTGGTGAACAACGCCGGCGGCAACGTCACCCGCCCGGCGGTGGACTACACCGAGGACGAGTGGCGCGCGATCTTCGAGACCAACCTGTTCTCGGCCTTCGAGCTGTCGCGCTACGCGCACCCGCTGCTGGCGCGCCACGCCGCCTCGTGCATCGTCAACGTCGGCAGCGTGTCCGGCCTGACCCACGTGCGTTCCGGCGTGGTCTACGGCATGACCAAGGCGGCCATGCACCAGATGACCCGCAACCTGGCCTGCGAATGGGCCGCCGATGGCATCCGGGTCAACGCGGTGGCGCCGTGGTACATCCGCACCCGGCGCACCTCCGGCCCGCTCTCGGACCCGGACTACTACGACCAGGTGCTGGAACGCACCCCGATGCGGCGCATCGGCGAGCCGGAGGAAGTGGCCGCGGCGGTCGCGTTCCTGTGCCTGCCGGCGTCCTCGTACGTCACCGGCGAGTGCATCGCGGTGGACGGCGGCTTCCTGCGCTACGGGTTCTGAGGCGGCGCGCGCTCAGGTGCGCAGGCTGCGCTCGGGCACCTCGATTTCCATCGCCAGCGCCAGGTGGTCGGAGAAGGCCGCCGGCAGCGCCTGTGCCCCGGCGCAGCGCAGTTCGCCGCTGACCAGGATGTGGTCGATCGCGCGCTGCGGCTTCCAGCTGGGGAAGGTCGGCACGATGCACTCCGGCGGGCGCAGGCTGGTGTTGCGGTAGAGCACTTCCATCTCCGGCACGTCGGGCAGGCAGTTGAAGTCGCCCATCAGCACCGCGTTGGGATGGTCCTGCAGCAGTTCGGCGATGAACGACAGCTGCGCCAAGCGCGACCTGGCGCCGAGGGACAGGTGCGCCACCGCCACGGTCAGGCCCTCGCGGCCGTCGCCGAAGTGGCCCAGCAGCACGCCGCGGCCGCGGATCCGGCCGGGCAGCGGGTAGTCGCTGATGCGCACCGGCTCGAGCTTGCTCAGCAGGCCGTTGGCGCTGGAGGCCACGCCGCCGACGCTGCGGTTGGGCTGGTGGGTCCAGTAGTGGAAGCCGGCGCGCTGGGCCAGGTAGTGGGTCTGGTTGGTGAAGCCCGAACGCAGGCTGCCCGGGTCGGCCTCCTGCAGGCCGACGATGTCGTGCTCCGCGGCCAGTTTGGCGATCGCATCCAGGCTGGTGCGCTTGCGCCCGGCCGGCAGCGCGTGCGACCAGCTGCGGGTCACGTAGTCGCTGTAGCGGCGGGTGCTGGAGCCGGCCTGGATGTTGGCCGACAGCACCCGCAGCCGGCGCGTGGGCGGCGCGCCGGCCTCCAGCATGGTGCCCCCCGGCTCGCCGGGTGCCAGCTCGGGGAGGGGAGGCGTGTCCATGCGCGAAACCATCGGGGCGCTCAGCGCGCCCCGCCGCGCTCCTGCGCGACCAGCCACTCGGCGGTGGCCAGCATCTTCTCGAAGCCGTACTGGTCGGCGTTGATCGTGTACTTGCCGGCCACCACCAGCGCCGGGGTGCCCTCGATGCGCGCGCGCGCGGCGAACTGGCGGGCGCGGTTGAGCTTGGCCTCCACGCCGAAGCTGTTGAAGGTATCGGCGAAGCGCTTGGCATCCACGCCGTACTGGGCATAGAACGGGGCCAGCTCGGCGGCACCGACGTTGGCGTTCACCGGCAGGCTGCGCTCCAGGTGGATGGCACGGAAGGTCGCCGCGTGGGTCTTCGGCAGCACGCCCAGGGCCTCGGCGGTGTAGAAGGCGCGCGCGTACGGGGTCCAGTAGCCACCGAACGCGCCCGGCACCAGGACCAGGTTCACGTCGGCCGGCTGGCGCTTTGCCCAGGCCTCCAGGATCGGGTCGAAGTTGGCGCAGTGCGGGCAGGTGTAGCCGAACACCTCGGCCACCTCGATCTTGCCGGCCACCGGCTGGAACGGCTGGCCGTTCTCGATCACCTGGTAGTCCACCCCGGCGACCGGGGCCGGACCGGAGGGTGCGGCCGGGGCCGGCGCCGCGGGAGCGGCGGCCTCGCCGCCGTCCGCCGCTTCCGTGGCCGGGTCAGCGCCAGCGTCCACCGCCGGCTCGGCGGCGGCGTCGCCCGCCGGGGCCTCGGTGGCCGGGGGCGCGGGCTGGCTGTCCTGCGGGGCGGCATCCTGGCCGGAGCAGGCCGCCAGGCTGGCCAGCAGGAGCAGGGTCAGGAAGGGGCGGATATTCATTTCAGGTCTCCAGGGAGGATGAGGATCGGCCAGCGGCCGTCAACGGGAAGTCTGGGATCGCATGGCGGCACGTTCGCGCGCGACCAGGGCCCCGGCGATGCGCAGCATGTCGTCGAAGTCGCGGCCGCGCACCCGGTAGCGGCCGTTGACCACCAGGCTCGGGGTGCCTTCCAGGTCGATCGTGCGGATCCAGGCGCCGGCCTTGCGCACCTGCTCGCCGACCTGCGGGTCGGCCAGCGCGGCGCGCAGCCGCTCCGGGTCGACGCCGAAGTCCTTGAAGAACTCGCCCAGTTCCTGCGGGGTGGGGTTGCGCGGCAGGCTGTGGCGCTGGTGCAGGGCCTCGAACAGCGCCGGGTGGCTGCGCGTGGCCACGCCCAGCTGCCGCGAAGCGTAGTAGGTGCGCGCCCAGGCGTCGCTGGCGCCGCCGAAGGCCGCCGGCACCTGCACCAGGTCCACGTCCGCCGGCAGGCGCCGCTTCCACTCCTGCAGCCGCGGCTCGAAGCTGGCGCAGTGCGGGCAGGTGTAGGCGAACACCTCGGCCACCTCGATCCGGCCGGCGCGCGGGTCAAGCGGGCCGGCCTCGATGCGCACGTAGTCCACGCCTTCCTGCAGCTCCGGGGTGGCCGCCGGCGCGGCCGGCACCCGGGCCAGGAAAAGCAACAGCAGTCCGGTGAGCAGGGGCTTCATCGCGGGCTTCCTCGCGGCGCCGGTTGGGCGCCTGGCGGAAATAAAGACGCCGGCCTCGGGGGCCGGCGCAAGGTAATCAGAGAGGGACCACGCTTACTCCGACCGCGGCCGGTGGCGGAAGTTCACTGCCGGCCGGCGGCCCCGGCGGCGGCCACGTCGTCGGCGCGGTCGTGCAGGCCCTGCAGGTAGCTGGACAGGGCGCCGATCTCCTCGTCGGTCAGCTTCGAGGCGACCTTGGCCATGATGTTGAACAGGGCCGGGTCGCGCTCGCTGGTCACGCCGGCGCGGAACTCCTCCAGGCGGCGGGCGGTGTACTCGGACATCTGGCCGCCGACGTGCGGGTAGGCCGGGCCCGGGTTGCCGGCGCCGCTGGGGCCGTGGCAGGCCATGCAGGCGGGGATGCCGCGCTCGGCGTCGCCGCTGCGGTACAGCTTCTCGCCGACCTCGTAGAACTTCATGCCGGCGTACGGGCCGGTGGTGATCTCGGCGTCGTCGGCCACGCCGGCGCCGGACTTCTGCCGGGCGAAGTAGGCGCCGACGTCGCGCATCTGCTGCGGGGTCAGGGACTGGGCGAACGGCACCATCACCGCGGCCAAGCCGCTGTGGCGCTCGCCGCTGGCGAACAGGGCCAGCTGGCGGGCGATGTAGCGCTCGCTCTGGCCGGCCAGGCGCGGGTACATGGGATCGGACGGGTTGCCGTCGGCGCCGTGGCAGGCCGCGCAGGTCGTGGCGGCGGTGGCACCGGCCTCGGCATCGCCCCAGTGGGTCTTGCTCAGGTCCACCTCCAGCGGCTGTTCCTGCACCGGCTCGTTGTCCGGGATCGGCACCACCGTGGTCTGTGCAGCGTAGGCGGCGACGGCGGTGACCGCGACGGCCAGTCCGGCAAGGGCGATAACGCGAGCGTGGCGCATGCTAGAGCTCCGGGAACCCGATTCGGCGCGGCCTGGACGGCCGCGAAACGTCGGGATTATCCCCGCGCCGGGCAGCGACGGTCAACGAAACCCCCGCCCGGACCGCGCCCGGCCCCGACCCGGGGCCGGGCATGCGATCCTATGCCCATGTCCAATCCCCTCGAGAAGGCCCGCTACCTGGGCTCGGCGCACACGCCCGCGCAGCTGCCGCCGGATGGCGGCTTCGAAGTGGCGTTCGCCGGCCGCTCCAACGCGGGCAAGTCCAGCGCGCTCAACGCCCTGACCCGGCAGAACGCCCTGGCCCGGGTGTCCAAGACCCCCGGCCGCACCCAGCAGCTGGTCTATTTCGAGGTCGCGCCGGAGCGTTACCTGGTCGACCTGCCCGGCTACGGCTACGCCAAGGTGCCGATGGAGATGAAGGCGCACTGGGAGCGCTTCCTCGACGGCTGGTTCCGCAGCCGCCAGGCCCTGCGCGGGCTGGTGGTGGTGATGGACATCCGCCATCCGCTCAAGGACTACGACCGGCAGATGATCGACTACGCCATCGCCCGCGGCCTGCCCGCGCACGCGCTGCTGACCAAGGCCGACAAGCTCGGCCGTGGCCAGCAGGCGCAGGCGGTGGCCGCGGTTCGGCGCGAGCTGGCCGCGGCCGGTGCCGGCCAGGTCGGGGTGCAGGCGTTCTCCAGCGAGAGCAAGCAGGGCGTGGACGAAGCCCGCGCGGTGGTCGCCGGCTGGCTGGAACTGGCCTGAGCCGGGACTGCGCCGGCTAGACCGGCACGTCGAACAGCCCGCCGATCAGGTGCGCCGCGGCCATCGCCGCCGCGCCCCAGAACCCCACGCGCAAGGCGCCGCGCAGCAGCGGCGCGCCGCCCATGTGCGCGGCCCAGGCCCCGGACAGCAGCAGGCCCACCAGGGTGGTCGCGGTGACCACCAGGCCGGTGCTGGCCGGCGGCGCCAGGATCGTGGCCAGGATCGACAATGCCGCGCCGGCGCAGAACGCCGCCGCCGAGGCCCCGGCCGCCTGCACCGGGCGGGCGCGCAGGCTCTCGCTGATGCCCAGTTCGTCGCGTGCGTGCGCGGCCAGGGCGTCGTGGGCGGTCAGCTGCTCGGCGACCTGGCGCGCCAGCGCCGGTTCCAGCCCGCGTGCCTGGTAGATCCGCGCCAGCTCCTCCAGCTCGGCCTGCGGGTCCTCCTGCAGCTCGCGCCGCTCGATCGCCATGTCCGCCTGCTCGGTATCGGCCTGCGATTGCACGGACACGTACTCGCCGGCGGCCATCGACATCGCCCCGGCCACGGTCGCGGCGATGCCGGCGGTCAGGATCGCGCCTGGCGCCGCGCCGCTGGCGGCCACGCCCACCACCACGCCGGATACCGAGACGATGCCGTCGTTGGCGCCGAGCACGGCCGCGCGCAGCCAGCCGGCGCGGTGGCTGCGGTGGAGTCCGGGGTTGCGGCTGGTCATGGGATGCGCGGGTCCCAGGTGGCGTCGGGCGCATTGTGGGCCAGCGTGCGGACCCGTGGCGGAACGCGACCCGTTCGCAGGTGCCTCCCCGGCGCGGCCCTACTCGAGCTCGAGCACCAGGGGCGCGCGCGGCGGCAGGGTCAGGACGTCGCCGAGCCCGAGCCGTTGCCCGGTGAGCACGTCGCGCCCGCCCCGCGCGCTGCCGAGCGCGCCGGCAAAGCGGGCAAGCGCCAGGGGCGTGGCCGCGTCGTTGCGGTTGAGCGCGACCATGACCCGCTGGCCCTCGTGCTCGCGGAAGTACACGTAGACGCCGTCCTCCGGCGCGTAGTGCACCAGCCGGCCGTGGTGCACTGCCGCCGCGCCCTTGCGCCAGTTGAACAGGCGGCGCACGAAGTCCTGGATCTCCCGCTGCTCCGGCGACAGGCCCTCGCCGGTGAAGGCGCTGGCCGGGTCGCCGTCCCAGCCGCCCGGCATGTCCGCGCGCAACAGCCCGTCGTGGCGCTCCTTCGGCCCGCGCAGCAGCACCTCCGAGCCGTAGTAGAACTGCGGGATGCCGCGGGTGGTGGCGACGAACGCGATGGCGAGCTTCCACAGCCCGAGGTCGCCGTCGACATGGGCGAGCAGGCGCGTGGTGTCGTGGTTCTCCGCGAACACCACCAGCGCGTCGGGATCCGGGTACAGGAAGTCGTTGGCCAGCGCCTCGTACACCGGCATCCAGCCGCTCTCCCAGGTGTCTGGCCGCAGCAAGGCCTCGCGCAGCGCGGTGTGCACCGGGAAGTCCATCATGCTGGTCATGTGCGGCACGTGGCCGCTGGCGTTGGCCTTGCCGCGCTGCCAGTGGGCGACGATGGCCGGGTTGTCGCTCCATTCCTCGCCGACCATGGCGAAGTCCGGGTACTCGTCCATCACCGCCCTGGCCCAGGCGCTGAGGAAATCCGCGTCGGCGTAGCCGAAGGTGTCCTCGCGGATGCCGGCAAGGCCCGCGTATTCGATCCACCACAGCGTGTTCTGGATCAGGTAGCGGGCCACGTGCGGGTTGCGCTGGTTGAGGTCGGGCATGGCCTCGACGAACCAGCCGTCGGTGAAGCCGGCGCGGTCCTCCGGCGCGGCGTGCGGATCCTGGATGGTGGTGCGGCGGTGGTTGGTGGGAACGAAGCGCCCGCCGTGGTTGATCCAGTCCCGGCCGGGCAGGTCGCGCATCCACCAGTGCCCGGCGCCGATGTGGTTGAGCACCACGTCCATGACCAGGCCGATGCCGCGTTCGCGGGCCTCGCGCGCGAGCGCGCGGAAGTCCTCGTTGCTGCCGAAGCGCGGGTCGATCCGGTACAGGTCGGTGATCGCGTAGCCGTGGTAGCTCTGCTGGTCCTGGTCGTTCTCCAGCAGTGGCGTCGGCCAGAGCATGGTGAAGCCGAGGCCCGCGATGTAGTCCAGGTGCCGGCGCAGGCCGGCGATGTCGCCGCCGTGGCGCCCGTAGGGATCGGCGCGGTCGGCCGCCTCGCGCATCCCGGGCACGCTGTCGTTGGACGGGTCGGCGTTGGCGAAGCGGTCCGGGGTGACGAGGTAGATCGCGTCGCGCGCGTCGAAGCCGCGCGGCGGCGCGGGTTCGCGCGCGTCCAGGCGCCAGGGATGGGAGGCCACGACGGCGTCGCCGTCGAGCAGTTCGATCGCCATCCCGCCCGGGGTGGCGTCGTCGTCGATCGCCACCGTCACGAACAGGTAGTTGGGGCTTTCCAGCGCCGCGGTCCCGAGCACGCGCACGCCCGGGTGGCGGATGCGCGCCTGCAGCGCCGCGATGTCGCGTCCATGCAGCATCAGTTCGACTTCGGCGTGGCGCATGCCCACCCACCAGTTCGCGGGCTCGACCCGCGACAGCGTGGCCGCGTGCAGCGGGGCCAGCCAGGCCAGCAGCAGGCAGGCGAGCAGTGCGACCGGCCTCGTGGCGTGCGTTCCCATCGTCCAGTCCCCTACGTCCAGGTTGGCCCGAGGCTAGCGGCGCGGTCGCCGCGGGGGCAATGCGCGCGGCGATGAATTCGTATGCATGGCGCCCGGGCGGCGCCCGCGTCGCGCGCGCCGGTGGCACGCCCGCGTTCCAGCGCCGGAATGCCCGCGTTCCAGCGCCGGAATGCCCGCCGGCCCCGCGGTCCCGCATAATGCGCTGCGGCCGTGGCCGCACCCATGGCGTCCCCCTTCCGAGCCAGCGCATGTCCAGCCCCAGCCACGCAGGCGATACCCCGATCACCCGTCGCGACCAGCTGGCCGGCGCGCTGGCCTCCGGCGAGAAGCCGCGCGAGGCGTGGCGCATCGGCACCGAGCACGAGAAGTTCGGCTTCCGCCTGGACGACCTGCGGCCGCCGGCGTTCGACGGCGAGCGCGGGATCGAGGCGCTGCTGGCCGGGCTGGCCCGGTTCGGCTGGCAGCCGGTGCGCGAGAGCGTGGACGGGCAGCCGGAGCGGGTGATCGCGCTGGTACGCGACGGCGCCTCGGTGACCCTGGAGCCGGCCGGGCAGCTGGAGCTGTCCGGGGCACCGCTGGAGACCATCCACCAGACCTGCGTCGAGCTGGGCACCCACCTGGACGAGGTGCGCCAGGTCGCCGACGAGCTGCAGCTGGGCTTCCTCGGCATGGGCTTCCAGCCGAAGTGGCGGCGCGAGGACATGCCGTGGATGCCCAAGGGCCGCTACCGGATCATGCGCGCCTACATGCCGAAGGTCGGCGGCCTCGGCCTGGACATGATGACCCGCACCTGCACCGTGCAGGTCAACCTGGACTTCGCCTCCGAGGCGGACATGGTGAAGAAGTTCCGGGTGTCGCTGGCGCTGCAGCCGGTGGCCACCGCGCTGTTCGCCGATTCGCCGTTCAGCGAGGGCCGGCCCAACGGCTTTCTCAGCTACCGCTCGCACATCTGGACCGACACCGACCCGGACCGCACCGGCATGCTCGACTTCGTGTTCGAGGACGGCTTCGGCTACGAGCGCTACGTCGACTACCTGCTCGACGTGCCGATGTACTTCAGCTACCGCGACGGCACCTACGTCGACGCCAGCGGGCAGAGCTTCCGCGACTTCATGCAAGGCCGCCTGCCGGCGCTGCCGGGCAAGCTGCCGACCCTGCGCGACTGGTCCGACCACATGACCACCGCCTTCCCCGAGGTGCGGCTGAAGAAGTACCTGGAGATGCGCGGCGCCGACAGCGGCCCGTGGGCGCGGCTGTGCGCGCTGCCGGCGTTCTGGGTCGGCCTGCTGTACGACGACGCGGCGCTGGACGCGGCCTGGGACCTGGTCAAGGACTTCACCGGCGAGGAGCGCCACGCCCTGCGCGACGGCGTGCCCAGGCACGCGCTGAAGCTGCCGTTCCGCGGCGCCACCGTGCGCGAGCTGGCGCTGGCGGCGCTGGAGATCTCCGCCGCCGGCCTGCGCCGGCGCGCCGCGCGCAATGCCGACGGCATCGACGAATCGCGCTTCCTCGACACCCTGATGGAAATCGCCGAGTCCGGGCTGACCCCGGCCGAGCGCAAGCTCGAACTGTTCCACGGCCCGTGGCAGGGCGACATCGACCGGGTGTTCGCCGAATTCGCCTACTGAAGGCGGGGCGGGCCGTGGAGGCCCGCGCCGCGCTTACCTGCCTGCATCTAGCGCGGGCAGGGCCAGGCCGGGCTCGTGCCGGCCCGGAAGCACGCCGGCATACGGCTGGCCGAAGCGGCCGCCGGCCACGTCGAAACGGTGCCCGATCCGCCGCTGCGGATCGGCCGGGTCCTGGTAGTCGACCGTGCACAGCTGCAGGCTGCCGTCCTGGTCGAAGTAGGAGGCGATCTCCGGGAACGCGGTATCGGCCGGGAGCAGGGCGGCGGCTTCGCGCAGGCACAGGTCCGCGCCATCGAAGCGGCCGGCCTGGCCGCGCGCCGGCGCCGGGGCCGGCAGCGGCGTGGCCGGCACGGGGGCGCGGCTGGGCGGCGTGTTGCTGCCGGCGGCGAAGGCCAGCGCCGCGGCCGCGCCGCACAGGAACGGGAGGACGGATGGTGGGCGGGGGGAATCGCTCACGGTTGCTCCATGCAGTGTGGCGGTCGGGGGAGCAACGACTATAGCGATCCGGCGAAGGTTGCTCAGGCAACCTGGCGGAACACTTTCTTGCGCATTGGCGAACGCCCGCGCGCGGGCGCGGCGGTCAAGGCGCCCACAGCTTGTGCAGGTCGCGGAAGCCCCATTCGCGGGGCGATTCGATCCCGGTGATGCGCTCGCTGCAGCCGGGCGCCGACAGGTCCACGTCGGCGAGCAGCAGGTGCGAGCGCAGCCGCGCCGAATAGAACACCCGCACCAGCGGCCGGGTGAGGTCGCCCGGCCGCTGGTCCAGCACCACCGCCAGGCGGTCGCTGGACAGCCGCACCAGGCTGCCGGCCGGATAGATGCCGAGGCTGGCGATGAAGGCCTTGAGCACGACCGGGTCGAAGTGGCCCTTCCACGAGGCCATCCGCCGCAGCGCCTCGGCCGGATCCCAGCCTTCCTTGTAGGGGCGGTTGGAGGTGATCGCGTCGTACACGTCGCACACCGCGCTCATCCGCGTCAGCAGCGGCAGCTGCGCGGCCGCCAGGCCGGCCGGGTAGCCGGTGCCGTCCATGCGCTCGTGGTGGTGCAGCACCATGTGCAGGATCCGGTCGTCGTGCTCGCCGCCCTCGCGCAGCAGGCGCGCGCCATGCTCCGGGTGGGTGCGCATGACCTCCATCTCCTCCGGCTCCAGGCGCCCGGGCTTGTTGAGGATCTCCAGCGGCACGCAGGCCTTGCCCAGGTCGTGCAGCAGGCCGCCGACGGTGGCGGCCTGGCAGGCCTGTTCGTCCAGGCCCAGCTGGCGGGCAAGCGCGGACATCAGCGCGCCGACCGCCACCGAGTGCAGGTAGGTGTAGTCGTCGGCGGTCTTGAGCCGGGCGATGCCGATCAGCGCGCCGGGATGGCGGCCGACCGAGGCGGAGATCTCCTGCGCCAGCGGCAGCACCGAGGCGGCATCGACCATGCGCCCCATGCGCACTTCCTGGAACATCGCCTCCACCGCCTCGCGGCCCTCCTGGCAGATGCGGCGCGCCCGGGTCAGTTCGGCGTCGAGGTCGACCTTCGGCGCCACCCTCGCGCCGCGCGGGCCAGGATCTTCCTCCGCGCCGGCGGTCGTCCCGGCGGCGCCGGGAGGCGGCGTGGGTTCCGCGGCGGGTTCCGCGGCCGCTTCGGCCGGGTCTTCCTCCGGCAGGCTGCGCTCCGGGTCGATGTCCACCGTCTCGATCCCGCTGCCCTGCAGGCGCTCGATGTCGCGCGCGGTGGCGAGGAACGAGGTCCGCCAGAACGGATGCTTGAGCCAGGCGCCGTTGACCCGCTGCACGTACATGCCCGGGCGGAGCTGGTGGACGGGGATGGTGCGCTGCATCGTGGACCGGCGGCTCTGGGGGGACAGGGTGCCGGGGGCCATATCGGCCGGACGTGGCCTGGCTTGAGCACCGCGGCGGCTCGCCGGCCGGCGGCCTGGCTGATACTATCCCCCAGTATCAGAGGAGGCCGGCCATGCCCCACAGTCCCGAGGAAAAGCGGCGCGTGCTGGCCCGCGTGCGCCGCATCCGCGGCCAGGCCGAGGCGCTGGAGCGCGCGCTGGAGGCCGGCGCCGACTGCGCCCCGGTGCTGCAGCAGATCGCCGCCATCCGCGGCGCGGTCAACGGGCTGATGTCCGAGGTGATGGAGGCCCATATCCGCGAGACCTTCGGCCACGCCGCCGGCTCGGACGAGCAGCGCCAGGCGCGGGTCGCGGAGATGACCGCGCTGGTGCGTTCCTACCTCAAGTGATTCCCCCTCCGCCGGAGCGCCGGCGGATCCGTTCGTCGCCGTCCCAAAGGAGTTTCCCCATGAAGTCCCGTGCCGCCGTCGCCTTCGCCGCAGGCCAGCCGCTGCAGATCGTCGAGATCGACGTCGCCCCGCCCAGGGCCGGCGAAGTGCTGGTGAAGATCACCCATACCGCGCTGTGCCATACCGACGCCTTCACCCTCTCCGGCGAGGACCCGGAAGGCGTGTTCCCGGCGGTGCTGGGCCACGAGGGCGCCGGCATCGTGGTCGAGGTGGGCGAGGGCGTGACCTCGGTCAAGCCGGGCGACCACGTCATCCCGCTGTACACCGCCGAGTGCGGGCAGTGCCTGTTCTGCAAGAGCGGCAAGACCAACCTGTGCGTGGCGGTGCGCGCCACCCAGGGCAAGGGCGTGATGCCCGACGGCACCACCCGCTTCTCCTACAACGGCCAGCCGATCTACCACTACATGGGTTGCTCGACCTTCTCCGAGTACACCGTGGTCGCCGAGGTCTCGCTGGCCAAGGTCAACCCGCAGGCCAACCCGGAACACACCTGCCTGCTGGGCTGCGGCGTGACCACCGGCATCGGCGCCGTGCACAACACCGCCAGGGTGCAGGAAGGCGATTCGGTGGCCGTGTTCGGCCTCGGCGCGATCGGCCTGGCGGTGATCCAGGGCGCCCGGCAGGCCAAGGCCGGCCGCATCATCGCCATCGACACCAACCCGGCCAAGTTCGAACTGGCGCGGCAGATGGGCGCCACCGAGTGCGTCAACCCGAAGGACCACGACAAGCCCATCCAGCAGGTGATCGTGGAGATGACCGGCTGGGGCGTGGACCACAGCTTCGAGTGCATCGGCAACGTCGAGGTGATGCGCGCGGCGCTGGAATGCGCGCACCGCGGCTGGGGCCAGAGCGTGATCATCGGCGTGGCCGGCGCGGGCAAGGAGATCAGCACCCGTCCGTTCCAGCTGGTGACCGGCCGCAAGTGGATGGGCACCGCCTTCGGTGGCGTGAAGGGCCGCAGCCAGCTGCCGGGCATGGTCGAGGACGCGATGGCCGGCAAGATCGAGCTGGCGCCCTTCATCACCCACACCCTGCCGCTGGAGCGGATCAACGAGGCCTTCGACCTGATGCACGAGGGCAAGTCGATCCGCACCGTCATCCACTATTGAGCGATGCAGCCGGCGGGCGCCAATGCCATGGCCACCGGCGCGAGGATCGCGCTGGTGGCCGGTGCCAGCGGCCTGGTCGGGCGCGCGCTGCTCGCGCGCCTGTGCGCCGATCCGCAGGTGGCCGCGGTGCACGCCCTGGTCCGCCGCCCGCTGCAATTGCGGCACCCGAAGCTCCAGCTGCACGTGGTCGACTTCGCGCGCCTGCCGCCGTTGCCGGCAGCCGGCGAGGCCTACCTGGCACTGGGCACCACCATTGCCGTGGCCGGCACGCGCGAGGCGTTCCGGGCGGTGGACTTCGACGCCAGCCTGGCGGTGGCGCGCGCGGCGCTGGAGGCCGGCGTGCGCCGCATCGGGCTGGTCAGCGCGATGGGCGCCAATCCCCGGTCGCCGGTGTTCTACAACCGCACCAAGGGCGAACTGGAGCAGGCGCTGGCCGCGTTGCCGCTGGATGCGCTGGTGGTCGCGCGGCCGGCGCTGCTGCTGGGCGACCGCGCCCGCCTGGGCCAGCCGCATCGCCGCGGCGAGCACCTGGCCGCGCGCCTGGACCGCTGGTTGCGTCCGCTGCTGCCGGGGCAGCTGCGTGCCATCACCGCCGAAGACGTCGCTGCCGCGCTGGCCGCTGAAGTGCCGCGCGCAAGCGGCCACACCATCCTCGGATCGGCGCGCATGCAGGGCGCATCCGCCGCGCCGCACCGGAACGCATAAGGAGAGGTAACCATGGAACGCATCGAACACCGCGCCTGCTTCGGAGGCTGGCAGGACGTCTACCGCCACGCGTCGTCCGTGCTCGGCTGCACGATGAGCTTCGCCATCTACCTGCCGCCGCAGGCGGCCGAACGCCGGGTGCCGGTGCTGTACTGGCTGTCCGGCCTGACCTGCACCGAGCAGAACTTCATCACCAAGGCCGGCGCGCAGCGCTACGCGGCCGAGCACGGGATCGCCATCGTCTGCCCGGACACCAGCCCGCGCGGCGAGGACGTGGCCGATGCCGAAGGCTACGACCTGGGCAAGGGCGCCGGCTTCTACCTCAACGCCACCCGCGAGCCCTGGGCGCGCCACTACCGCATGCACGACTACGTGGTGCACGAGCTGCCGGCGTTGGTCGAGGCGCAGTTCCCGGTGACCGGCGAACGCGCCATCAGCGGCCATTCGATGGGCGGCCACGGCGCCTTGGTCTGCGCGCTGCGCAATCCCGGCCGCTACCGCAGCGTCTCGGCGTTCTCGCCGATCGTCGCGCCCAGCCAGGTGCCGTGGGGCGAGAAGGCGTTCGGCGCCTACCTGGGCGCGGACCACGCGGCCTGGAAGCAGTGGGACGCCTGCGAGCTGCTGGGCGGCGCCGCGGAGAAGCTGCCGCTGCTGGTGGACCAGGGCGCGGACGACGAGTTCCTCGAGCTCCAGCTGCGCCCGCAGCTGCTGCAGGCCGCGGCCGCGGCGGCAGGGCATCCGCTGACCTTGCGCATGCATCCGGGCTACGACCACAGCTACTACTTCATCGCCAGCTTCATCGGCGAGCACCTGGCGCACCATGCCGCGGCCCTGCGCGGCCAGGCCGGGGTGCCGCGCGGCTGAGCGCGCCGGCGCCGCAGCATGACCCCCGCGGCGGCCGTGTGGCATGGTTGCGCCACATGGACGCCGACCAGGGGGGAGACGCATGCGGGGCAGGAGTCATTACGGGTATGCACTGGCGGTGGCGCTGCTGGCCACGGCCGCCGGCGCGGCCGCGGCCGAGGGCGGCGCCGCGCCGCAGCGCACGGTGGCCGGCGCGCAGGAATTCCTGCGCCAGGTGCTGCCGGGCAACCGCTATCTGTCGACGATGATGAGCGAGGTCCTGGCCAAGGCCCGCCGCGACGGCCTGCGCGCCGAGTTCGAGCCGCTGCCGCCGATCGTCGACGCCGACCCGGTGGCGCACTGCCGCTCCTACCTGATCGGCGAGATCGCCAACACCTGGCTGACCGTGCGCGACCCGGCCACCGGCGAGGCGACCGAGGCCGGCTTCGCGGCGATGGCCGGCGACGACCACGTCGGCAGCCCGGATGGCCTGCACTTCGGCTCGATCCGCGCCCTGCGCCAGGACGGCTCGCGCGTGTACCTGCGCTTTGCCGGCGAGCAGCACGACGCGGTGCTTCACCTGGAAGGCAGCGAGATGGCTTCGCGGGTGCACGCGGCGCTGGACTTCCTGCGCCGCGAGTGCGATCCGGCCGCGGCCACGGGCTTCTGAGCGTCACTCCCGCAGCGCGAAGTCGGTGCGCGCGAAGCGCACGGCTTCGATGCTGTCGCCGGCGTGCTCCAGCTCCAGCGGCGTGGCGAACATCGGCCCGGCCCAAACGCAGGTGTGGAACTCGCCGTTCTCGCCGCACGGATCCACTCCCGCCGGCAGTTCCTCGAGCAGGGCCGCATCGAAGGCGCGGCCGCGGAAGCGCGCGTCCAGTTGCTGCGTATCCACGCAGCACACCCGCGCGCGCAGGCCGGCGTCGAGCATGCGCCGCGCCAGCAACGCGGTGTCGAAGCGGAACAGCGGGGTGAGCAGCTCCCAGTCCAGGCTTTCCAGCTGCTGCCGGCGCCAGGCGCGGATGTCCTCCAGGAACAGGTCGCCGAAGGCCATGGTGCGCAGCCCGGGCCAGCGCCGCGCGGCCGCGTCCAGCGCGCCGGCCATGGCCGCGCCGTAGGCCGCGTTCTCGCAGGCCGGCGGCAGTTCCACCTCCAGCAGCGGCAGGCCGGCGGCCGCGGCCTGCGCGCGCAGTACCTCCACCCGTACTCCCTGCATCGAAGCGCGGCCAGCGCTGACGGTCGACAGCAGGCCGACCACCTGGTGGGTGGCCGACTGCCGCAGCATGTGCAGGGTCCAGGCCGCGTCCTTGCCGCCGCTCCAGGCCAGCAGGACCGGGATGCGTGCCGCCATCGCCGTGGCAGGCTCAGCGCACGTCGCGCAGTTCCCAGCGCGAACCGGCCAGCAGGCGCAGGCGGTGGCGCAGGATCTCGCCGGGCAGGGAGGTGGTGGCGGTGAGGTAGACCGACATGTCCTCGCGCCGGCCTTGGACCGTGGCCTGCGGATCGGTCGCGCCCAGCGCCGGGTCCACCTCGTCCGGTTCCGGCTGCATCTGCCGCCAGCGCTCGAACAGCGCCGGCGAGCGCAGCGCATCCTGCAGCTGTTCGGCGAAGGCTTCGTAGCCGTTGGCGGTGAACGACAGCGACGGCTCGCTGCCGCGCGCGGCGGCCGGCTCGGGCAGGCGGATCACGTAACGGACGGGCATCGGCGGCTCCTGCGGGCGGGAGCGGACAATCTAGCAGCGCCGGCGCGAAGCGGCCGTGGCCGCCGGCTCAGCCGAAGCTGGCGTCGGTGGAGGCGTAGGCCACCGCCACCGCGCCCTTGCCCACGTTCACCATGCCGGTCAGGCTCATCATGCTCTCGAACACCTCCACGCCGTGGTCCAGGCAGGTGTCGAGCAGGCGGGCGTAGCCGGGCAGGCCGTGCAGCTCGGCCAGGTCGCCGCCGTAGCAGACGCTGACGGTCGGGGTGAGCAGGCCGCTGCGCACGCGCTGGCAGGCCATCTCGAACATCTTCTCGGTGGCCGCCTCGAAGCCCTTCACCCGGCCCACCGGCTCGGTGGTGCCGCGCCAGGCGCGGATCACCGGCTTGATGTCCAGCGCCGAGCCCAGCGCGGCGCTGAGCAGGCCGACGCTGCGGTCGCCCTTGGTGCGGGCGCGGTTGCGCAGGTAGTACAGGTCGCGCGGGATCATGAAGCCGCAGGTGTGCTGCGCCAGTTCCTCCAGCCGCGCGCGCATCTGCGCCACGCCGGCGCCGGCGGCGCGCATGCGCACCGCCTCCACCGCGGTGATCGCCTGGCCGACGAACAGGTTGAGCGAGTCGATCACCCGCAGCGCGAACGGGGTGGTGATCCCGGCGGCCTGGCGCACCGGCTTGTACTCGTTGAGGATGGCGTAGCTGGCCTGCAGCGCGTTGTCGTGGATCTGGCTGCGCAGGCGCGAGATGGTCAGGCAGAAGACGTGGTCGTAGTCGATCACCAGGCGCTGCAGGAACAGGTCGCGGATCTGTTCCACGCTCAGCGGCGTGGTCTCCGCCTCGTGGCCGCGCTCGGCCACGTGCGCGTGCAGGAAGGCCAGGGTGGCCTTCTCGTCGCGCCGGTCCTCGAGCACGGCGTTGCCGATGCGGACCGTGATCGGCATGACCACGATCCCGTGTTCGCTGATGAACGAGGCCGGCAGATCGCAGGCCGAATCGACGACTATCCCTATGCGCATTGGGCCCTCCCAGACGTCCTGCACGCGGAGCGGCGTGAACCCTATCGCAGAATCCGGCGGCTTGCGACTGCCGGAAGCGGGGTGTTCAGCGCTTGCGCAGGATCCCCACCGGCAGCTTCCCGATCTCCGCCAGAGGGCCCTCGCGCAGCAGTCCGGGGTCCTCAAGCACCGCCAGCATGAGCTCGTGGCTGTCGTTGCCCCAGAACAGGCCGCCGTCCACCTCCAGCGTGGGCACGCCGAACACGCCGGCCGCCAGGGCTGAATCGGTCAGCTCGCGCAGCTTCTGCTTCACCGCGGGCGCCCCGATCGCCGCGGCCACGTCCTCGATGCCGAGCCGGCGCCCGGCCTCCGCCAGCGCCGCCGGGCTGCCATCCAGGCCCTGGCGCCAGATCGCGTCGAAGATCGCGTCGATCGCCTCGGGGCGGATGTTTGCCGCAACGCACAAGCGCAATGCGGGCAACGGATTGAACGGATGCGCCAGCGGGAACACCAGCGGCACCCCCTCGCGCCGCGCCTGCCACAGCACCTGGCGGTAGATGAATTCGCGCTTGCGTGGGATTTCCGCCGGCCCCAGGTTGCCCAGCGCGGCCAGCACCGCGCCGAACACCACCGGCACCGGCTGCACCCGGCCCGCCTGCACCAGCGGCCGCATCTTCTGCCAGTGCAGGTAGGAGAACGGGGAGACGAAGTCGAAGTACCAGCGTGGCGTCATCGGGCGGCTCCTGCGGGACGTGCGCATGATGATGCCGGCAGCAGCGCCCGGCGCCACGCTGCGTTGCCGCGGTGCTGTCGCCGCGTGCATGGCCGATGGCGCATGCTCGGGGGGCGACGACCGAGGAGGATGCAATGGCAAGCGCGGGCGAAGTGGTGGAGTTCTGGCGCCAGGCCGGGCAGCAGGCGTGGTTCAACGGCGGCGGGGCGTTCGACCGCCAGTGCGAGGCGCGCTTCCTGCAGGCGCACCTGGCGGCGGCGCGCGGCGAGTGCGAGCACTGGCTGGGGACGGCGGAAGGGGCCCTGGCCCTGCTGATCCTGCTCGACCAGATCCCGCGCAACGTGTTCCGCGGCAGCGGCCACGCCTTCGCCACCGACGGCCTGGCGCGGCACTACGCGCTGCGCGCGCTGCAGGCCGGCCACGACCGGCAGGTCGAACCGGCGCTGCGCGCGTTCTTCTACCTGCCCCTGGAGCACTCCGAGGACCCGGCCGACCAGGACCATTCGGTGGAACTGTTCACCGCCCTCGGCGACAAGCTCTACCTGGACTACGCCATCGCCCACCGCGAGGTGATCGCGCGCTTCGGCCGCTTCCCGCACCGCAACCGCGCCCTGGGGCGCACCAGCACGCCGGAGGAGCAGGCCTGGCTCGACGCCGGCGGCGGGTTCTAGCGGCGGCGCAAACGGAAAAGGGCGGCCGGGGCCGCCGCCAGCTGGCTGGCGCCGCGCGCTCAGTAGCGCGGGATGCCGCCGTCGACTTCCTGTGCCCAGCGGTCGATGCCGCCTTCCACGTTGAACACCGCGGTGAAGCCCTTGGCGCGGAACTCCTCCGCGGCCTGCGCGCTGCGGCCGCCGTGGTGGCAGATGAAGGCCAGGCGGGTGTCCTTGGGCAGGGCTTCCAGCGCCGGGCGGCCGTCGCCGTCCAGGGTGCGGTGCGGCACCGGCAGCGAGGCGATCGCGCGTTCCTCGGGCGGACGCACGTCCACCAGCACCAGCTCGCCGGTGCCGACCTGGCGCTCGGCCTCGGCCGGGGTGATCGCCTGCACCGGCTTGGGCGCGTTGGGGTTGTCGATGGCCAGGCCCTGGCCGCGGAAGTCGTCCACCCAGTCGATGGTGATGCCGTTGGCGCGGCGCGCGCTGGACAGGTCGAACTGGATGCGCAGGCCCTGGGTTTCCACCGCGATGGCGCTGTCGTTGCGCGGCACGATCTGGAAGCGCGGCTGGAAGCGCGCGTCGATCGACAGCGCCAGCGCCGCGCCCGGCTCGCTGGCCAGGGCGCCGCGCAGCTTCTCGGCGGCGGCCTCGGTCACGGTGACCTGCGGCGGGGTGCGGTCCGGCGCGGGCAGGCCCAGCATCTGCGACAGCTCGCCGCTGGAGGCCAGCTGCTCGATGATGTCGCTGCCGCCGACCAGCTCGCCGTCGATGTACAGCTGCGGGATGGTCGGCCAGTTGCCGTAGACCTTGATGCCCTCGCGGATCTCCTGGTCGGCCAGCACGTTGACGTGGGCGTACTCCACGCCCAGGTCCTCCAGGATGCCGCTGGCCTTGGCCGAGAAGCCGCACTGCGGCATGCCCGGCTGGCCCTTCATGAACAGCACGACGCGGTTGGCTTGCAGCAGCGACTCGATGCGCGAACGCAGGGCGGGATCCAGGGACATGCGGGGGCTCACCACGGATTTTTCAGGGGCCTGCATTCTACGCCGCGTGGCATGATGCGGCGATGAGCCGCCCGGCAACACTGCATCGCACCCCGCACCGGCCGCATGCCTGGCTGGCCTGGCTGGCCGCCTCGCAGCTGGCGGTGGCGGGGCTGTGGTGGGTGGCCGGCTGGCGCTGGGGCCTGCCGGCCCTGCTGCTGTCGCACGCGGCCTTCATCGTGCCGGTGTTCCTGCCGCGGGCCACGCTGTACGCGCCGGCGCTGTCGCGCCTGCCGGGCGACGAACGCCAGGTCTGGCTGACCATCGACGACGGCCCCTCGGACGACACCCCGGCGATCCTCGACGCGCTGGACCGCCACGGCATGCAGGCCACCTTCTTCCTGGTCGGGCAGCGCGCCCAGGCGCGGCCGGAGCTGGTGCGCGAGATCCTGCGCCGCGGCCACGGCGTGGCCAACCACACCTGGAGCCATCCGCAGGCCTGGTTCTGGGCGCTCGGCCCGCGCGCCATGGCCGCGCAGGTGGAACGCGCCCAGGCCGTGCTCGGCGAACTGGCCGGGCAGCCGCCGCGCTGGTTCCGCGCGGTGGCCGGCCACACCAATCCGTTCCTGGCCGCGCCGCTGCGGCGGCTGGGGCTGGCGCGCGCGGCCTGGAGCGTGCGCGGCTACGACGCGGTGGACGGCGACGTGGTGCGGGTGCTGCAGCGGCTGCAGCGCGGGCTAGGCCCGGGCGCGATCGTGCTGCTGCACGAGGGCGCGCCGCACGGGCGCAGCGTGGAGATCGTCGAGGCGGCGCTGTGCCTGCTGCGCGAGCAGGGCTACGCCAGCGTCATCCCGGAGTGAGCGCCCGGCCGCCGCCGTCGCGGGCGGCGGCGGCCGGCGAGGGCTCAGTCGCGCGTGGCGACGACCAGCCAGTTGTTGAACGGGGTGTCGCCGGCCAGCGGCGAGAACTCGCTGCGCAGGCCGGCGGCGTCGAAACGCTTCCTCAGCATGTCCGCGTCCGGGTAGTGGATCGGCGCGGCGTTCATCCAGCCCACCAGGCGCGCGAACACGTCGGTGGTGCGGGTGATGCGGGCGCGGCGGCTGCCGTCGTCCAGGCCGGTGCGGATCACCAGCTTCGCGCCCGGCTCGAGCATGGCGACCATGGCGTCGACCACCTCGGCCTGGCGCTGCGGCTGCAGGAACTGCAGCACGTCCAGGATCGCCACGCTGCCGCGGTGCGGCGGCAGCGCCTGCGACAGGTCCAGCGCCTCGAAGCCGGCGTCGACCAGCCCGGCGCGGGCGGCGGCGCGGCGCGCCGAGGCGATCTTGCGGTGGTCGTTGTCCACGCCGAAGTAGCGCAGGGCGATGCCCTCGTGCTGCAGGGCGTGGGCCAGCAGGCCGATGCCGCAGCCCAGGTCCAGCAGCGGGCCGGCGGCGTCGCGCAGGGCCGCGCACACGCCCGGGTACAGCGGGTCGCTGCGCAGCTTCGCCCGGGCGTAGTAGTAGTGGTAGCGGTTGCCCAGCAGGGTGCCGGGCAGGAAGCTGCTGGCGATACGCGCAGCGGTGTCCCGCGACAGCGGTCGCGGCTGGGGTCGGGGCATCGCGTTCACGGGGTACTCCTGCCTTGCAGGATGGCGCGGGCGGCCGGCAATGCCAGCCGTGCCCACAGGGTATACAGGGCGGCCGAGGGGTGCAGGCCGTCGTCGGCCAGCATGCCAGGCTCGGCGCCGCGTGCGCGGCTGACCGGGCCGATGTCGACCCAGTGCGCGCCCGCGCGCGCGGCTTCTTCCCGGCAGATGGCGTTGAAGGCGTCGATCTGGGTGGCGACCAGGGCGCGGTCGCGGCCCTGGGCGAAGGCGAACGGGGTCACGCCCCAGTCCGGGATCGCCAGCACCAGCACCCGCGCCGGATCGCCGCCGGCGAAGCCGGCCGCGCGCCGCAGCAGGGCGGCGAAGCGGGTGCGGAAGCCATCCGGCTCCAGCCCGCGGTACTGGTCGTTCACGCCTGCCAGCAGGCTGACCAGGGCGTGGTCGGCCGGGATCGGCGCCTGCGCGTGGGCGGCATCGATGCCGGCGTCCAGCTCATCCGTGGTCCAGCCGGTGGTGGCGATGATCCGCGGCTGGCCCACGTCCAGCCCTTCGGCGCGCAGCAGCGCGGCCAGCTGCACCGGCCAGCGCCCGTCCGCCGCGATGCCTTCCCCGATCGTGTAGGAATCGCCCAGGGCGAGGAAGCCTTGCGCCACGCTTACGCCGCCGCGTTCCGCGCCTTCAGCGGCACGACCTTGGTGTTGAGCTCGGCGCGCCGCGACAGCGCCCGGTCGATGCGCGCGAACACCTCGCGCATCAGCCCGGCTTCCGGCAGCAGGGTCACGCGGAAGTGGTCGCGGTAGGGGACGTTGAAGCTGCTGCCCGGCACGATCAGCACGTCCTCGGTCTCCAGCAGCTCCAGTGCGAACTGGTGGTCGTCGAAGCCGCGCGCGGCCGCGCCCACCACCGAGGGGAAGGCGTACAGCGCGCCCTTGGGCTCGATCAGGCGCAGGTGCTCGCTGGCGGCGCAGGCCTCGACCACCGCGCGGCGGGTCTCGTACAGGCGTCCGCCCGGGGCGCACAGCGCGCTGATGGTGTCCGGACCGTTGACCGCCGCCTCGATCGCGTACTGGCCGCCGACGTTGGCGCACAGGCGCAGGCCGGACAGCAGGTCCAGCGCATTGCGGTACTCGGCGGTGCGGGCATGCGAACCGGTGAGGACCGCCCAGCCCACGCGCCAGCCGCAGGCGCGGTGCACCTTGCTCAGGCCGGAGAAGGTGATGCACGGGTGGTCGCCGGCGATCGGCGCGGTCGGCACGAACTCGGCGCCGTCGTACAGCACCTGGTCGTAGATCTCGTCCACCAGCAGCAGCAGGTTGTGGCGGCGGGCGATGTCCACCAGCCGCTCCAGCAGCGCGCGCGGGTACACCGCGCCGGTGGGGTTGTTCGGGTTGATCAGCACGATCGCGCGGGTGCGCGCGGAGACCAGCGCCTCCACCTCCACCGGGTCGGGCATGAAGCCGTTCTCCGGCGTGCAGCGGTAGTACACCGGGCGGCCGTCGTTGAGGATGGTGGCGGCCGACCACAGCGGGTAGTCCGGCGAGGGCACCAGCACCTCGTCACCCGGGTTGAGCAGGGCGCGCAGGGTCATGTCGATCAGTTCGGACACGCCGTTGCCCACGAACACCCGCTCGGTATCCACGTGCGGCGCGCCGCGCTTGCGGTAGGCCGCGGCCAGCGCCTCGCGCGCGGCCGGCAGGCCCAGCTGGTGGGTGTACGGGTCGGTGTTGTCGATGTCGCGGATGATCGCCTGCTGCAGGTGCTCCGGCGCGCGGAAGCCGAATGCGCCCGGGTTGCCGATGTTGAGCTTGATCAGCTTGCGTCCTGCTGCCTCGAGCGCATGCGCTCGCCGGTTGAGCTCGCCGCGGATCTCGTAGCGGACTTCCGACAGTCGCTCGCGCACCGCGAGCGTTTTTTCAGTGGACGGCATGGCAGGGCCCAGCGGGCGTGGCAAGGTCTGGCATGGTATCGAAAAAAACGCCCCCCGGTGGGACCGCAAGCCCAGTCCTGGCGGCCGTTTCGGTCGAAACGGAAGCTGGCAGCGCCAGCAACCCGGCGCGCCGCCACTGCCGCCAACCGGCCGGGCACTACAATGCCTGCCGATGAACCTCCCCGGACCCGACTACACCGCCCTGCAACGGATTGGCTGGCCCTGGGCCGGCCCGCCCGAGGACCCGGCCTGGCAGGCCCTGTTCCAGGCGCATCCGCAGGCCCGCCCGGCCCGGGTCAGCGAGCAGCACCGCACCGGCTACGTGCTGGCCGACGCGCCGGACGCCGGCTTCCGCGCCGAGTCACCGCCGGAATGGATGCGCCGCCCGGTGTTCCGCCCCGATGGCGTGCCGGCGCACGAGCGCGCCGCGGTCGGCGACTGGGTGCTGCACGACGGCCGCCGCATCCTCGCCCTGCTGCCGCGGCGCACCGCGATCAAGCGCGCCGCCGCCGGCGAGCACTACCAGCAGCAGGTGATCGCGGCCAACGTCGACACCGCCTTCGTGGTCTGCGGCCTGGACGCGGACTTCAACCCGCGCCGGATCGAGCGCTACCTGCTGCTGGTCGGCGGCGGCGGAGTGCAGCCCGTGGTGGTGCTGACCAAGGCCGACCTGGAAGGGGCCGATCCGGAAGCCGCGCTGGAAGCGCTGGCCGGCGTGCGCGCCCAGGGCGTGCCGGTGCTGGCGCTCAACGCCCGCGACGGCGGCGCCGCGGCACAGCTGGCGCCGTGGCTGGCGCCAGGCCTGACCGTGGTCCTGGTCGGTTCCTCCGGCGCCGGCAAGTCGACCCTCACCAACACCCTGCTGGGCGAGGAGCGGATGAAGACCGGCCAGGTGCGCGCCCACGACTCGCGCGGCCGCCACACCACCACCTACCGCGCGCTGATCGCGCTGCCCTCCGGCGCCTGCCTGGTCGACACCCCCGGCATGCGCGAGCTCAAGCCCACCGGCGAGGAGGAGCTGGCCGACGGCGGGTTCGGCGACATCGAGGAGCTGGCCACCCAGTGCCGCTTCAACGACTGCAGCCACCGCAACGAGCCCGGCTGCGCGGTGCTGGCCGCGATCGAGGCCGGCACCCTGGACCCGAAGCGCCTGGCCAACTACCTCAAGCTGCGCGAGGAGGTGGCCGGTGCCGCCGCGCGCCTGGCCCAACGCCTGGCGCAGAAGAACGAGGCCCGCGGCCCCGCCGGGCGCAGGCGTCCGGCCCCGCGCCCGCGGCGCTAGCCGGGTTTGCGGTACGGTGCGGGCGGGGCACCCGGGCCCCATGCGCCGCCGAGCCGCCGATGACCGACGCCATCGCCCGCCATGCCGCACTGGACCGGCGCCTGGTCCGGGCTGCGCGCGGCATCCGCCTGCTCGGCCTGGCCAGCTGGCCGGCCGCGGTGCAGCACGCCTTCCTGGCCGCCTGGCGCCAGGGTCGGGCGGTGCTGCCCCGGGTCGAGTACCCGAAGTTGGACTTCGCCGCCGCCCGCACCGAACTGCGCGCGGTGGCCGCCGCCGCCGACCCCGGCCACCCGCTGGGCATCTACCTGCGCGAGTCGGCCGCCAGCTGGGAGCGCGCGGCGCGGCTGCTGGAGGCGCTGGGCACGGCCCGGGCCGGGGCCGAGGCGGTGGCCCTGTTCGGGCGTCCGGACGATCCGCTGCCCGGCGACGGCCCCACCACCCGCGAGGCCGCGCACCACTTCATCCAGATCGCCGGCGAGCTGGACCACGAGCTGTTCTCCCCGGCCGAACAGGTGCCCGTCTCCGCGACCGCGCTGGCGCTGCAGCTGCAGGGCGACCTGGACGAGTTCTTCGGCCGGCGCGTGGTCCAGGTCGAACTGGACCCGGAGCTGATCGCCAAGGCCGCCGCCGGCGCCACCCGCATCCGCCTGCGCGCCGGCGCCGCCTTCAGCGACTACGACCGCCGCCAGCTGTTCCACCACGAGGCCCTGGTGCACTCGCTGACCGCGCTCAACGGCCGCAACCAGGAGGTGCTGCCGAGCCTGGCCCTGGCCTCGCCGCGGGTCACCGCCACCCAGGAGGGCCTGGCCACCCTGGCCGAGCTGATCACCGGCAGCATCGACATCGGCCGGATGAAGCGCATCAGCCTGCGCACCGAGGCGGTGGCCATGGCCCTGGACGGCGCGGACTTCCTGCAGGTATTCGGCTACTTCCTCGGCGCCGGGCAGGGCGAGGAGGAGAGCTTCGCCTCGGCCCAGCGCGTGTTCCGCGGCGTGCCGCTCTCCGGGGGCTGCGCCTTCACCAAGGACACGGTGTACCTGCGCGGCCTGGTCGGCGTGCACACCTTCTTCCGCCTGGCCCTGCAACGCGACCGCCTGCGCCTGTGCCGCTGGCTGCTGGCCGGCAAGATGACCCTGGACGACGTGGTCCGCTTCGAGCCGCTGTTCGCCGACGGCACCCTGGAGCCGCCGCAGTGGCTGCCGCCATGGATCGAACGCGCCGGCGGCCTGGCCGGGCTGCTGGCGTTCTCGCTGTTCGCCAACCGCATCCGCATCGACCACATCGGCGAAGGCCTGCGCTGAGGGCGCTGGCCAACGCTGTCATGCCGCAAGCGCCGCGCCGATACGCCGATTGCTGCACTGCATCGAAGCACGTGCGTCGCGCCGGCGCCGCTGCGGCCGCGATTGCAAGGGGGGTCGCTGCGTCGCCGGAGGGCTTAGAATCGAGCCCCCTTGTGCCGCGCCGAACCCGATCGATGTCCGAACAGGAAGATTTCAAGCAGGCTGCCCTCGACTACCACCGCTTCCCGCGGCCCGGAAAGATCAAGGTCTCGCCGACCAAGGCCATGCTCACGCAGCGCGACCTGGCCCTGGCCTATTCGCCGGGCGTGGCCCACGCCTGCGAGGCGATCGTCGCCGACCCGAAGCAGGCCAGCGAGCTGACCGCGCGCGGCAACCTGGTGGCGGTGGTCTCCAACGGCACCGCGGTGCTGGGCCTGGGCAACATCGGCCCGCTGGCCGGCAAGCCGGTGATGGAAGGCAAGGGCGTGCTGTTCAAGAAGTTCGCCGGCATCGACGTGTTCGACATCGAGATCGACGAGACCGACCCGGACAAGCTGGTCGACATCATCGCCTCGCTGGAGCCGACCTTCGGCGGCATCAACCTGGAGGACATCAAGGCGCCGGAGTGCTTCATCGTCGAGCGCAAGCTGCGCGAGCGGATGAACATCCCGGTGTTCCACGACGACCAGCACGGCACCGCGATCATCGTCGGCGCCGCGGTGGTCAACGCCCTGCACGTGGTCGGCAAGAAGATCGAGGACGTGAAGCTGGCCACCACCGGCATGGGCGCGGCCGGCATCTCCTGCGTGGACATGCTGGTCTCGCTGGGCCTGCGCCCGGAGAACATCCTGGCCTTCGACCGCGGCGGCGTGATCCACACCGGCCGTGCCGACCTGGACCCGGACAAGCGCCGCTACGCGCGCGACACCGACGCCCGCACCCTGGAGGAGATCGTCGCCGGCGCCGACATCTTCCTGGGCCTGTCGGCCGGCGGCATCCTCAAGCCGGAGATGGTCGCCACCATGGCCGAGCGCCCGATCATCCTGGCGCTGGCCAACCCGTATCCGGAGATCCTGCCGGAGGAAGCGCGCCGCGTGCGCCCGGACGCGATCATCGCCACCGGCCGTTCGGACTACCCGAACCAGGTCAACAACGCGCTGTGCTTCCCCTACCTGTTCCGCGGCGCGCTGGACGTCGGCGCCACCGGCATCAACGAGGCGATGAAGGTCGCCTGCGTGCACGCCATCGCCGCGCTGGCGCGCAAGGAAGCCTCCGACCTGGGCAGCGCCTACGGCGACGAGATCCCCAGCTTCGGCCCCGACTACCTGATCCCGCGCCCGTTCGACCCGCGCCTGCTGGTCGAGCTGTCCTCGGCGGTGGCGCAGGCGGCGATGGATTCCGGCATCGCCCAGCGCCCGATCGAGGACATGGCCGCCTACCGCGAGAAGCTCGGCCAGTTCGTCTACCGCTCCAGCCTGATGATGAAGCCGGTCTACGACCGCGCCCGCTCCGACCTCAAGCGCGTGGCCTACGCCGAGGGCGAGGAGGAAGTGGTGCTGCGCGCGGTGCAGACCGTGGTCGACGAGGGCCTGGCGTTCCCGATCCTGATCGGCCGCCCGGAGGTGATCGAGACCCGGATCAAGCGCCTGGGCCTGCGCATCCGCCCCGGCGTGGACGTGGAGATCACCAACCAGGACGACGACCCGCGCTTCAATGAGTACTGGCAGCACTACCACGCCCTGACCGAGCGTCGCGGCGTGACCGTGGCCGCGGCCAAGACCCTGATGCGTTCGCGCACCACCCTGATCGGCGCAGTAATGGTCGCCCGTGGCGAGGCCGATGCGCTGCTGACCGGCATCGTCGGCCGCTTCCACAAGAAGCTCGGCTACGTGCGCAGCGTGATCCCGCTGGAGCCGAAGGTGCAGTCCACCTCGGCCATGACCGGCGTGATCAACCAGCAGGGCGTGTTCTTCTTCGTCGACACCCACGTCCAGGACGACCCGACCGCCGAGCAGATCGCCGAGGCCACGCTGCAGGCCGCGTTCCGCATGCGCCTGTTCGGCATCGAGCCGAACGTGGCCCTGCTGTCGCACTCCAACTTCGGCAGCCACGAGTCCAAGGACGCGCAGAAGATGCGCCAGGTGCGCGAACTGCTGCGCAGGCGCAGCCCGCGTCTGAACATGGACGGCGAGATGCAGGGCGACACCGCCTGGGACGAGGTGCTGCGCGGCAAGATCATGCCCAACAGCACCCTCAAGGGCCGCGCCAACCTGTTCGTGATGCCGAACCTGGAAGCGGCGAACATCGCCTACAACCTGGTGCGCGTGTTCACCGACGGCGTCGCCATCGGCCCGATCCTGATGGGCATCAGCAAGCCGGTGCACATCCTCACCACCAGCGCCACCCCGCGCCGCATCCTCAACATGACCGCCATCGCCGCGGTCGACGCGCAGATCCGCCAGCAGCTGGAGCGGGGTGGGGGGGATTGAGCCCCGCTGGCGTGCATGGCGACGGGTGCCGCGCATTCGGGCAGGCCGTCGCCGTCCACACGCCAGCCTGCCGACGCGACGGATCGGGTCGGAGTTTTCTGACCCGAGATTCAGGGCGTGGGCTCTGGCGGCGCCTTGCCGGATATGAAAAATAGCGATGGCCGGCAGGGGCCGGCCGTGCGGGCCAGGGGTGGTCCGCACGCAGAATCCAAGGAGTGGATGATGCGTATCTTGAAAGTCGACGAAGTCCCGTATGTTTGCGGGGGCATGAAGATGGCGGGCGAGGTCTGCAAGGGCGACCTCTGTGCCAAGGTCAGCGTCGAAGGTGATCCTGGCAATCTGGGGAAGACCCTGACCAACATTTACGATGGTCTGGTGGATTTCACCGCCCACGTGATGTTTACCGTGGCGGATGCGTACCGGTCCCTCCGGGATACCTTCCGCGGTGAGTAATGACCAGGGGCGCGGATTGCCGCGCCCCTGCCTCTGAGAGCAGTGCATGAACTATCTGCCGCTCATCCTGATTCTGGACTATCTCGCAAGCTTGCTTCTTGGCCTGTTGTGCCGCGACTTGTTGGCTGGCCCGGTGAATCCTGCCAGGTTCCTCGAGCTGCCTAACCTGCTTCCCGTGATCCTGGTGATGCCGTTCCTTGAAACGGCCCTCATTCATTCGCTTCTTGTCGAGGCGAGCTTGAAGCTGGGCAGGGGGAAGCCCGTGGCCCTCTATGTAGGCGGTGCCTTGGCCGGGCTTGTCTTCTTCGTCCTGCACCTTGTGATGAATGGCCCTTTCAATGGCCTGGTGTACGGACTGCCCGGAGGTATATCCCTTTCGGTCATGTATTGCCTGGCACGCAAGGACGGGGCAAAGGTCGCCTTCTTCCATACATGGATGCTGCATCTTGCATCCAATGCCCTGCTTGTCCTGTCGGTGGCGTACTACGGGATGACATTGGGGGGCGCGTGAAACATGCGTGCTCGCGTGATGGACGTACACATTCGGTTGCCGCTATGAAGACCAGGAACAGTCTGCCGCTGATGCTGTTCGCCTTCCTTGCCTTCGCTTGGACATGGCATAACCGCGCAAGCCTGATGACGATTGCCCACGCGGCGTACGACACCCACGTCAAGCTTTCGCAGGAGTGCAGCTAGACCGTCGTGGCTGCAGCGAGGTGGGCAGGTTCGGTGTTCTGCCGGCCCGGATAACGCAGCGCAGGCAGGGAAGCAACGGAACGGGACGGCGCTGAGGGCCGAGGGATCAGCCGTCCGCGCCGGCTTCCGGCGCGTGCGCCGCCACCTTGGACACCAGTCGGCGCTGCATGACGTCGAAGTACGCGTCGGCCTCCTCGTAGGAGGCAAACACCTCCTCGACCGGTACCGCCTCGACCACGTCGAGGACTTTCCGCACCTGGGGTTGCGGGTTGACCAGCAGCACGGCGCGATGGCGGGCGGCGAGGGCGCGGCGCACCCGCTCGAGCGAACGGATGCCGGCGCTGTTGATGTAGTTGAGGCCTTCCAGGTCCAGCACCACCGACGACACCCGGTCGTCGGCCAGCAGCGGATCCAGCGCCTGGTCCAGCTCCGGATAGCTGCCCGCGTCCAGGCGGCCGCTGACGGCAATGCGCTGGACGCCGTTGTGCGGCGGGGTGGGGTCGATCCTGAGCTGGCTCATTGCGTCGGTCTCCAGTCCCGCAGGGATACGGCGGCCTGCGGAGGCGCCCCGGGGGGCAGGCTGCCAGTACTGGATCGTATGGGGGCAGATGCAAAGGCCACGTGGTGATCGGAGGCTATGCCTGAACGGTTCTTCAGGCACCCGGCGGCGGTGGGACCATGCCGCAGTCCCTCCAGCGACCAGGTCGCCGGCATTGCAGGCCAACCTGCCCGGGTGGGCTCCCACAGCGGCATGGTCGCGGTCGACGCTTTCGTCCCGGCTCCTACCCGCCGGGCGCGGGAGCAACCCGGCAAGCATGTGTCCGGCGGCACCCGCATCGGCGCTGGATCAGGCGTGCCTCCGCATCGCCCGCCCGGCACGGCCAACGCCCATCGATCTGACCTGGATCAGGGCCATCAGTCGCGACCCCGTATAGATATGTAGGGCCCCGACCCCACACACGGTCGTTTGCTGGCGTTTTTTGCGACGCAACAAAACCTGCTCCGGCTGCGATCCGGTGGGCGTGCAGCGCGTCGCCCGGCAACAGCCCTGTCAGCCGCGGCCGCCACTGGTTGCAACGGAGACTATCCGCCAGACGTGCCGCCAGGCGGGCCTTGTTGCGGTCCGGCGGCCTGTCTCCCCCTCGCAATTCACACCGGTGAAAAAGCCTGTCCCACCGCACATACGCACCCGTAGCGAAGCGGCCGGTGCCACCCGTGCGGTAAACTCCGGGGTCCACAAGAACGTCACGCCGCGGCCCCCCACGCGCGGCAATGGGAGTGATATGAACTGGCTGAACGATGTGCTGCACAACGATCCGGATCCGGTAGAGACCCGCGAGTGGATCGAATCGCTCAAGGCGGTGATCGACCGTGACGGCCCGGAGCGTGCGCATGCACTGCTGGAGGACATGGTCGAGCTGACCCGCCGCTCCGGCGCGTTCCTTCCGTTCTCGCCCACCACCGAGTACGTCAACACCATCCCGCCGCACCAGGAGGCCAAGAGCCCGGGCAACGCGGAGCTGGAGTGGCGCATCCGCTCGATCATCCGCTGGAACGCCATGGCGATGGTCGTGCGCGCCAACCGCAAGCCGGGCGACCTGGGCGGCCACATCGCCTCCTTCGCCTCGGCGGCGACCCTGTACGACGTGGGCTTCAACCACTTCTGGCGTGCCCCGTCCGACCACCACCCGGGCGACCTGCTCTACATCCAGGGCCACAGCGCCCCGGGCATCTACGCCCGCTCGTTCCTGGAAGGCCGCATCAGCGAGAGCCAGCTGGACAACTTCCGCATGGAAGTCGACGGCCGCGGCATCTCCTCCTACCCGCACCCCTGGCTGATGCCGGACTACTGGCAGACCCCGACCGTGTCCATGGGTCTGGGCCCCCTGGCGGCGATCTACCAGGCCCAGTTCATGAAGTACCTGGAGCATCGCGGCCTGATCGAGCCGTCCGACCGCAAGGTCTGGTGCTTCCTGGGCGACGGCGAGACCGACGAGCCGGAGAGCCTGGGCGCCATCGCCCTGGCTGGCCGCGAGGGCCTGGACAACCTGATCTTCGTGGTCAACTGCAACCTGCAGCGCCTGGACGGCCCGGTGCGCGGCAACGGCAAGATCATCCAGGAGCTGGAAGGCGTGTTCCGCGGCGGCGGCTGGAACGTCATCAAGGTCCTGTGGGGCAGCTACTGGGATCCGCTGCTGGCCAAGGACACCGACGGCGTCCTGCGCAAGCTGATGATGGAAACCGTCGACGGCGAGTACCAGAACTGCAAGGCCTTCGGCGGCGCGTATACCCGCGAGCACTTCTTCGGCAAGTACCCGGAGACCCGCGCCATGGTCGCCAACATGTCCGACGAGGACATCTGGCGCCTGAACCGCGGCGGCCATGACCCGCACAAGGTCTACGCCGCCTACCACGCCGCGGTGAACACCAAGGGCATGCCGACCGTGATCCTGGCCAAGACGGTCAAGGGCTACGGCATGGGCAGCGCCGGCGAGTCGCTGAACCCGACCCACCAGACCAAGAAGCTGGACGACGACGCCGTGCGCGCGTTCCGCGACCGCTTCAACATCCCGATCAGCGACAAGCAGCTGGCCGAGGCCGAGCAGGTTCCGTTCTACCACCCCGGCGAGGACTCGCCGGAAGTGCAGTACCTCAAGGAGCGCCGCGCCGCGCTGGGCGGCTACCTGCCGCAGCGTCGCCGCAAGGCCAGCAAGTCCTTCGCCGTGCCCGGCCTGGACAAGTTCGAGCGCCTGCTCAAGTCCAGCGGCGACCGCGCCTACTCCACCACCATGGCCTTCGTGCAGACGCTCAACATCGCCCTGCGCGACAAGGAGATCGGTCCGCGCCTGGTGCCGATCGTGGCCGACGAGGCCCGCACCTTCGGCATGGAAGGCCTGTTCCGCCAGATTGGCATCTACGCCCCGTTTGGCCAGAAGTACAAGCCGGTCGACGCCGACCAGCTGATGTACTACCGCGAGGACCAGTCCGGCCAGGTGCTGCAGCAGGGCATCAGCGAGCCGGGCGCGATCGCGTCGTGGATGGCCGCCGGCACCAGCTACTCGGTGTCCGACGTGCCGATGCTGCCGTTCTACATCTACTACTCGATGTTCGGCTTCCAGCGCGTGGGCGACATCGCCTGGCAGGCGGCCGACATGCGTACCCGCGGCTTCCTGCTCGGCGGCACTTCCGGCCGCACCACCCTCAACGGCGAGGGCCTGCAGCACGAGGACGGCCACAGCCACCTGCTGGCCGGCGCCATCCCGAACTGCCGCAGCTACGATCCGACCTTCGGCTACGAGGTCACGGTCATCATGCAGCACGGCATGAAGGCCATGCTCGAGGACCAGATCGACGAGTACTACTACATCACCCTGATGAACGAGAACTACACCCATCCGGAAATGCCGGAGGGTGCGGCCGAGGGCATCATCAAGGGTATGTACCTGCTGAAGGACGCCGGCAAGCCCAAGAAGGGCGAGCTGCGCGTGCAGCTGATGGGCTCGGGCACGATCCTGCGCGAGGCCATCGCCGCCGCCGAGCTGCTGGACAAGGACTTCGGCGTCACCGCCGACATCTGGTCCTGCCCCAGCTTCAACGAGCTGCGCAAGGAAGGCTTCGCCACCGAGCGCTGGAACCGCCTGCATCCGGAGGAGACCCCGCGCAAGCCGTACGTCACCCAGCTGCTGGAGGGCCGCCAGGGCCCGGCCATCGCCGCCACCGACTACGTGCGCGTGTTCGCCGACCAGATCCGCGGCTTCGTGCCGATGAGCTACACCGTGCTGGGGACCGACGGCTTCGGCCGCTCCGACACCCGCGCCAACCTGCGCCGCTTCTTCGAGGTGGACCGCTACTACATTGCCCACGCGGCGATCGCGGCCCTGGCGAAGGAGGGCAAGATGACCGGCAAGGACGTGGCCAGGGCGATCAAGCTGTACAAAATCGACCCGGAGAAGGCGAACCCGATCGGGGTTTGACCCTTTATTAACAGGAGCTAGAGCAAGAAGGCGGCCCGAAGGGCCGCCTTTTATTTGCGCTGTGTAGGGGTAGGGTATCTCTAATTTTTCCCCCATTCTCTCCAGTTGCTTTTCGTGCCAGATTTTGGGGTGTGTGGGGTGGTCTCAGGTGATTTCTGTACATTTCCATGAGGAGCTAGCTGCCGTGGTTCTGGCGCCGGATTCTGATGCTCTTCCGGAATGGGTGAAGTTATAGTGGCAGTTGTGTCGCCTGCAGGGACATATATTGCAATGGCGCGACCTACCTTGCTGTGCTGAGCTGCGGAGTATCCAAAACCGGAGACAAAAGCCCTATTCCCATTAATTGTGGCGTTTGCAACGCCGCTGCCTATCGAGCCGGTGTACTGCGTGTCTATGCCTTGCAAGAGGATGCCGTTCGCACCGAGCTCCGCGGCCTCATATTTCAGGCGCTTCATAACCTTGTTTATTCGGATTTGGGCGGAGAATCCATTTGCGTCGATATCGGATGCTTCCAGTAGTGCTACTGTTTCATATTTTGTAGGCGCTTCCAGATAAATTTTGACATCCTTTGGGTCAATCGCTCGGCGCGCATTTCCGACGAGCACGGATGATGACGCGCACGCTGTGAGAGCCAGGCCCAAGAAACCTATGGCCATACTGCTTGAGCCAGGCGATCGCCTCATCGAGATGGCGGCTGATCTCGGCTTTCTGCTCGGGTGGCAGCGCGGCGAGTTGGGCCACCGACATCGCGGCGATGTCGGCGGGGTAAAGGGTCAAATCGCTCATCGCCCCCCCCCCCCCCCCCCCTTCAGCGCGCCACGCGCTCGGAGGTCGAGTCGTGCAGGGCGCCACGCTCGAACTCGATGACCGACTCCAGGGGGTAGCTGACGCGCTTGGACAGCTTCAGGTAGCGCGGGCCGCGACCTTCGCTGCGCCAGCGCTGCAGGGTCTTGGGGCTCAGGCCCCAGCGCTGCGCGAGCTCGTTCTCGTTGAGGCCCCGACGGTCGCCGGGAGACAGACTATTGATCGCATCGACCGGCGACCGGGTGATGGTGCTTGCCGTTGTCGGCATGGAAGCCTCCTATGACGCTGTTGAGGAACAGGTGTCATTGCAGGCTTCGGGTGGCGAACATACGAGGGACGCAATGGCGAACCACGCGGGAACTTCTGGTTCGCCGATGCGTTCCGGCGTGCCTTTGAGCATCACGCAGGAAAGCCAGCGTCCACTTCACGCCCTTCCAGGTTGATCAGGCGAAGTTCGTTGCTTGACAAAAGGCATATCATGCAACTCATAATGTTGCATGACGAAAAATAGCCAACTCTCGGACGTTTTGCATGTCCTCCTGCATATGGCGCAAGCCGAAGGGCCCGCGACCTCGGAGTTGCTTGCCGCGGCCATGCAGACGAACCCCGTCGTGCTGCGCCGCTTGATGGCCGGGCTCAGGGACAAGGGCTTCGTCCGATCATCCAAAGGCCACGGCGGCGGCTGGGTGCTGTCCTGCGCGCTGGAGGCGGTCACGCTGCGCAGCGTTTACGAAGCGCTCGGCGAGCCATCCCTCGTCTCGCTGGGTTTCCGGGAGAACCACCCGCAGTGCCTCGTCGCACAGGCGGTCAACGAAGCCTTGGGCGTGGCGGTGCAGGACGCCGAGCGATTGCTGCTGGAGCGACTCGGTGAGGTGACGCTGGCCGATCTCGCCAGCGACTTCCGGCGACGCTTGAAGGCTCATCGCCATGCCCCGCACCGGCTTGTGGAGCACGTCCATGAAGGTTGATTTCGCGGTCATCGGTGGCAGCTATGCGGGGCTGTCCGCCGCGCTTCAGCTCGCCAGGGCGCGCCGCGACGTGCTGGTGGTCGATGCCGGACAGCGCCGCAACCGCTTCGTTGACGAGGCGCAAGGGCATTCGCATGGATTCCTCACGCGCGACGGCCAGTCCCCGGGCGCGATGGCGGCCGAGGGCCGCAGCCAGTTGCTGCGCTACCCGAACGTGCGCTGGCTGGACGCTCTGGCCGAGGAGGCGCGTCGCGGCCCGGATGGCCGCTTCGAGTTCTGCGTCTCAGGCCAAGTGGTCAGCGCCGGTCGATTGATCCTAGCCATTGGCGTGCGCGACGAGCTGCCACCGGTGCCGGGCCTGGCCGAGCGCTGGGGCCGCAGCGTATTCCATTGCCCCTACTGCCATGGCTACGAGTTGGACGCCGGGCCCATCGGCATCGTGGCCGCGTCGCCGATGGCGCAGCACCACGGCCTCATGCTGCCCGACTGGGGCAAGCCGACACTGTTCCTCAACGACGCCTATGCGCCGACGCCAGAGGATCTGGCCGCGCTCGCCAGGAGGGGCACGCGTGTCGAATCAACGCCCATCGAGCGCATCGAAGGCGAGGCTGACGTGGTGCTGGCAGACGGACGCATCCTGTCGATGAATGGCCTGTTCACCCAGACACGAGCCCACCTCAGCAGCCCTGTGGCGCAACAACTGGGCTGCGAGATCGAGAAAGGTCCGCTGGGCGAGTTCATCAAGGTCAACGCTGCACAGGAGACGAGCGTGCCAGGGGTCTTCGCCTGTGGCGATGCCGCAAGAGCGGCGGGCAGCGTGGCGTTGGCCGTGGGCGACGGCGCACTGGCGGGCCTGGCCGCGCATCGCTCGACGCTGTTTTGACGGGCGCGGGCAGGCCTGCGGCTCCCTTGCGTCGCAGTCAGAAAAGTATATGATGCGTATATGTTTCGTATAAAGTGGACGGCATATGGGCATCGTGAACATCGACGACGATTTGCATGACCAACTGCGCAAGGCCAGCGCGGTGTCGTGCCGGTCGATCAACGCGCAAGCGGCCTTCTGGATCCGGATCGGCATGCTGTGCGAAATGAACCCGACACTGAGCTTCAACGACATCGTCACGCGTGAACTGCGGGCCGCGGGTGTAGTGGCGCAACCCATCAAGATGGGTTCGACATGACCAAGCGACCCGAAGAAATCGCGCTGATGGCGGAGTCGGGCCGACTGCTGGCGCTGGTGTTCGACTATCTCGATCGGCTGAACCTGATCGGCATGTCGACCCTGCAGGTCAACGATCTGGTCGATGCATTCATCGTCCACGAGCTCGTCGCGCGCCCGGCCAGCAAGGGGCAATACGGGTACGCCTATGCGCTGAACGCCTCGCGCAATCATGTGGTCTGCCATGGCGTTCCTTCTGCCGAAGACATCTTGCAAGACGGGGACATCGTCAATTTCGACATCACACTGGAGAAGAACGGCTACATCGCCGATTCCAGCAAAACCTATCTGGTGGGCGAGGTGTCGCAGCCGGCGCGGCGGCTCGTGCACGTGGCTTATGAGGCGATGTGGAAAGGCATTCAGGCCGTGCGCCCAGGTGCCACGCTTGGCGACGTGGGCCACGCCATCGAGCGACATGCCCGCAGGAATGACTATTCGATCGTCAGGGAATACTGTGGCCACGGCATCGGTCGTGAGATGCACGAGGCGCCACAAGTGCTGCACTGGGGCAAACCGCGAACGGGGCTAGTACTGCGCGAAGGGATGGTGTTCACCATCGAGCCGATGGTGAATCAAGGACGGCGCACCGTTCGAACCGAGGAGGATGGTTGGACGGTGGTCACCTGCGATGGGCAATTGTCGGCTCAATTCGAACATACCGTTGCCGTCACGGCTCACGGTGCCCGGGTCCTGACCTTGCGGCCCGGTGAGAAATGCCCGACGTGACTTTCATGAATGCAAGCCTTTCATGAGAAACCACATGGTCAAAGACGGACAAGCAGAAAAGGACCCGCGTCATCCACATGAACCCATCGCGGCTCTTGAGAGCCAGCAACTGAAGCGCCTTGAGATGGCCTCGATCATCGAGGCAACAACGCTGGTTCTTTTGGTGTTCGTTGCGGTCCCTCTGCGCTATCTCTGGGGCTGGCCGTATGGCTCGAAGTTCCTCGGGCCCATACATGGGATCGCATTTCTGGCGTACATCTGGACGGTACTGCAAACCGTGTCCGGCGGCGGCTGGCATGGCCGTGAAGTGGCTCGATTGTTTCTGGTCGCGTTTGTGCCATTCGGCGGGTACGCCAATCTCCGGTGGCTGCGCGAACGGGCGAAAACGCTCGCCGATGGCAAGGAGGCTCGATGAGCTTGGCAGCGATTTACCCTTATTTGGTGGCAGCACACGTCACGGCGGTGGTATTTCTGGTGGGCGGCTTGCTTGCGCAAGAACGGATGGTGAACGCCATCTCGCTGTCACCACCAGAAGAACAAGCGGGGATGTTGGCCGCGCTGCAGCGTTTTGAACGTACCGTCACCACGCCCGCATTGCTGTTGACCTGGATCTTCGGATTGTCATTGGCGCTCGGCGCGGGATGGCTGTCATCCCCATGGCTGATCGTCAAGCTGATCTTCGTCGTCGCCCTATCGGCGTTTCACGGCGTACGTTCCGGTCGAATACGACGTTGCCTTCGAACTGGAGCATCTGTAGAGAAAATTCCTGGTGCTGAACTCGGCATCGTCGTTGCGATGTTGGTCATCGCCATCTTGGCGATCGTGAAGCCGGCCTAGAACTGCTATTCACCAGTCGCCCCGCCAAAGAAGGAACTGCGATGGACACGTATCGCCTCCATTACTTCCCCGAGTCAGGCAACAGCTACAAACTGGCGCTGATGCTGACGCTCTGCGGCCAAACCTTTGAGCCCGTCTGGACGGATTTCGGCTCGCGCGTGACGTGGACGCCGCAGTGGCGGCGCACGGTCAATCCGATGGGTGAAATTCCGGTGCTGGAGGTCAATGGCCGCAAATTGACGCAGACAGCGCCAATCTTGCTGCAGCTTGCGGCCCAGT
>NZ_RRYJ01000012.1:0-115971 GCF_003931645.1 Pseudoxanthomonas sp. SGT-18 | reverse complement strand
AACGATCTGGGTCTCGGTGAAACGGGACTTCTTCATGGAACCTCCTGGCTGGGGAAAACATGCCAGAAAGTTCTACTTATGGGGTGTCTGCGGATCGGGGAAGCTTACGATGGAGGCGCACCTTACCGCTTTAGCCCGCACCCATCGAAGGCGGAAGCCGGGGGCACAACAACGTGCGACTCATACTGCAGCGCATCGACGGCGCACCGCGCCACCGCACTTCCCGCCACCCCGCTCGACCGTCACTCAGCCGCACCAAACTTGTGATCCAGGATCGTGCAAAGATCCAAGGGGAGAATCGGCCGGCAATGCAGGCGCACACGTGACGTGGCAGTCATGTAGTTGATGAACTTTCTGTCAAAAGTAAGGAAGTAGCGAACGTCTGATCGCTCTGCAGTCCAGAGATGGAAAACATCAATGATCTTGTCGTCACGGGGAGGAAGGCTGCCACACAACTCGCAGAATCGACTGAGGTGCCGCAACCCCTCCACCTCAAACTCGGGCAATCGAAATCGCTCGGTCAGGAGTGCAATCCTCTCTTCGCTCATGTGCGCCCACTGCCTAAGCATCTCAAAGAATTCCAAGCGGACCTTCTTGTCAGAGAACTCTTCCAACGGCAGACCTTGGTATCGCGATCGTTCGACAGCAGAAGGCAGGTGTTCGAACTCAACACCATTGAACAACTCACCGTCTGGACTGCCAGTCCTCATCGACTCAGAGCTGCTCCAATGCTCTAGAAGAAGCTCTTCACTTATTGCCGGCTTCACACGCCCGGCGCGAGCGTGGCCGCTGATGCGCTTGAGGAACGGAATCTGCTCGAACTTCCACTCCTCCCCTGCCCTCGGACGCCTCAACCTGAGTTGAGCGTGCCGATTGCTTTGCCGCACCCGTCCGTCAACGATCTCCGGGGGCGGGACAACGAAATCATCCAGCTGACAGAAGCGATAGAGAGAGTTGTCGAAAAGCACCCGTATTGGATCACTTTCCATTCTTCACCCCCGCCGATTTATTGCAACCGATAACGGCACAGCCCCATGGCGACGACCATCAGCAGCAGCGCCGTGACGAAAATCCGCTTCAATGACTCGATCGGCATTTGCCCCGACGGCCGCGATCTCGAGATTGTAACCAGTACAGCCAGCACTTTCGTTCTGGAGCATCCTTCGGCCGCCGCCACCAGAAAAAAATGGACTTGTCCTCTGATATTACCGCCCTAACCAAGGCTAAAACTGCACCTTACGCGCCCCATCAGTAAATTATCAAGAAATACTTATGCTTTTTGCGAGACTAATAACTAACCCGATCACCAGGACGGCAATGATTAGAACAAAGAGGCCAAGCATATATTCTGCGGCAACAGCACGCCACCCGAACGCAGTATACGATTTCACTCCACCTATCGCATGATCTTCATGGGTGGCACGCACACTGTCTACCAAAACGAAAGGACCCACCCAAAACTCAATTGTCACCTTCTGCCCCGGCCTCAACTCAGCCAGCCGAACAGACCTACGATCTTTTCTCGCCTCCTCGGTACTAGCACGGTAGAACAATGGATCAAAGTCGAAATCTACAGTAACGGACTTAGCTGTCCTCTTTCCCTTATTTTCTAGCGTTACGCGGATGAGGCGACTGATGCGATCAGTCCTGGCATCCATGGGAATCCGCTTAAGAAGTGCACTAGCAAACTCATCGCACTTGTCTCGGAACCTCACGCCATCGGCGTCCACCAAACGATCCAGAATGCCGCTAGCGGCCATCAGTACCGAATGCGATAAATTTTCCCCGACGACCTCGTTTAGATAATACGAAACTGGCGGCGCGGGATCGTGAGTTATGCTGACACTCATGGCAACTCGATGCTGCTTCTCTGTCAGAGTTCTCCATAACTTGATCATCCCGAGAATCGCAGCGATAGCTGCTGCAATTTGACTGATCAGTGCCATGCTCATTTTTTTTATTCCTCCAGCCCTCTGTATTGGCACGTAACCAGCCGGCCAAACCAAGCATCGTTTGGACCAGTCTAAACTCGCTAGATTAAGTCCGTTAGACTTCGGATGCACTTGAATCTATCCTGCGCCAGAAGGTTTGTTTCGCCATAAGTTGCCGCTCTAACAATCTGCGCTGCACTCTTAACACGCCTTAGAGCAGGCACTACTTGCGCATCAGTTAATTCTATGTAGCTCTCCACATCCCTCATTGATGCAGGAAGCTTGTAACCCGGACCGGGACCAGATGCTTTACTGCTAACAAGTACACCATCGTCGCGAAGCGGACCAACAATTTTGCTTCTTAGCGCCTGCGCGCCGAGGGGCCTATCCGCCACACGATTAAGCTTTCCCTCAATGATATCCGCCCTAAGATAATCACCCGCAGCAACCATAGAGTGTTCTATTAGGGCCTTCAGGAACTCACACCTAAGAAGGAGATCTTCTGGACCGTTCTGATGCGCTTCGATGTATCTTATGGCGCGCTGCAGGGCCTCCTGCCTAATGAGGCAATCGATTTTCTCATCAGGATCTAATGCCCCTCCAGCACCCCAGAGGAGAGGTTTAGGCCAATCCCAGGTACAGCACACTTGGCTAAGTACGGCGTAAAGTCGATCTCGACTTGCGACGTCGCTCTCATCGGTAAGTTTCGCTATTGAACCAGCATACAAGTCAGCAACCTGGATCCCTAAGGAAGTCGCGCTATCGAGCACCTCAAATTTCCTACGAGGGAACAGGTCGTCCTCCTTGAAACGCGCATGCAGGTAGCTGACAAAGCTTACTTTGAATTCCCTTCTTCCTTTCTCGTCGAAATAGACTTCGCTGACCCCTGACGCTGGCAGATATCTGCAAAAGTCATCAGCGAAATATTTGATGAAGGACTTCGGGAATCTCAGACCGCTGCTAGAGCCGATAAGCGACTTGCGAACGCGGTATGCGATAACTGAGAAGGGAGGCAGGTGCTCTTGCGCGTACGCAAGAATTTTCAAGCGGCGCTCCAGGTTCCCGCCTACCTTAGAGGACTTAATCTCGCCTCTCTGGAAGTACCTACAACGTAGTTCAGATGCCTTATTGATGAAGGCCTCGGCATGATTTCCGGCAACCATTACTGCCGCTAGAACGTAGAACTCGGAGGCGCCCCTGCCGATGTTGAGGTTTTCATCCCCTGATTCATCGATATAGATCACACGATCCCGCACTGGACCTCCTCGCGAGACTCCAAGAAAAGGGCCAGGTTCACTTCTGAACAACTGGCCCCTTGGTCTCACTCAACGATGTCGCAAACCCTCACCCGCACTTGCTATACCCGCAGTTCAAGCACGTCGCGCAGCCGTCCATGATCACCAGCGCCTTGGTGCTGCACTTGTGGCACATGGTGGCGCTGGGCGGGAAGCTGGTGCCTTCGCCGGTCACGGCGACGTCTTCCTCGCGGGCGGCGGCGGTGCCGTTGACGGCGGCGCTGGCGCCCTTGGCGCGCTCTTCGTACTGCTTGCGCTTCTCGGCGATCAGGGCCTTCTGGTGGGCGCTCATCTCCGGGTCGTGGATCAGGCCGATGGACTTCATGTGCTCCTCGACCACGGCGCCGATCTCGGCCACCAGGGAGGGCATGTACACGCCGCCGGCCTTGAAGTAGCCGCCGCGCGGGTCGAACACGGCCTTCATCTCCTCCACCAGGAAGGTCACGTCGCCGCCCTTGCGGAACACGGCGGACATGATGCGGGTCAGGGCGACGATCCACTGGAAGTGGTCCATCGACTTGGAGTTGATGAACACCTCGAACGGGCGGCGCAGCTCGTGCTCGGTGCCGGCGTTGAGCACGATGTCGTTGATGGTCACGTACATGGCGTGCTCCACCAGCGGCGACTTGATCTTGTAGGTGCTGCCGATCAGGACGTCCGGGCGCTCGATGCGCTCGTGCATCTGGATGACGTTGTCCTTGGCCTCGCTGCTGGCCGCTTCGCGATCGGCGACGGGCGCCGGCGCGGCGGTCTCGCGCGCCTTGTCGTCCGGGGTGACGACGGCGTAGCCCTTGATTTTCCTGTCGATCTTCACGGCCATGGGGCTGGATCCTCTTTCTGGTCGGTTCTTCTGGTTATGGATACGGGGCGGCGGGGCCGCGGCTCCTCCCGCCGGGGCGGGAGGAGCCTTGCAGGGGTTTTCAGCGGGTGCGGCGGGCGGCGGCCTTGCGGGCCGGGGCCTTCTTCGCCACGGTCTTGCGGGCGACGGCCTTCTTCGCGACCGCCTTCCTTGCAACGGTCTTCTTGGCGACGGTCTTCCTGGCGACGGCCTTCTTCGCCGCGGGCTTCTTCGCCACCTTCTTCGCGGCCTTGGCCGCCTTCTTCACCGCCTTCTTGGCGGCGGCGGCCTTCTTCGCGACGACGACCTTGCGGCCGACGGCCACCTTCTTGGCCGCGGCCTTCTTGGCGGCGGTCTTGCGGGTGGCAGCGCGCGCGGCGATGCGGCTGCGGGCGGTGCTCGCCTCGGCGGCGGCGTTGGCCTTGGCCGTCTGCAGTTTGGTGCGGGCCTTGGCCACGGCCTTCTTGGCCGCCTTCTTCGCCGTGCCGCGGGCCTTGTCGGCGGTGGCCTTGGCCTTCTTCGCAGCGGCAGTGGCCTTCCTGGCCGCGGTGCTGGCCTTCTTCGCGACCGTGGCGGCCTTTTCCTTCGCCTTCTTCGCCACGGTGGCGGCCTTCCCGGCGACCTTGGCGCGGGTGCGGGCCGCGGCCTTCTTCACCTTGGCGACCACCGGCTCGGCGGCGGGTTCGGCCTCGGCTTCGGGGGCCGGCGCCGGCGCGGCCGGGGCTTCGGCGGCGGTCAGCGCCTCCGGAGCCTGGGCCTCGCCGGCGGCCTGCGCCTCGGCGACGGGGGTCGCGGTGTCGTTGCTGGTGGCGGGATGGACGGCGTCCTCGGTCAGGGTCGCCGTCACACCATTGCTGTTGCTCATGGGGCCCTCCTTGGGCTCGCTGGATGTGGTCATCGGGACACTCTCACTGGCTCCGGGCGCCGTTTACCGCAGGAAGCCGGGGCGGGCGCCCGGAAAGCGCGCGCCCCGGCCGGGGACCTCGGGACGGGCCGCGGGCTTGCGGGCCCGCGCCGCCCTCCGGTCAGAACTTGCCGTAATACCCTTCCTTGAGGGCGTCGAACAGGTTGGCGGCGGTGTGGGTCTCGCCGTCGTACTCGATCTCCTCGTTGCCCTTGACCTCCACCACCGAGCCGTCTTCCAGCTCGAAGCGGTACAGGGTGTTCTCCAGGTCCTTTTCCTTGACCAGCACGCCCTGGAAGGCGGCCGGGTTGAAGCGGAACGTGGTGCAGCCCTTCAGGCCCTGCTTGTACGCGTACAGGTAGATGTCCTTGAACTGCTCGTACGGGTAGTCGGTGGGGACGTTGGCGGTCTTGGAGATGGAGCTGTCCACCCACTTCTGGGCGGCGGCCTGCACGTCCACGTGCTCCTTCGGCGAGATGTCGTCGGCGGAGATGAAGTAGTCCGGCAGCTTCGCCTCCGGGTCGTCGGAGAACGGCATCGCCTTGGGGTTGACGAAGTGGCGGTAGGCCAGCAGTTCGTAGCTGTAGACGTCCACCTTCTCCTTGCTCTTCTTGCCCTCGCGGATCACGTTGCGGCTGTAGTGGTGCGCGAACGAGGGCTCGATGCCGTTGGAGGCGTTGTTGGCCAGCGACAGGGAGATGGTGCCGGTCGGGGCGATGGAGCTGTGGTGGGTGAAGCGGGCGCCGACCTCGGCCAGCTCGTCCACCAGGTCCGGGGCCACGGTGGCGATGCGCTGCATGTAGCGGCTGTAGCGGGCGTGCAGCACCTTGCCTTCGATCTCCTGGCCCACGCGCCAGCCGTCCTTCGCCATCTCCGGGCGCTGGCGCAGCATCTGCGGGGTCACGGTGAAGGTCTCGTCCATGATCGGGGCCGGGCCCTTCTCCTTGGCCAGCGACAGGCCCACTTCCCAGCCGGCCACGGCCATCTCCCGGGCCACCTGCTCGGTGAACTCCAGGCTCTCGGCCGAGCCGTACTTCATCTTGAGCATGGTCAGGGTCGAGCCCAGGCCCAGGAAGCCCATGCCGTGGCGGCGCTTGCGCAGGATCTCCTGGCGCTGCTGCTCCAGCGGCAGGCCGTTGACCTCGACCACGTTGTCCAGCATGCGGGTGAACACGCGCACCACTTCCTTGTACTCCTCCCAGTCGAAGGAGGCCTTGTCGGTGAAGGGGTCGCGCACGAACTTGGTCAGGTTGACCGAGCCCAGCAGGCAGGCGCCGTACGGCGGCAGCGGCTGCTCGCCGCAGGGGTTGGTGGCGCGGATGTTCTCGCACCACCAGTTGTTGTTCATCTCGTTGACACGGTCGATCAGGATGAAGCCCGGCTCGGCGTAGTCGTACGTCGAGACCATGATCATGTCCCACAGGTGCCGCGCCTTGATGTGGCCGTAGACGCGGCAGGCGACCATCCCGTCGTCGCGCACGATGTAGGCGTCGTCGTGGGCCGGCCAGTCGCGCCAGACCACCTGCTCGGGGTTGGAGAGATCCAGGTCGGCCTCTTCCTTGCGGTTGACCGGGAACACCAGCGGCCAGTCGGCGTCGTTCTCCACCGCCTGCATGAAGCCGTCGGTGACCAGCAGCGAGAGGTTGAACTGGCGCAGGCGCCCGTCCTCGCGCTTGGCGCGGATGAAGTCCTTAACGTCCGGGTGGGAGACATCGAAGGTGCCCATCTGCGCGCCGCGGCGGCCGCCGGCCGACGAGACGGTGAAGCACATCTTGTCGAAGATATCCATGAAGGACATCGGGCCGGAGGTGTAGGCGCCGGCGCCGGCCACGAACGCGCCGCGCGGGCGCAGGGTCGAGAACTCGTAGCCGATGCCGCAGCCGGCCTTCAGGGTCAGGCCGGCCTCGTGGACCTTCTGCAGGATGCCGTCCATCGAGTCGCCGATGGTGCCGGAGACGGTGCAGTTGATGGTGCTGGTGGCCGGCTTGTGCTCCTGCGCGCCGGCGTTGGAGGTGATGCGGCCGGCCGGGATCGCGCCGCGGCGCAGCGCCCACAGGAAACGCTCGTACCAGTAGGTGCGCTTCTCTTCGGTCTGCTCGGCATCGGCCAGGGCCCGGGCCACGCGCTGGTAGGTGCCGTCGACATCGGCGTCCAGCGGCACCCCCTGCTTGGTCTTCAGGCGGTACTTCTTGTCCCAGATGTCCTGGGAAGCCGGCTGCAGCGGGATCTCCGCGACGGGTTTGTCCGTATTGACCACTTCGAGGCGCACCGTACTCATGCTGTTGGGATCTCCTTCCGCACCGTAATCCAGTTGGGGGCCGGGGTGGGAACGAGAAGGGCACGCCGTGGCGACGCGAAGACGCGCCGCCTGCCGGAGTCAGGCGCCGGGTTTGTCGCGGCCTGCGCGGCCGCTTCCGTACGCAATTTCCTGTCCCATCCGCTCGCCGCTCCGGCGTTGGGCCCGCAGTGTTGGCTATTCACCTAAACCACCAATCACTGGGGCCAGCGTTGTGTTCGACCGCTATATCTAGTGGCTCGACAGGCGGCCAAGCTAAGCCCGGGCGGCGGGCAGTGTCAACCGCGATCCGACAAACGCAGCAACGGCGGGAGCGGGCTTCCGGGCGGGGGCGTACGGAACAGATGGAATGCGCAGGTCAAGAGGGGTTTCACCGCCGGTTTAGCGCCCCGGGGCGACACTCGTTCAGCTTGATGACGTGCCCTGCCGCCCCCATGGTGGCGGCGTTCCCATCCACGCCAGCCAGGAACCTGCATGCGCCGCGCGACCACGCTCATCGCCCTGACCGCTGCCGCCGCCTTCGGGGGCTTTGCCGCCACCGCCGTGCGCGAAGCCCTGGACAACCGCGCCCACGCCAGCCCCGCCCCGGTGCCGGCCGCGCCGGCGCCGACCGCCAGCGTGCCCATGGCCGCCGCCCTGCCGGTGGCGGTGGACGGGCAGCAGCTGCCCTCGCTGGCGCCGATGCTGCAGCGGGTGCTGCCGGCGGTGGTCAGCATCCACACCAAGACCCGGGTGCGGGTGCGCAACCCGTTCTTCGACGACCCGTTCTTCCGGCGCATGTTCCCGCAGGTGCCGCAGGAGCGGATCGACGAGTCGCTGGGCTCGGGCGTGATCATCGACGCCGGCCGCGGCTACGTGCTGACCAACCACCACGTGATCGAGGGCGCCGACGACGTGTCGGTGTCGCTGGCCGACGGCCGCACCTTCACCGCCGAGTTCCTCGGCTCGGACGCGGACACCGACGTGGCCCTGATCCGGATCCCGGCCGAGAAGCTGACCGAGCTGCCGCTGGGCGACAGCAGCAAGCTGCAGGTGGGCGACTTCGTGGTCGCCATCGGCAACCCGTTCGGCCTGAGCCAGACGGTCACCTCCGGCATCGTCTCGGCGGTGGGCCGCAGCGGCATCCGCGGCCTGGGCTACCAGAACTTCATCCAGACCGACGCCTCGATCAACCCGGGCAACTCCGGCGGCGCCCTGGTCAACCTGCGCGGCGAGCTGGTTGGCATCAACACCGCCTCGCTCAACCCGCGCGGCTCGATGGCCGGCAACATCGGCCTGGGCCTGGCCATCCCCTCCAACCTGGCGCGCGACGTGGTGCAGCAGCTGGTGACCACCGGCGAGGTGCGCCGCGGCACCCTGGGCGTGGACACCCAGCCGCTGGACGCGCGCCTGGCGCGCAGCCTGGGCCTGCCGGAGAACCAGCAGGGCGCGCTGGTGGCGCGGGTGCACGCCAACTCCGGCGCCGCCGCCGCGGGCCTGCGCCCGGGCGACGTGATCGTGGAGGCCGGTGGCCAGCGCATCACCAGCCCGATGGCGCTGCACAACTTCGAGGGCCTGCAGCCGGTGGGCTCGCAGGTGCCGCTGCGGGTGCTGCGCGACGGCCGCACCCTGGAGCTGCGCGCGACCCTGCGCGAGCAGCCGCGCAGCCTGGCCGGTGACGCGGTCGACCCGCGCCTGGCCGGCGCCACCCTGGCCGAGCTGCCGGAGCCGCTGCGCCAGGCGCGCGGCCAGGGCGTGCTGGTGGAGCGGGTGGCCAGCGGCAGCCGCGCCGAGGCCAACGGCCTGCGCCCGGGCGACATCATCACCGCCACCAGCGCCGGCCAGGTCTCGGACCTGTCCTCGCTGCGCTCGAGCCTGGCCGACACGCCGCGGCAGTTGGTGCTGCTGATCGAGCGCGGTAACGTGCGCGGGCGGCTGGTGCTGCAGTAAGCGCCAGCCGTAACGGACCCTACACCGCGGGCGTGGTCAGATGGCCGCGCCCATGCCGTCCCGGCATCCCCATCCAGGAGAACGCAGATGAGCCCGAACCCGAGCGAGAACATCAAGGAAAACCTCAGCGAGGCCGGTGCCCACCTGAAGTCGGCCGCCGGTGCCGCCGGCGAGGCGCTGCGTGGCGCCGCCACCGCCGCCGGCGACGAGCTGCGCCTGGGCAAGGCCAACGTCAAGGCCGAGCTGGCCGATACCGCGCTGTCGGGGCTGGCCGCCGCCGAGCTGGGCGGCGAGGCCGCGCGCGAGCAGGTGGACGCCCTGCTCGACAAGGGCCGCGACCTGCTGGACAGCGCCGCCGAACTGATCCGCGAGCGCCCGCTGGCCTCCTTCGGCGTGGCCTTCGCCGCCGGCTGGCTGGTGGCCGCGCTGAGCCGCCGCGACCGCTGACGCACGGCCGTGGGCGAAGGGGAGCACACCGGGGACGCCGGCCCGCAGGCTGGCGCGCCGCCGCCGCTGGACGAGACGATCCGCCAGGTCGGTGACGCCGGGCGCGAGGCGCTGGGCGCCACCGCCGATTCGCTGCGCGCCCTGCGCGCGCTGCTGTCGGCCGACATCGCCATGGCCCGCTCGGCCATGGGCCGGGCCCTGGCCTGGACCGGCGTGGCGGTGGTGTTCGGGGCCTCGGCCTGGCTGCTGGCCACTGCCGCGGCGGTGGCGCTGATGCAGCGCCTGGGGCTGTCCTGGCTCAGCGCGCTGTCGATCGCTGCCCTGTTCAACATCGGCGTATGCGCGCTGGCCGCCTGGCGCACGGCGCGCTTCTTCGACTACATGGGCCTGCACGCCACCCGTCGCCAGCTGAGCCGCATGGGCCTGTTCCAGGAGGACGAGGACGAGCCCGCGCCTGCGCCGCAGCCGCCGCAGGCCCCGCCGCCCGCGTCCCCGGAGGCGCCGCGATGAGGTTCGAGCATCTGCGCCAGCGGGTGGAGCGCGCCGAGGCGCGCGTGCAGCGCTGCATGGACCGCGCCGAGGACAGCCGCACCCACCTGCGCGAGCACTGGCGGCTGGGCTGGACCCCGCCGCGGATCGTGGTTGCCGGCCTGGTGGCCGGGTTCCTGGTCGGCCGCGCCGAGCCGCTGGCACGGATTGGCGCGGCGCGCTGGCTGCAGTTGCTGGGCACCACCTCGACCATGCTGGCCTCGATCCGCGCCGCCGCTGCCTCGGCCACCGCCGAGGAAGCGGCCGAGACCGCGGCCGAGGGCGCGGCAACCGCGGAGTTCGCGGCCAGCGCCGCCCCGGCACAGGCCGCGGCGGCCGCCGCCGACGCGGTGGCCGGGGCGCGGCCACAGCCGGCGCCCACCTATACCTACGCCGGCCCGCCGCCAGGCGCGCCGCGCGCACCGGCCCCGGCCGAAGCGGCCACCGACGTCTCCGAGCGCTAGCCGCGCCATCCCGCATCCCCCAACGCCACGCCGGCGTCCGCCGCCCGAGGCCGCATGTCTTCCCCGCCTTCCAATCCGCCCTCCCCCGATACGCCGGTCGTCGCCGAGCCGGTGCCGGTGCCGATCGACGCGCACCTGCCGCACCTGCGCCCGCGCGCGCCCGGTTCGCTGGTGGTGCTGGCCACCCTGGCAGTGGGCTTCACCCTGTGGGCGGCGCAGGAGGTGATCCTGCCGATCCTGCTGGCGATGTTCTTCGCCCTGGTCGGCAATCCGCTGATCCGGCTGCTGCGGCGGCTGTGGATCCCGCGCTTCCTGGCCGCGCTGCTGGTGCTGCTGGCCGGCCTGGCCGGCACCACCCTGCTGGCGGTGCAGCTGGTGGAGCCGGCCACCGCCTGGGCCGAGCAGGCCCCGCGCGAGGCGCGCAAGATCGGCCGCGAGCTGCAGAACCTGACCAAGCCGATGCACGAGGCCAACCGCATCGCCGAGGACATGGCCCGCGCCGCCGCCGGCGAGGCCAACCGCAAGGTGCAGGTGGTGCGCACCCGGGTCGACGATCCCTACGCGGTGCTGACCCGCACCCCGCGCCTGCTGGCCTCGGTGCTGGCGGTGATCCTGCTGACGTTCTTCTTCATGGTCTACGGCGAGAACCTGCAGCGGAACGCGATCGCGCTGCTGCCGGGGCGGCAGCAGAAGAAGTTCACGGTGGAGATCCTGCAGTCGATCGAGCACCAGGTGTCGCGCTACGTGCTGACCATCAGCCTGATCAACGCCACGGTGGGCCTGGTGTTCGCCGGCATCCTGGTGCTGCTGCGCTTCCCGCTGCAGGAGGCGCTGCTGTGGGGCACGATGGTGATGCTGCTCAACTACGCGCCGTACGTGGGCCCGCTGATCGGCATGATCGCGATGCTGCTGGTGGGCTTCATCCGCTTCGACGAGACCCTGGCCTCGGTGACCCCGGCGGTGCTGTACCTGGTGCTGCACACCATCGAGGGCCAGCTGGTCACCCCGATCATCCTCGGCCGCAGCATGGCGCTGTCGCCGCTGGTGCTGATCCTGGCGCTGATGCTGTTCGGCTGGCTGTGGGGCCTGGTCGGCCTGCTGCTGGCGGTGCCGCTGCTGGTGTGCGTGAAGCTGGTGCTGGAGCAGGTCGAGGGCATGCAGGGCTGGGCCAGGCTGCTGGAATGACCGTCGGTCTGGCTACCCATCCGGGGAGAGCGCCTTTCACGGAGTGTTCCGCCCACGCCCGCGGCCCCGGGCCTACAATGCCCCGGTGAGCTTCACCGTCCGCGCCATCACCCTCGACCTCGACGACACGCTGTGGCCGTTCGCCCCGATCGGCGCGCGCATCGACCAGGTCCTGCACGAGTGGATGCTCCAGCACAGCCCGGCCACCGCGGCGATGTTCCCGGTGGAGGCGATGCGCGAGCTGCGCGAGCGCTCCTTCCGCGACAACCCGCACCTGCACCACGACCTCTCCGCCCTGCGCCGGCTGACCATCGCCGAGGCGCTGCAGGCCAGCGGCGCGTCCATGGACCTGCTGGAGCCGGCCTACGAGGTGTTCTACGCCGCCCGCAACCAGGTCGAGTGCTACCCCGACGCGATCGGGGCCCTGGCGCGCATCTCCGCGCGCGTGCCGGTGGCGGCGGTGAGCAACGGCAACGCCGACCTGGAGCGGATCGGGCTGATGCAGCACTTCGCCTTCCAGCTGGGCTCGCGCGACCACGGCTACGCCAAGCCGCACCCGAGCATCTTCCACGCCGCCTGCCAGCGGCTGGGCTGCGGCCACGGCGAGGTGCTGCACGTGGGCGACCACGTGGAGATGGACGTGGCCGGCGCCGCGCGCGCCGGCCTGCGCACCTGCTGGATCAACCGCACCGGCGCGGCCTGGTCGCACCCGGAGCTGGAGCCGGACCTGGAGTTCGACACCCTGACCGCGCTGGCCGACTGGCTGGACGCCCACCTGGCCGACGCCTGCCGGCCGACTTCCGGAACCTACGCATGAACCCCGCTTACGCCACCCCAGGCACCCCTGCCCTTCCCCTGTACCTGCTCGACCGCGCCGGCTTTGCCGCCTGGCGCGACGCCCAGCCCGCCGCCGTGTCCGCGTGGCTGAAGGCGCAGGCCTTCGACGCCGCGCCCGGCAGCGCGGTGCTGCTGCCGGGCAGCGATGGCATCGCCGGCGCGGTGCTGGGCGTGGGCGACCGCCTGGATCCGTATGCCTACGCCCACGGTCCGCAGGCCCTGCCCGAGGGCGCCTGGGCGCCGCAGGGCGAACTGCCGGCCGACCAGCTGGCCGCGCTGCAGCTGGGCTGGGGCCTGGGCAGCTACCGCTTCGCCCGCTACAAGCAGGGCGGCCGCGCCCCGGCGCAGCTGCTGCTGGAATCCACCGACGCCGAGGCGCTGGACGTGCTGGCCGCCTGCGTGCGCGTGCGCGACTGGGTCAACACCCCGACCGAGGACATGGGCCCGGAGCAGCTGGAGGCCATCGCCCGCGAGCTGGCGCAGGCGCACGGCGCGCAGCTGGAGGTGGTCGCCGGCGAGGAACTGCTGGCACAGAACTTCCCGGCGATCCACGCGGTCGGCCGCGCCTCGCACCGCGCCCCGCGCCTGATCGCGCTGCGCTGGGGCGATGCCGCGCATCCGCACGCGGCCCTGGTCGGCAAGGGCGTGTGCTTCGACACCGGCGGCCTGGACCTGAAGCCGGCCGACGGCATGCGCAACATGAAGAAGGACATGGGCGGCGCCGCGCACGCGCTGGCCCTGGCCGGGCTGGTGATGGCGCGCAGGCTGCCGCTGCGCCTGACCGTGCTGGTGCCGGCAGTGGAGAACGCGGTCGGCCCGAACGCGCTGCGCCCGGGCGAGATCATTGCCACCCGCAAGGGGGTGAGCGTGGAGGTGGACAACACCGACGCCGAGGGCCGCCTGATCCTGTGCGACGCGCTGGCCTATGCCGCCGAGCAGCAGCCGGCGCTGGTGCTGGACTTCGCCACCCTGACCGGCGCGGCGCGCATCGCCCTGGGCCCGGACCTGCCGGCGCTGTTCGCCAACGACGACGCCCTGGCCGAGGGCTGGCTGGCCGCCGGCCGGGATACCCGCGACCCGGTCTGGCGCATGCCGCTGTGGCGCCCCTACCTGCGCTACCTGGCCAGCAACGTGGCCGACCTGGCCAATGCCGGCTCGCGCATGGCCGGCGCGGTGACCGCGGCGCTGTACCTGGAGCGCTTCCTGCCCGAGAGCCTGCCGTGGGCGCACCTGGACACCTACGCCTGGAACGACAGCGCGCGCCCGGGCCGACCGGCCGGCGGCGAGGCCCTGGGCCTGCGCTCGGCCTACGCCCTGCTGAAGGCGCGCAGCGCGGGCTGAGTGCCGCCCTCGCCCCGGCACCTGCCGGGGCGATACGGGATGGCGTTCCCGCGCAGCCCGGACAAGGCCGCACACCGCGTGCCTGGAGTGCGGCCCGGCCCGGGCCGTCGCCACGGCCCTGCTGCCGCAAGGCGCGAGGCGAGGTGCCACGCCTCGCCAGGCCTTCGTACCGCAGCGGCGCGGTACGGCTCGCTTGCCCGGTCCACGCCGCCTGCAACCGCGCCTGTACCGTTCGCCGGAATCCCGACGCAGTTGGCGGAAGCGCGCGCGCCGGCTATGCCATCCTCACGCCGCGTCGACGGTGGGAATGGCCTGGACCGGCCGCCCGGTACCGCCGCCGCCGAACGGCAACGGAGGGCAGGATGCTCGGCAAGCTGGGGATGGGCGCGTGGTCGGGCGCGGCGTGGATCGCCGGGCCGGGCCTGGCGCTGCCGGGACGCGGCCTGTCCGCGGTCGATGCGGTGCTGGCCTGGCTTGGCATGGCCGCGCTCGCGGGGCTGTGCTGGATGATCCACGGCCACCGCCAGCGCCGGCGCCAGGCACTGCTGCAGCGCACCCGGGGCGGCCAGCCGCTGGAAGCCGACCTGCGCACCAGTTACCTGCTGCTGCTCGCCGCCGGTTCGGGGGTGCTGCTGTTGCTCGCCGCGTTGCTGCTGCAGGCCGGCGCCTGGCTGCTGGCCGCGCTGCTGACCCTGGCCGCGCTGCTGGGGATCGCGCTCACCTGGGACCTGCTGCTGGCGTTCCGCCGCCCCGGGCCGATGCTGCGCATGGACCGGCATGGCGTGAGTTCGGCCGCGTACGGACGCATCCCCTGGTGCGACGTGATCGGCATCGAGCTGCAAAGCGTGCGCCACCGCCATGGCAGCATGCACACCCTGGCGCTGTGCGTGCGCAACCCCGGCCGTTACCTGGAACACGCCACCCCGCTGCTGCGCTGGATCCGGCGCCGGCTGCGCGACGAGCCCATCGGCACGCTGATGCTCGACCTCAACGCGCTGGACGAGGAGGCCGGGGTGATCCACCACACCGCGCTGGCGCTGCGCCGGCGCGACCCGGCGCCGTTCCTGGAGGCCTGGACCCGCCACATGGACCGCACCGCGGTCGAGGCCTTCATCGAGGCGCGCGGGCTGGACAGCGAGCGCGAACGCATCATCGCCGAGCTGCAGGCGGTCGGGGAGCAGGCGCCGCTGCCGGCCACGGTGGCCAGGCCCGCGCCGCAGGCGCCCAGCGAGGCGGCCGAGCTGCACTTCCGCCGGGCGCTGGCCGCGCACGTGCGGCGCACCCGGCGGCGGGCGCGCGACGCACGGCTGGCGTCGTGGGTGGTGCTGGGCCTGGCGCTGCTGGTGGCGCTGGTCGTCCTGCTGCGCTGAGTGCTACAGCCAGCCCTTCTGCCGCGCCAGGCGGTGGGCCTCAATGCGGTTGGCCGCGCCCAGCTTGCCGATCGCCTCGGACAGGTAGTTGCGCACCGTGCCCTGGGACAGGTTGAGGCGGGCGGCGATCTCGGCCGAGGACAGGCCCTCGCCGGCCAGGCGCAGCACCTGGCGCTCGCGGTCGTTGAGCGGGTCGGCCTCGGTCCAGGCCTCCATCGCCAGCTCCGGGTCGATCGCGCGGCCGCCGCGGTGCACGGTGCGCAGTGCCTCGGCCAGGCGCTCGGCCGGGGCGTCCTTGAGCAGGTAGCCGCGCACCCCGGCATCCAGCGCGCGGCGCAGGAAGCCGGCGCGGGCGAAGGTGGTCACGATCACCACCTTCACCGGCAGTTCGTGGCGGGCGATGCGCGCGGCCAGGTCGAGGCCGCCGAGGCCGGGCATCTCGATGTCGGTGACCAGCACGTCAGGCTGCAGGCGCTGCAGCTCGCGCCAGGCAGCCTCGCCGTCGGCCACCGCGCCGGCGACCTCGATGTCGGATTCCATCGACAGCAGCGCGGCCAGCGCGCCGCGCACCATGGCCTGGTCTTCGGCCAGCAGGACTCGGATCACGGGGCATGCGGCGAGGCGGACATGCCGTCGAAGTTACCAGAGCCGCGCTGCGCACCGGCAGCCCCGGCCGCGGCGGGCGCATCGACCGCCTGCGGCGCCACCGCCTCGCGCAGCGGCACCTCGACCACCAGCCGGGTGCCGCGCGGCTGCGCCGGTTCCCAGCGCACCCGTCCGCCCAGCGCATGCACGCGCTCGCGCATGCCGGCCAGGCCGTTGCCGGGGCGGATCGCGCCGCCGCGGCCATCATCCTCCACCAGCAGCCGGCAGCGCCCGCCCTCGGCCGCCAGCGACACGCCCACCTGGCGCGCACGCGCGTGGCGGTGGACGTTGGTCACCGCTTCGCGCAGGCACAGCGCCAGTACCGTCTCCAGTTCCGGCGCCAGCGCCGAGGCGTCGTTGCGGTGCACCTGCAGGTCGATGCGCTCGCCACCCAGCAGCAGGCGCGCGGCCGCCAGCTCGGCGGCGAACTCGGCGCTGCGGATGCCGCTGACCGCGCGCCGCACCTGGGCCAGGGCCTCGCGCGCGATCCCCGCCAGCTCGCCGATCTCGCGCTGCGCCGCCTGCGGGTCGCGCGGCAGCAGCTTGCCGGCCAGGTCGGCCTTCAGCGCCACCAGCGACAGGGTGTGGCCGAGCAGGTCGTGCAGGTCGCGGCCGATGCGCTCGCGCTCGGCGGTGGCGGCCAGCCGCCGCACTTCCTCCTGCGACAGCTCCAGCGCCTGGTCCTTGCGCTCCAGCACCCGCTGCGACTGCACCACCACGCCCACCGCCAGGGTGGTCACCGGCATCCACACCATCGAGGTCCACGGATAGCCGAACGCGCGCGCCGCCAGCACGAACAGCACGTTCAGCGCCAGCAGCGCCAGCGGATAGCCCCACCAGCTGCGCCACGGGCCGAAGCCCAGGAAGATGCAGCCGAAGATGAAGTAGCTCATGCCCGACGGGTACCAGCGCAGCAGCACCAGGCACAGCGCCATCATGCCCAGCGCCGGCAGGCGCACGCGCCGCCGCGGCGCCAGCAGCACGCGCACGTACAGGGCCACGAACAGCGGGTAGGAAACCAGGGTCAGCGCCCACCAGAGCGGGTTGTAGCCCTGCGGGGTGAACACCGGGACGATGAACACCCACATCGTCCACAGCAGGTGCACGAACTCGGTCCACAGCGGGCGGCCGCGGCGCACCGCGCAGCCGGCGATCGAATCCGGCGCCGGGCGCAGCCAGGCCCGGAGGCGTTCGGTGGTGCGGGGGACGGGTGCTGACATCGGCTTCTCCTCGGCTGCGCCACGGGCCGTGCGGAGCGATGGTACGCCCGCCGCGGCCCGCGCAGTCTCCCGCGCGCGCGGGTGCCGGCCCATGCATGGCTGCCACCGAAGACGGATGACAGCCGTCACTGGGACGCGGCCGCCGCGGCGCCCAAGCTTGCCCTGCGCCGTCCATCCCGCCGCAGGCCGGTTCCGTCGCACCGGCGGCAGGCTCGGCCACAAAGTGACTTCCGGCAACTCGCGCCGGGGCATCCTGCGGGCGGACACTCCACGGCAGCTCCAGGCAAGGGACCGCAATGAACGACTCCGCCGAACTGCTCAAGCAACTGCGCATCGAGCGCGACAAGCCGGGCCAGGGCACGCCGCCCGGGCGCCAGCTCCTGTACCCGCTGCTGATCGCCGCGCTGGTGCTGGCCATCATCGCCGCCGCCTGGTTCCTGCTGCGGCGCGAGCCGGCGCCGGAAGTGCGCACCGCGCAGGCGGTGCCGCTGGCCTCCGGGCCGGCGGCGGCTTCGGTGCTGGACGCCAGCGGCTACGTGGTCGCGCGGCGCATGGCGACGGTGTCGGCCAAGGTCACCGGACGCGTCCAGGAAGTGCTGATCGAGGAAGGCATGCAGGTCGCCGAGGGCCAGGTGCTGGCGCGCCTGGACCCGGTGGACGCCGATGCCCAGCGCGCGCTGGCGCAGTCGCAGCTGGCCGCCGCGCGCAGCCAGATCGAGAGCGTGCAGGCGCAGCTGGTGGACGCGGAAGCCAGCGCCAGCCGCCTGGAACGGCTGGCCGCCGGGCAGCTGGTCTCGCGCGCGCAGTACGACCAGGCCGTGGCCCAGCGCGACAGCCTGCGCGCGCAGCTGGCAACCGCCCGCCGCAACGCGCAGGTGGCCGCCGACCAGCTGCGCATCGCCGACCACGGCGTGGACAACACCATCGTGCGCGCGCCGTTCTCCGGCGTGGTCATCGCCAAGGCCGCCCAGCCCGGCGAGATCGTCTCGCCGCTGGCCACCGGCGGCTTCACCCGCACCGGCATCGGCACCATCGTCGACATGGATTCGCTGGAGGTCGAGGTCGACGTGGGCGAGGCCTACATCGGCCGGGTCAAGGCGAAGATGCCGGTGGAAGCCACGCTCAACGCCTACCCGGACTGGAAGATCCCGGCCGAGGTGGTCGCCACCATCCCCACCGCCGACCGCGGCAAGGCCACGGTCAAGGTGCGCATCGCGCTCAAGGTGAAGGACCCGCGGATCGTGCCGGACATGGGCGTGACCGTGAGCTTCCTGGAGCAGGCCCCGGAAGCCGGCGACGAACAGCCGCGCGCCGGCGTGCGCGTGCCATCCGGGGCCCTGGTCGAGCGCGACGGCCGCACCGTGGCCTTCGTGCTCGGCGACGACGACCGCGTGCGCCTGCGCCAGGTGCAGGCCGTGCCCTCCACCGCCAGCACCCGCGACGTCACCTCCGGCCTGGCCCCGGGCGAGCTGGTGGTGCTCGATCCGCCGCAGGACCTGGCCGACGGCGACCTGGTCAAGGTCGCCGGCGGCGGCTGATCCGCCGCGCCGCGTCCGCGGCGTCCTCCTTTCCCCCGGCCCACCGGCCACGCATGCACGAGGCACAGCCATGGCAACCCTGGTTTCGATCCGCAACCTGACCAAGACCTACCAGCGCGGCCCGGAGAAGGTCGAAGTGCTGCACGGCATCGACCTGGACATCGAGGAAGGCGACTTCGTCGCGCTGATGGGCCCCTCCGGCTCGGGCAAGACCACCCTGCTGAACCTGATCGGCGGGCTGGACTCGCCCACCTCCGGCAGCATCGAGGTCGCCGGCCAGCGCATCGACCAGCTCGGCGCCGGCAAGCTCTCGCACTGGCGCAGCCAGCACGTGGGCTACGTGTTCCAGTTCTACAACCTGATGCCGGCGCTGACCGCGCAGAAGAACGTGGAGCTGCCGCTGCTGCTGACCAAGCTCGGCGCCGCCCAGCGCAAGCGCAACGCGCAGATCGCGCTGCAGCTGGTGGGCCTGTCCGAGCGCATGTCGCACAAGCCCAGCGAACTGTCCGGCGGCCAGCAGCAGCGCGTGGCCATCGCCCGCGCGATCGTCTCCGACCCGACGTTGCTGATCTGCGACGAGCCCACCGGCGACCTGGACCGGCAATCGGCCGAGGAGATCCTGGGCCTGCTGCAGCAGCTCAACCGCGAGCACGGCAAGACCATCGTGATGGTCACCCACGACCCGAAGGCGGCCGAATACGCCAGCCACACCCTGCACCTGGACAAGGGCACCCTGGTCGAACAGGCGCCGCAGGCGGCCTGACCGGGCGGAGGACATGCGATGAAATACTTCCACCTGATATGGGCGGCGCTGTTCCGGCGCCGGACCCGCACCCTCCTCACCCTCGCCTCGATCATGGCGGCGTTCCTGCTGTTCGGCCTGCTCGACGGCATCCGCACCTCCTTCGCCGACCTGGGCCGCAGCGCCGACGGCGCGCAGCGCCTGCGCACCGGCTCGCGGCTGTCGATGATCGAGACCCTGCCGCTGTCGCTGGCGCCGCGCATCGCGCGGCTGGACAACGTCGAGGCGGTGACCTGGGCCAACTGGTTCGGCGGCGCCTACCAGGACCCGCGCAACCAGCTGTTCACCTTCGCGGTGGCGCCCAACTACCTGGACCTGTACCCGGAGATCGAGGTCGACCCGGCGCAGCGCCAGGCCTGGGCCGGCAACCGCACCGGCATCCTGGTCGGCGAGACCCTGATGCGGCGCTTCGGCTGGAAGGTGGGCCAGCAGATCCCGCTGCAGTCCACGATCTTCCCCAACCGCGACGGCAGCCTGAACTGGTCGTTCCAGATCGACGGCGTGCTGCGCCCGCGCGACGGCGAGGAATCCGGCTTCACCGGGATGATGGTGCTGCTGCACTACGAGTACTTCGAGGAGTCCACGCCGTACGTGGACGGCAACGTCGGCTGGTACATCAGCCGCGTGAGCGACGTGCGCCGCAGCGACGCGGTGGCCAGGGCGATCGACGCGCTGTCGGCCAACTCGCCGCACGAGACCAAGACCATGAGCGAGCAGGCAGCGATGGCCTCGCAGCTCAAGCAGATGGCCGACATCGGCCTGATCGTGGGCTCGATCATGGGCGCGGTGTTCTTCACCCTGCTGCTGCTGACCGGCAACACCATGGCCCAGGCGGTGCGCGAGCGCACCTCCGAGCTGGCGGTGCTGCGCACCATCGGCTTCACCGCGCAGTCGGTGCTGGGCATGGTCCTGGCCGAATCGGTGCTGCTGGTGCTGCTGGGCGGCGTGCTCGGCCTCGGCCTGGCCACGCTGATCGGGCCGGTGGCCAAGGCCGCCAGCGGCGGCATGCTGAACCTGCCGGAGATCGGCTGGCGCAGCTGGATGCTGGGCCTGGGGCTGATGGCCGGCATCGGCCTGCTGGTGGGCGCCCTGCCCGCGCTGCGGGCGATGCGCCTGAACATCGTCGACGCGCTGGCCGGGCGCTAGGAGGAACCCCATGAAACTGCTCAAGTCCCTGCTCTCCGGCACCGCGATGTTCCTGGTGCTGGTGGTGTTCCTGGCGGCGTGGATCGCGCTGCCGTGGCCGGCGCTGCTCGGCCTGGCCGTGCTGTTCGCGCTGTGGATGCTGCTGGCCCGCAGCGGCCGCCAGGCGGCCTCGGTCACCCGGGTCGGGGTCAGCACCCTGGCCCAGCGCCTGGGTGGCTCCTCGGTGGTGGTGATCGGCATCGCCGGCGTGGTCGGCGTGCTGGTCGCGCTGCTGGCGATGGGCGAGGGCTACCGCCACACCGTCGGCAACAGCGGCAACGACGAGACCGCGATCGTGCTGCGCGGCGGCTCCTCGGCCGAACTGATGTCGGTGCTGGACCGCGAGGCGATCACCGTGATCGAGCGCGCGCCGCAGATCGCGCGCGACGGCGAGGGGCGGCCGCTGGCCTCGGCCGAGCTGCTGGTGGCGGCCAACCTGCCGCTGCGCGGCGGCGAGGACGATGGCAGCGTGACCCTGCGCGGCGTCGGCCCGATGGCCTGGGCGGTGCGCCCGAACATCAGGCTGGTCGCCGGCCGCCAGTTCCAGCCCGGCCGCCGCGAGCTGGTGGTCGGCACCGGCACCCAGCGCCAGTTCGCGGGCCTGGAGGTCGGCAAGTCGGTGCGCCTGGGCAACGAGCCCTGGGAGGTGGTCGGCGTGTTCGAATCCGGCGATTCGATGGAATCGGAGATGTGGGCCGACGCCGAGATCGTCGCCACCACCTTCCGCCGCGGCAGCAGCCGCGCCAGCGTGGTCGCCCGGCTCACCGGCACGCGCGACTTCGATGCGTTCAAGGCCACCCTCGCCGCCGACCCGCGGCTGAAGGTGGAGGCCACCACCACCCGCGAGTACTTCCAGCGGCAGTCGGAGGGCATGGCCAAGCAGCTGCGCATCATCGGCATCGTGGTCGGTTCGATCATGGCGATCGGCGCGGTGTTCGGCGCGCTCAACACCATGTTCGCCTCGGTCGCCTCGCGTGCCCGCGAGATCGCCACCCTGCGCGCGATCGGCTTCCGCGGCATGCCGGTGGTGGTGGCGGTGATGCTGGAGACCATGCTGCTGGCCGCGACCGGCGGCGTGCTCGGCGGCCTGCTGGCCTGGCTGATCTTCAACGGCTACACCGCCTCGACCCTGGCCGGCGGCGTGGCCCAGCTGACGTTCGAGTTCAAGGTCACCCCGGGGCTGCTGTGGGAAGGCCTGAAGTGGGCGCTGGCGATCGGCTTCATCGGCGGCCTGTTCCCGGCCGTGCGCGCGGCGCGGCTGCCGGTGACCGAGGCGCTGCGGGCGGCATGAGCCGCGCGCGCCGCCGCAACGCCGGAACCGACGCCCGGCCTGGTGCCGGGCGTCCCTTTTGGGGAAGGCGACAAGCCACCGGGTCCCGGCTTGTGCCGGGGCCGCGGAAGTTGCTGCTCCGCATGGCGAGGGTCCAGCTGCATGGCCCCCGGCAAGGCGGAAGGCGGCGTCCCCGACGTTGCAGGGCGTTCCTGGCCCCGGATGCGCCTCGCTTGTCCGGCTGCGGCAACCGGCAGCCCATCGGCCCAGGGAAAAAAAACGCGCCACCCGAAGCTGGCGCGCTTTCCATGTCGCAGCCGGCAAGCACATCCCCGGCCCTCTGCCCAACCCCTCGCGCGGAGGGGAACGCAGGCCGCCTCAGGCCTTCTTCAGCGCGGCCAGGATGCGGGCGGTGATCTCGTCCATGCTACCCACGCCGTCGATGCGGGTGAGCGTGCCGCGGTTTTCGTAGAAGCCGATCACCGGGGCGGTGGAGTCGTTGTACACCTGCAGGCGCTTGCGCACCGACTCGGGGTTGTCGTCGTCGCGGCCCTCGGCCTTGGCACGGCCGGCGATGCGCTCGACCAGCAGGTCGGTCGGCACGTCCAGCTGCACCACCGCGTCCAGCGGCTGGCCGATCTTGGCCAGCAGGCCGTCCAGGGCGTCGGCCTGGGCGAGGTTGCGCGGATAGCCGTCGAGGATGAAGCCCTTGGCCACGTCGTCGCGGCCCAGGCGCGACTCCAGCATGCCGAGCAGGATGTCGTCGGACACCAGCTCGCCGCGGGCCATCACTTCCTTCGCCTGCTGCCCCAGCGGGCTGCCCGCGGCCACTTCGGCGCGCAGCAGGTCGCCGGTGGAAATATGCGGGACGCCCAGCGTTTCCTTCAGTCGCGTGGCCTGGGTTCCCTTGCCGGAGCCCGGTGGGCCGAGTAGCACTAGTCGCATCAATCGACTCCCTGGATGAATGTTCCGTAGGGGCCCGGGGCGCTAGACTCCCCACGTCCCTGGCGGCGCGTGACGCGCCGCACCAAGGTCCGGCAGCTTACCGCATCCGGCCCGCCAGTCACAGAAAAATGTCCCGTCCCCAGGAGTTGTCCATGGCCCGAGCCAAATCCGCAGGCACCCTGCTGTACGCCCAGTCCGGCGGTGTTACCGCTGTCATCAACGCCACCGCCAGTGGCGTGATTTCCGAGGCCAGGGCCCGGGGCGTGAAGGTCCTGGCGGCCCGCAACGGCATCCTGGGCGCCCTGCGCGAGGAACTGGTGGATACCTCGAAGGAGTCGGCCGCCGCCATCGCCGGCCTGGCCCAGACCCCGGGCGGTGCCTTCGGCTCCTGCCGCTACAAGCTCAAGTCGCTGGAAGCCGACCGCGCCAAGTACGAGCGCCTGCTGCAGGTGCTGCAGGCGCACGACGTGCGCTACTTCCTCTACAACGGCGGCAACGATTCGGCCGACACCGCGTGGAAGGTCTCGCAGCTGGCCAGGGAATTCGGCTACCCGCTGACCTGCATCGGCGTGCCCAAGACCATCGACAACGACCTGGCCGTCACCGACACCTGCCCCGGCTTCGGTTCGGCCGCCAAGTACACCGCCGTGTCCGTGCGCGAGGCGGCGCTGGACGTGGCGGCGATGGCCGAGACCTCGACCAAGGTCTTCGTGTACGAGGCCATGGGCCGCCACGCCGGCTGGCTGGCCGCGGCCGCGGGCCTGGCCGGGCAGTCGCCGGACGACGCCCCGCAGGTCATCCTGTTCCCCGAGCGCGCCTACGACGAGGCCGCGTTCCTGGCCCAGGTCGACAAGGTGGTGAAGAAGGTCGGCTGGTGCGTGGTCGTGGCCAGCGAGGGCATCCGCGACAAGGACGGCAGGTTCGTCGCCGACGCCGGCGGCGGCAAGGACGCGTTCGGCCACACCCAGCTGGGCGGCGTGTCGTCCTACCTGGCCGGCAAGGTCAAGGACAAGCTGGGCTACAAGGTGCACTGGACCCTGCCGGACTACCTGCAGCGCTCGGCCCGCCACATCGCCAGCAAGACCGACTGGGAGCAGGCGCAGGCGGTGGGCAAGGCCGCGGTGCAGTACGCGCTCAAGGGCATGAATGCGGTGATGCCGGTGATCGTGCGCACCTCGTCGGCGCCATACCGCTGGAAGATCGAGCCGGCGCCGCTGCACAAGGTCGCCAACCACGAGAAGACCATGCCGGCCGGCTTCATCCGCAAGGACGGCTTCGGCATCACCGCCAGGGCGCGCGAGTACCTGGAGCCGCTGATCCGCGGCGAGGCACCGCTGGCCTATGGCCGCGACGGCCTGCCGAAGTACGTCACCCTGAAGAACGTGGCGGTGAAGAAGAAGCTGCCGGCCTGGGAAGCCTGACTGCGATGACGGACGCGGCCGGCGGGCTCCGCGCCCTGCTGGCCGCGCCGGAGGCGGAGCCGCACCATCCCGGCCGCGACTGCGGCCGCGCGCGGCTGGAGGGCGAGCCGGTGGAACCGGAGGCGCTCCCGGCGGGCTAGTTGCCGCAGGCTCCCTGCGGCGCCTGCAGCACGGCGCTGTACTGCGGCAGCCGGGAGGCCCCGGCAGCCGCCTGCTCGCGGCCCTGCTCCAGGTAGATCCGCGCCTGGCCCTGGCCGTCGCGCGCCGGAGCGTCCGCCCCGGACTTGCGCCAGACCTGGACCACCGCCTCGCGCCCCGGGCAGGCCGCCTCGGGGATCTTCACCACGTCGTTGAGCGTCCAGCCGGCCGCGGCCGAGGGTTGCGCCTGTTCGGCCCCGACATAGCGCGCGCGCGGCTGGCAGGCGCCGCCCAGCGGCACCACCTGCAGCGCATAGGGCGCGGCGGCCCCGGCCTGCGCGTAACTGCCTTCCAGGCGTACGCAGGCTTCCGGGATCTGGCGCACGGTATGCACCGCGCCCGGGGCCTGTGGTGCGCCGACGCGCGCCGCCGGCTCCTGCGCGCGCAGCGGCACCACCACCGCCAGGGCGGTGGCCAGCAGCACCAGCAGGAAGGCCTGGCGGAAGGCAGCGCGGCTGCGCGCCTGGGCGCCGGCGACGGGGGATTGGTGGCGGACGGACGGGCGACGGCTCATGGGCAACGCCGGGCTCGGGGGACTACAAGCCTGCCCCGGCGCGGATGAACGCCATGTGGCCTTCCGCACGCGGCTGGGGTCATACTCGGCCCACTCCACGGAAGTCGAACACGGTACGACGCGTCTCGGTAACGGGTCCGTTCCAGTGCTTCATGGCTCGCCAGGCGTGGTCCTCCCGGTTCGACCTCGGTCGGACGGCATCCATACACCTCGGGAGGGGTCATGCTGGAACAACACGGTCTGACGCTGGCGCTGCTGTGCGCCGTGCTCGCAATCCTCTACGGCATCATCTCCGCACGCTGGATCCTGGCGCAGCCTGCAGGCAACGAACGCATGCAGCAGATCGCCGCGGCGATCCAGGAAGGCGCGCGCGCCTACCTCAACCGCCAGTACCTCACCATCGCCGTCGCCGGCGTGGTGCTGTTCGTGCTGGTGGGGCTGTTCCTGAGCTGGTACACCGCCATCGGGTTCGCCATCGGCGCGGTGCTGTCCGGCGCCGCCGGCTACATCGGCATGAACGTGTCGGTGCGCGCCAACGTGCGCACCGCCGAGGCTGCGCGCCACGGCCTGCGCCCGGCGATGGACGTGGCGTTCCGCGGCGGCGCGATCACCGGCATGCTGGTGGTCGGGCTGGGCCTGCTGGGCGTGGCCGGCTACTTCTGGCTGCTGCAGAAGCTGGGGCTGTCGCTGGCCGACAACCTGCACGCACTGGTCGGCCTGGCCTTCGGTTCCTCGCTGATCTCGATCTTCGCGCGCCTGGGTGGCGGCATCTTCACCAAGGGCGCCGACGTGGGCGCGGACCTGGTGGGCAAGGTCGAGGCCGGGATCCCGGAGGACGATCCGCGCAACCCGGCGGTGATCGCGGACAACGTCGGCGACAACGTCGGCGACTGCGCCGGCATGGCCGCGGACCTGTTCGAGACCTACGCGGTGACGGTGATCGCGACCATGCTGCTGGGCGGGCTGATGCTCGACCAGGTCGGTGCCAACGCGGTGCTGTACCCGCTGGTGCTGGGCGGCGTCTCGATCGTGGCCTCGATCATCGGCGCGTTCTTCGTGCGCGCCAGGGACGGCGGCTCGATCATGGGCGCGCTGTACAAGGGCGTGATCGTGTCCGGCGTGCTGGCGGCGATCGCGTTCTGGCCGGTGACCAGCTCGCTGATGGCCGGCTCGCCGGCGGGCCCGGGCAACCTCTACGTGTGCGCGCTGATCGGCCTGGTGCTGACCGGCCTGATCGTGTGGATCACCGAGTACTACACCGGCACCGAGTACGGCCCGGTGCGGCACGTCGCCCAGGCCTCGACCACCGGCCACGGCACCAACATCATCGCCGGCCTGGGCGTGTCGATGAAGGCCACCGCGCTGCCGGTGGTGGCGGTGTGCGCGGCGATCTGGGGCGCGCACGCGCTGGCCGGGCTGTACGGCATCGCCATCGCCGCCACCGCGATGCTGTCGATGGCCGGCATGGTGGTGGCGCTGGACGCCTACGGCCCGATCACCGACAACGCCGGCGGCATCGCCGAGATGAGCGAGCTGCCGCCGGAGGTGCGCGCGGTGACCGATCCGCTGGACGCGGTGGGCAACACCACCAAGGCGGTGACCAAGGGCTACGCGATCGGCTCGGCGGCGCTGGCGGCGCTGGTGCTGTTCGCCGATTACACCCACAACCTGCAGGCCAGCAATCCGGGGCAGACCTTCGCCTTCGACCTGTCCGACCACACGGTGATCATCGGCCTGCTGGTCGGCGGCCTGATCCCCTACCTGTTCGGCGCGATGGCGATGGAGGCGGTGGGCCGCGCCGCCGGCGCGGTGGTCGAGGAAGTGCGCCGCCAGTTCCGCGAGATCGCCGGGATCATGCAGGGCACGGCCAAGCCGCAGTACGACCGCGCGGTTGACATGCTGACCCGGTCGGCGATCAAGGAAATGATCGTGCCCTCGCTGCTGCCGGTGGTGGTGCCGATCATCGTCGGCCTGCTGCTGGGACCGAAGGCGCTGGGCGGCCTGCTGATCGGCACCATCGTCACCGGCCTGTTCGTGGCCATCTCCATGACCACCGGCGGCGGCGCCTGGGACAACGCCAAGAAGTACATCGAGGACGGCAACTTCGGCGGCAAGGGTTCGGAGGCGCACAAGGCCGCGGTCACCGGCGACACCGTCGGCGATCCCTACAAGGACACCGCCGGCCCGGCGATCAACCCGCTGATCAAGATCATCAACATCGTGGCGCTGCTGCTGGTGCCGTTGCTTTGATCGTTGCCGGTCGTTGAAAGGAGAAGCCCCGGCCAGGCCGGGGCTTTTCCTTTTTCCTCTCCCCATGGGGTGAGGGGTCAGCGTTGGGCCATGAAGGCCTCGATCTCGTCGGCCGAGCGGGCCAGGCCTTCGGTGAGGATGCGGTGGCCGTCGCCGGTCACCACCACGTTGTCCTCGGTGCGGATGCCGATGCCGCGCCAGCGCGGCTGCACCGTGGTGTCGTCCGGCATCACGTACAGGCCCGGTTCGATGGTGAACACCATGCCCGGCTCCAGCAGGCGCGACTCGCCGTCGATGCGGTAGTCGCCGACGTCGTGCACGTCCAGGCCCAGCCAGTGGCCGCTCTTGTGCCGGTAGAAGCGCTTGTAGCTCTCCGCGGCCAGGTTCTTCTGCAGCGTGCCCTTGAGCAGGCCCAGCGACAGCAGGCCCTCGGTGAGCGCCTCCACCGCCGCTTCGTGCATGGCGATCCACGGCTCGCCCGGGCGCGCCTTCTCCAGCGCCGCCGCCTGGGCGCGGCCGACCAGGTCGTGCAGCGCGCGCTGCTCCTTCGAGAAGTGGCCGTTGGCCGGGAAGGTGCGGGTGATGTCGGCGGCGTAGTTGCGGTACTCGGCGCCGGCGTCGATCAGCACCAGGTCGCCGTCGCGGATGCGGGCATTGTTGGCCACGTAGTGCAGCACGCAACCATTGCCACCGGCGCCGACGATGCTGCCGTAGGCCGGGCAGGCGTCGGCGGCGCGGAACACGCGCTCCAGCTCGGCCTGCAGCTCGTATTCGTACATGCCCGGGCGCACCGCGCGCATCGCCGCCTGGTGCGCGCGCACGCTGATCTCGGCCGCCTTCTCCATCAGCCGCAGCTCCTCGCGCGACTTGAACAGGCGCATCTCGTGCAGCAGGTGGCCCAGCTCCAGGAACTCGTGCGGTGGCTGCGCCCCGTGGCGCACCTGGGCGCGTACGCGGTTGACCCAGCCGATCAGCTTGAGGTCGAACTCGGCGTCGCGGCCGAAGTGGTAGTACACCCGCGAGCGGCCCTCGAGCAGGCCGGGCAGGATGTCGTCCAGGTCGTCGATCGGGTAGGCGTCGTCCAGGCCGAACGCCTCCACCGCGCCCTCCTGGCCGAAGCGCGGGCCGTCCCAGGCCTCGCGCTCCGGGTCGCGCTCGCGGCAGAACAGCAGGGCCTCGCCGTGCTTGCGCCCGGGCACCAGCACCAGCACCGCGTCCGGCTCGGGGAAGCCGCACAGGTACCAGAAGTCGGAGTCCTGCCGGTAGGGATAGTGGGTGTCGTGGCTGCGCACGCGCTGCGGCGCGGCCGGGAGCACCAGGATGGCGTCGTCGCCGGCCATGCGCATGAGCTGGCGGCGCCGGCGCGCGAATTCGGCGACGGGGATGCCGGTGACGCTGCGCATGTCAGTTGAAGTTGCGGCGGTGGCGCGGACCGAGCACGCAGTCGCCATGCAGCAGCAGGGTGGCCACGCGCACGAATTCCTCCAGTTCCGAGAGCGAGGCTTCGTCCTCCTCGTCCTCGTCGATGTCCTGCACCCGGGCCCCGGCCAGCTTGCCGAGGTCCTGCAGGGCCTCGCTGCCCTCCTCCGACAGCGGCGGCTTGGCCCCGGCGGCCAGGCCGAAGGCGCCGAGGAAGCCGCGGCACCAGTCGAACAGCGCCTGCGCGCGCTGGCGCACGCTGGCATCCTCGTCGGCCAGCAGCAGCTGGAAGGCGAACTCGCCGTCCTCCAGCTGGGCCACGCTGCCCTCGCGCAGGCGGTCCAGGGCGCTGCCGGCGGGCGGCGGCGGCAGGGATTCGTCGGCCATGACCTTGGCGGTCCAGTCGCGCGCGTCGGCGCCGCCCCCGGCCAGCCAGCCGCAGAGGGCGCCGTGCAGTTCGGCGGGCGAGGCGACCAGGCCGAGCTCGCGGCTGGCCGCGGCGACCTCCTGGGGAGTGGGCAGTTGCGACATGTCGGGCGGGGGCGGGAAGGGGAGCCAAGTGTATCAATCCGCCCGCGACGGCCCGGTGGCCGGCCGTCCGGACTCGCTTGACCGGCGCGCGGGGCGCTGCCTATCGTGGCCTCCCATGGAACCCACGCCCGACGCCACCGCCCGCCTCCGCGCCCTCGCCGCGCGGGTCGAAGCGCTGGCCGACCGCTGCCAGCGGCTGGCGGAGGAGAACCGCAGCCTGCGCCTGCAGCAGGAGCAGCTGGTCGCCGAGCGCGCGCAGCTGCTGCTGAAGAACGAGCAGGCGCGGTCCCGGGTCGAGGCGATGATCGCGCGGCTGCGGTCGCTGGAGCAGCACACGTGAGCACCGAGCCGGTAGAAGTCCGCATCCTGGACCGCGAGTACACCGTCGGCGTGCCGGCGGGTGAACGCGACAGCCTGCAGGCGGCCGCCCGCCTGCTGGACTCGCGCATGCGCGAGATCCGCGGCAGCAACCGCATGGTCTCGCTGGACCGGCTGGCGGTGCTGGCCGCGCTGAACCTGGCCCACGAACTGCAACAGGCGCGCGAGGAACGCGACGCCCGCGAGCGCGAGCTGGCGCGGGTGCTGGACACCCTGGACCGGCGCCTGGACAGCCTGCTCGGCCCGGCCACGGACAAACCACAAGACTGAATGCGCGGTCCGATTGACCGCGCCTTCCGGCCCTGAACCAGGCATTGCCGGAATCTTCGCTATTCACGCCACGCAGGCTAGGCAGCGCGCGCGGCGACGCTATAATCCTTTCGCGTTCTCTGCCGTGTTCGACAGCTGGCAAAACATTCGCCTTGTCCCTTAAAAACGACACCGGGGATGCGACGACGCCGGGTGTGCATGTCCGCCATGTAGCGGGAAGCCCGAAGGTTTCCGACCGTTCCCACTTGAACCTCGGGTTCAAGGTCGTTTCGCCGCATCGGCATGGTGGAGAACCATTCTTCCGACGACGCCTCCCCCGGGAGGCGTCGTTTTTTGTGCGCGCCGGCACCGTCGCGGGCTTGGCGCGGCCGGCGGCGGCGGCGATCATGCAGCGCCGCCCACGCCCCGGATGCCCATGACCCAGGACCGCCCCACCCTGCGCCGCCAGCTGCGCGACCGCCGCCGCGCGCTGCCGCCGGCCGTGCGCATCGCCGCCGCGCAGGAGCTGGCCGAACGCATCCTCGCCCTGCCTTTCCTGCCGCAGCGCGGCTACGTCGCCGGCTACTGGGCGATGGACGGCGAGATCGGCCTGCACGTGTTGCAGCTGAAGCTGCCCCCGGGCCTGGTCTGGTGCCTGCCGGTGCTGGACGGCGAGCTGCTGCGCTTCGCGCCATGGCGCTCGGGCGACCCGCTGGTGACCAACCGCTTCGGCATTCCCGAGCCGGACGTGGAGCCGTCCTCGGCGCTGGAGCCGGCGGCGATGTCGCTGGTGGTGATGCCGCTGGTCGGCTTCGACCCCGGCGGCCAGCGGCTGGGCATGGGAGGCGGCTGGTATGATCGCAGCTTCGCGTTCCGCCGCGACCGCGCCGCGCCGCCGTGGCTGGTGGGTGCCGGCTTCTCCGTGCAGCAGGTCGAGGCGCTGGAGGGGGCGGAGTGGGACGTGGTCCCCGACGCGATCTGCACCGAGACCCAGACCCTGCTGCGCCCCGGCGCCAGCAGCCCGCAGCACGAGAAAGACCCGACGTGAGCGCCCGCACCCGCTACTGGCTGATGAAGTCCGAACCGGACGCGTTTTCCATCGACGACCTCCAGCGGGTCGGCACCGAGCCCTGGAACGGGGTACGCAACTACCAGGCGCGCAACTTCATGCGCGACGGGATGAAGGTCGGCGACGGGGTGCTGTTCTACCACTCCAACACCAAGGTCCCGGGCATCGTCGGCATCGCCCGCGTGGCCAGCGAGGCCTATCCGGACGAGACCCAGTTCGACCCGAAGTCCGACTACTACGACCCCAAGGCCACCCGCGAGCAGCCGCGCTGGTACCTGGTGGACGTGGCCTTCGAGCGCAAGCTCGCCCGCACCATCCCGCTGGACGAGATCAAGCAGCACGCCGACCAGCTCGGCGAAGGCTTCCCCCTGGTCGCCCGCGGCAACCGCCTGTCCGTGTTCCCGGTCACCGCGGCGCAGTGGAAGCTACTCTTGGCGCTGGAAAAGCAGTGATTTGCCGTTCGTGATTAGCGGGCGGCGAAGCGCTCCTACGAATCACCAATCACCAATTACCAATCACGGCCCTCCAATGTCTGAAGCCAAGCGCCTGGCCGGCGAAAAGGCCATCGAGTACGTCGAGGACGGCATGGTCGTCGGCGTGGGCACCGGCTCGACCGTGGCCTACTTCATCGAGGCCCTGGGCCGGATCAAGGACCGCATTGCCGGCGCCGTTTCCAGCTCCGAGCAGAGCACGAAGCGGCTGAAGGAGCTGGGCATCGAGGTGTTGGACGCCAACGCCGCCGGCCCGCTGAAGCTGTACGTGGACGGCGCCGACGAGTGCGACCCGCACAAGCGCCTGATCAAGGGCGGCGGCGCCGCGCTGACCCGGGAGAAGATCATCGCCGAGGCCAGCGAGACCTTCGTGTGCATCATCGATCCGGCCAAGCAGGTACCGGTGCTGGGCAAGTTCCCGCTGCCGGTGGAAGTGATCCCGATGGCGCGCAGCCTGGTCGCCCGCCGCATCCTGGAACTGACCGGCGGCCAGCCGGTGTGGCGCGACGGCGTGGTCACCGACAACGGCAACTGGATCCTGGACGTGCACAACCTCCGCATCACCGACCCGGTGAAGATGGAGAGCGAACTCAACCAGATCCCCGGCGTGGTCAGCGTCGGCCTGTTCGCCCGCCGCCCGGCCGACATCGTGATCGTCGGCGGCCAGCCGCCGCAGGTGCTCTGAGCCCGGACAGCGGCCACCGCCCGGCCTCCGCTTGCATCCGTCGCCGGATCTGAGACATTCCGCACGGACGACCTTCCCAGGGGCCGCGGAACGGGAACGCCCATCCGCCCCCGGGTGATACTGCGGGGGCTGCAATGGACGAGCTGTCGCCGTCTGACCTGAAAACGATCCTGCATTCCAAGCGGGCGAACCTCTATTACCTCGAGCACTGCCGGGTACTGGTCAACGGCGGACGTGTCGAGTACGTCACCGAGAGCGGCAAGCGCCAGCTCTATTGGAACATTCCGATCGCCAACACCACCTGCCTGCTGCTGGGGACCGGCACCTCGGTCACCCAGGCGGCAATGCGCGAGCTGGCCAGGGCCGGAGTGCTGGTGGGCTTCTGTGGCGGGGGTGGCACGCCGCTGTTCACCGCCAACGAGGTCGACGTGGACGTGGCCTGGTTCTCGCCCCAGAGCGAGTACCGGCCCACCGAGTACCTGCAAGCCTGGGTGCGGTTCTGGTTCGACGACGATCTGCGCCTGCACGCGGCCAAGGCCTTCCAGCGGGCACGCCTGGCCCGGCTGCGCACGCAGTGGACGCACAGCTGGCTGCGCGAGGCCGGCTTCGGCGTCGATCCGGCGCGGCTGGACGGGCTGCTGGAGCACTCCGCCCGCGAAATCGGACAGGCCCAGGACGGCACCGCCCTGTTGACCGAGGAGGCACGCCTCACCAAGGCGCTGTTCCGGCTGGCCGCCGAGGCGACCCGATACGGCGAGTTCACCCGGGCCAAACGCGGCTCCGGCACCGATCCGGCCAACCGCTTCCTCGACCACGGCAACTATCTGGCCTATGGCCTGGGCGCGACGGCCTGCTGGGTGCTGGGGCTGCCGCACGGCCTGGCGGTCCTGCACGGCAAGACCCACCGAGGCGGCCTGGTGTTCGACGTGGCCGACCTGGTCAAGGACGCCCACATCCTGCCGCAGGCCTTTCTGTCGGCCATGCGCGGCGACGACGAGCAGGCATTCCGCCGCGGCTGCATCGAGGCCCTGGCGCGCAGCGAGGCGCTGGACTTCATGATTGACACGGTCAAGGCCACTGCCCTGGACACGGCAGGCAGGGGACAGGCATGAACGTGCTGCTGGTGTCCCAGTGCGACAAGCGTGCCCTGGTCGAGACGCGGCGCATTCTGGACCAGTTCGCCGAACGCCGCGGCGACCGCACCTGGCAGACCGCGATCACCGGGGCCGGCCTGGACACGCTGCGCCGGTTGCTGCGGCGTACGGCGCGCAAGAACACCGCGGTGGCCTGCCACTGGATCCGCGGCCGCGACCATACCGAGCTGCTGTGGATCGTGGGCGACGCCAGCCGCTTCAACGCTGAAGGAGCGGTTCCCACCAACACCACCACTCGCGACGTGCTGCGGCGCGAGGACGAGAACGACTGGCACTCGGCCCAGGACATCCGCCTGCTGGCCCAGCTGGCAGCCCTGCTGCACGACCTGGGCAAGGCCAGCGTGGCGTTCCAGCGGCGCCTGCGCAACGAGCTTGCCGGACGCAACCTCGTCCGACACGAGTGGGTGTCGCTGCGCCTGTTCCTGGCTTTTGTCGGCGACGACGACGATGAGGGCTGGCTGCGCCGCCTGGCGAACGGGACGGCAGCCGATGCGGACACCTGGACGGCGCCTGATCGCTACCGGCGCGACGGCATGGATGCGGGCATCGAGCCGCAAGCCTTCCGCAAACTGGCCCAGCGCGCGCCCCTGGCCGCCGCGATCGGCTGGCTGGTCCTGACCCACCACCGCATGCCGATGGCCCCCTGCATGCAGGATGGCCGGCAGCGGCCCTGGGGGTTCCGGACCCGGGCGATCGAGGCGGCCTGGCTGCGCGACCCACTGTCCTGCATCACCCATGCATGGAACGAAGTCCAGGAGCAGGTCGGGATGGAAGACTTCGCCCCGTACTGGGAGCTGGCCGCCCCCCTGCCAGTGGTGTCGCCGGCCTGGCGCAAGCAGGCCGCGCGGGTGGCCCGGCGGCTGCTCGAGCGCCACCGGCAGACACGCATTGGTTGGCTGGACAACATCTGGGTCCTGCACCTGGCCCGCCTGTGCCTGATGCTGGCCGACCACCACTACTCCAGCCTGGGCCTCGATGGGGGTGGCCAATCCGTCCCGGAACGGCAGCCCTTCGTGCAGTCGGACCAGACCCTGTTCGCCAACACCCGGCGCGACCGGCACGGGCGCATGCAACCCAACCAGTCGCTGCTGGAGCACCTGCTCGGCGTCGGCCACGAGGCCGGACTGGTGGCCCATGCCCTGCCCGCTCTGGAACGGCACCTGCCGCGTCTGGCCCACCACCGTGGATTGCGCAAGCGCACGGGCGATCCCCGCTTCGCCTGGCAGGACCGGGCTTTCGATGCCGCCGCCGGACTGCGCGAAACGGCCCGCGAGCAGGGGGCGTTCATCGTCAACATGGCCTCCACCGGCTGCGGCAAGACCCTGGCCAATGCCCGCATCCTCTATGCCCTGGCCGAACCGCAGCGCGGCATGCGAGCCACTTACGCCCTGGGCCTGCGCACGCTGACCCTGCAGACCGGACGCGCCTACCGCCGTGACCTGGGCCTGGGCGAGGACGAGCTGGCCGTACTGGTGGGCGGCTCGGCGAATCGGGCACTGTTCGAGTTCCACGAACGGCAGGCGGAGGCCTGCGGCTCGGCCTCGACCCGGGCGCTGCTGGAGGAGGACGGCCACGTGCTGTACGAGGGCGACACCACGTCCCACCCCCTGCTGGCCCGCGCGCTGGCCGAAGGGGACGCGCGCAAGCTGCTGCTGGCCCCGCTGGCGGTGTGCACGGTGGACCACCTGGTCCCGGCCAGCGAGTCGCTGCGTGCCGGACGCCAGATCGCCCCACTGCTGCGCCTGCTCGGCGCCGACCTGGTGCTGGACGAGCTGGACGATTACGACATCGCCGACCTGCCTGCGCTCAGTCGCTTGGTGTTCTTCGCCGGCATGTACGGGACACGCGTCGTGCTGTCGTCGGCCACCATGCCGCCGGCCCTGGTCGAGGGCATGTTCTGCGCGTATCAGGCCGGGCGCCGGCAATGGCGCGGCAACCGTGGCAACACCACCGTTCCGCAGGACGCGCCGGTGGAAGTGCCCTGCCTGTGGGTGGACGAGCACGGCCGGCCACAGGCGCAGGCATGCGCGGATGCTGCTGGCTTTGCCGAGGCACATGCCCGCTTCGTAGGGCAACGCGTCGCCAGGCTGCAGGCACAGTCTCCGCTGCGCATGGCACGCCTGCAGCGGTTGCAGGTTGCCCCTGGCCAAAAGCGCGAGGCCATCCGCCAACAGTTCGGCGCCGCCGTCGCCCAGGCGGCCCACGAACTGCATCGCCACCATGCCGACACCGATCCGGTCACCGGCCGCCGTGCCAGCTTCGGTATCGTGCGCATGGCCAACATCGATCCGCTGGTCGAGGTCGCACGTGCACTGGCGGCACTCGATCCGCCGGCGGGCATCCGGCTGCACCTGTGTGTCTACCACGCCCGCTTCCCGCTGGCCCAGCGCTCGGCCATCGAGACGCTGCTGGACGAAGTGCTGGACCGGCGCGACCCGGCCCGGGTCTGGCGCCATCCATCCGTGCGCGCTGCCATCGACGTGGCCCCGGACCACGACCACCTGTTCCTGGTGCTGGCCTCCCCGGTCTGCGAGGTGGGGCGTGACTGGGACGCGGACTGGGCCATCGCCGAACCGTCCTCGATGCGCTCGGTGATCCAGCTGGCCGGCCGCGTGCGCCGGCATCGCCCCAGGACGGTACCGATGGCTCCGAACCTGGTCGTCTTCGACACCAACCTGAAGGCGCTGGAACAGCCGGGCAAACCCGCCTTCATCCGCCCGGGATTCGAGAAGGACTCACCCGGCCAGCAGTTCCTGCTGGCCAGCCATCGCCTGGCCACGCTGCGACCGGATGCGGAAGGACGGACCGACGCGGGCGAACCCATCGACGCCGTGCCGCGTATCCGCTCCTTCCCGGAGGCCCTGACTCACGCGCGCTCGCACTGGGTGGCGCTGGAGCACGCCCGCATGGAGACGGCCATGCAGCCCCTTCCGGACGCCGCGCTGCACCCGGCACCCGCGGCCGGAGGCCGCCCCTCGGCCCGGCGGGGTACCGGTACTTGGCCCCAGGACGTGCTCGATCGCGCCTGCCTGGGCTGGCAGTTCCCGCAGGCCACCCTGCTGGGCGTGCTGGCGCAGGAACAGCCGTTCCGTGCCGACACGGACCACGACCGCACCCTGGCCTTCCTGCCGGACGAGGAGGAGGAAACCCTGGTGATCCACCGGGTGGAGCCGGAGCTGGAGAAGCAGGGCCAGGACCCGTACGTCCGCGCTGGTGCCGACCTGATCCACCGTTCAGACCTGGAAACAGCCACGGGCGTACACCCCTGGGGTGCCATGGACGAGACGCAGCTGCTGGAACGGATCCGGGAACTGGCCGAAGCCGAGGGCCTGGGCCTGCGCCAGGCCGCCTGCCGCTTCGCCACCGTCGAGGTGCCGCGGGAACGGGAGGAAGGCCGCGGCTGGGAATGGCACCCGTGGTTCGGGTTCCGGCCGGCATGAGCCGCCGGCTGCTGGAAGCAACTGGGCCCAGGAGCAAAACGGATCGAGCAGACAGTATCAGCCTCTGAGACTCAAACCAGGTTTGATGCAGTTGGGACCACCAAGGATGAGGGGAAACATGAACCCGGATACACGAAGAGCAGCCCGGTTTCGGGAAGCAATCTCTGGCTTCATTGAAGAACGCAGGTCCGCCAAGGAACAGGACAGGAACTACGACCCGGCCAAGTACGAATACCGGGCCTGGCTGGCTGACGCCGCCAGGCGGGTGGGACAGATCCAGGTCGTGACGCACGTCCTCAAGGCCACCCATCCCGATGCGCGCGGAAGCAGCCTGCACGTACCACCCTCCAACCTGCCACCGCATCCCGATATCGGCAGCCACGTGTTGGACGGTGGCTTCGCCGAGGACGCGGTGGGCACGGCGGCATTGGATGTGTTCAAGTTCCTCAGGACGGAGGTGGAAGGACGACGCCTGCTGGACTGGATGCGTGCCGGCGATGCCGACCTGAAGGCGGCGCTGAGTGACGATCCTATCGAAGCGGAGTCATGGATGGCCGCGTTCGCCTCGCTGGTACGCCAGGATGAAGCACCTGCCTCCCACCCCTTGGCCAAGCAGGTGTACTGGCTGGTGGGAGACGACCCCCGCGATGACGGGCACTACCACCTGCTGCAACCGTTGTTTTCCAGCTCGCTGGCGCATGCCGTCCATGCAGACATCCAGTCGGCATGGTTCGGCGAAGCGAACATGGAGGCGCGCAAGGCATTCCGCGAAAACCGGCCGTCGGAAGTCCCCTGCCGCGAATACCGCGACCTGGCCTTCCGCAAGCTGGGCGGAACCAACTCCCAGAACATCAGCCAGCTCAATAGCGAGCGGGGTGGCCTCAACTACCTGTTGCCTTCACTGCCGCCTCCTGCATGGAAGGCGCGTGGCGTCCGCCTGCTCCGCCATGCGTCAGCCTTCACCGGCCTCATCCACTTCGGCGCCATGCGGGAACGGGTGGCTGCGCTGGCGGAATTCCTGGCGAGCAACCCGGATCCGACAATCGAAACACGCAACCGGCGCGAAGACCTGGAACAGGCCATCTGCCTGGAACTGGCGGAGTTCGGCGCGACCATCCGATCCCAGCAACAGGCCGGATGGACCCGCGATCCGCAATGCGAACTCCCAAGGCACCAGCAACTCTGGCTGGACCCGGACCGTACCACGCTGGAGGTGCGCACCGATCCCGGGCGTCCCGAATGGCAGGCCGATGACGAAGCCTTCATCCGCGAGTACGAAAAAGGCGACTGGGCCGACGAGGTAGCCACCGACTTCGGGCGCTGGCTCAACCAGCAACTACGGGAGCGCAGCCCCAGGCTGGTGGCGTCGGCGGAGGTGGAGATGCGCCATTTCGCCTGCCAGGCCATTCTCGACGTGGCCTGGCCAACACCGATGCGGCGCCGGGCGGCGGTGGGAGGTGCGGCATGAGCCAGTGTCCGCAGTACACGCATCTGGTCGTCCTGCCGCACCTGCGCGTGCAGAATGCCAATGCCGTTTCCAGCCCGCTCACGCATGGCTTCCCGTCCATGACCGCCTTCCTCGGCCTGGTGTGGGCCCTGGAACGCAAGGCGGTTGCGGCCGGGCTTGAGCATCTGGCGTTCAATGCTGTCGGCGTGGTCTGCCACGACTGGCAGGAGCTGGTCACCGATGGCTACGTCAAGGCACTCAGGCTGACCCGCAACCCCGTGGACAAGGACGGCGGTACCGCTGCCATCGTCGAGGAGGGCCGCATCCACCTCGAACTGAGCCTGGTACTCGCCGTCTACACGGACGAATGGGAGCAGGACCGGCAGGCATGTGACCTCCAAACCCTGGCCAACCTGGTCGCTGGCATGCGCATCGCCGGTGGCACTGTCGTGCCAGCAACCCAGAGTGCAGGCACTCGTCACCGTCCCTGGGTAGCCGACATGCGGGGCGATCGCTGGGAAGGCGAATTCCACCGCCTGCGTTGCCGCCTTCTGCCCGGTTCCACCCTGGTCGAGCGCGCGGACCTCATCGGGCAACGCCTGGAGCAGCTGCGCGCCACATCGCCACAGGCCACCCGCCTGGATGCCTGGCTGTCGCTGTCCCGCAACGACCGGCACTACCTGCCCGATGCCGACAATGGCAAGGGACGCTGGGTTTCCAGCCGCAGCCTGCAGGGCGGATGGATCGTGCCCATCCCAGTCGGATACGGCGCACTGTCGGAGCTGTACCCGGCAGGACGCGTACGCAACGCAAGGGACCAGGCCACGCCGTTCCGCTTCGTCGAGAGCCTCTACTCCATCGGCGAATGGATCGGAGCCCACCGCCTGCGGCGCCCCGAGGAGCTGCTCTGGTGGGCCGACAGCCAACCCGATTCCGGCCTCTACCGCTGCCGGAATGGTTACCCACCGGACGGCCACCCCACGCCGCCTGCCGTTTGATTGCCACCCACTGACAAGACAAGGAATTCCGTCATGAGCAACAAGATCAAAACCGCCTCCGTCCTGGCCTTCGAGCGCAAGCTGGATCCGTCCGACGCCCTGCTGTTCTCCGGCAACTGGGATGAACGCGATGCCGCCGACGGCTGGCAGCCGGTGACCGTCCACGAAAAGTCCGTCCGGGGCACCATCTCCAACCGGCTCAAGGCTAAGGACCAGGATCCGGCCAAGCTGGATGCCAAGATCGAGAACCCCAACCCGCAGACCGTGGACGTAGCCACGCTGCCGGCCGATGCCGACACCCTGAAGGTGCAGTTCACCCTCCGTGTGCTGGGCAATGTCGGCGAGCCCTCCGCGTGCAACGACCGCGCCTACCGCGACAGGCTGGTGGAGACGGTGCAGGGCTATGTGCAGGCCAACGGTTTCGCCGAGCTGGCCCGCCGCTATGCCCTCAACCTGGCCAACGGGCGCTTCCTGTGGCGCAACCGCATCGGCGCCGAACAGGCCGAGGTGCGTGTGGCACAGCTGAAGGACGGCAAGCCCGCGGCTGCGTGGGTGTTCGACGCCCTGTCCATCTCCCTGCGCGACATGGACGCGCCGTCGGCCCACGCGGAGGCCGTTTCCGCACTGGCGGACGTGATCGCTTCTGGTCTGTCCGGCCGGGCCCACGTGCTGCTGCAGGTGACGGCCTTCGTCCGCATCGGCGCCGGCCAGGAGGTGTTCCCCTCGCAGGAACTGATCCTGAAGCATGGCCGCGGCGACAAAAGCAAGACGCTGTACCACGTCGGTGGCACGGCTGCCATCCACTCCCAGAAGATCGGCAACGCGATCCGTTCCATCGACACCTGGTATCCGGGCGCCGAGGAGAATGGGCCCATCGCGGTGGAGCCCTACGGCTCGGTCACCACGCAGGGCAAAGCCTGGCGCCAGCCCAAGGCGAAGATGGACTTCTACACCCTGTTCGATGGCTGGGTGGTGGACGGCAAGGTGCCACCCCTGGAGCAGCAGCACTTCGTCATCGCCACCCTGATCCGCGGCGGTGTGTTCGGCAAGGCGGACGGCTGACATGACCAGTCACTACGTAGACCTGACGGTCCTGCCCGATGCCGAAACCGCCGCTCCGGTGCTGATGGGCGCCCTGTACGACCGTCTGCACCGCACCCTGGTCGAGCGACGGCTCGACACCATCGGCGCCAGCTTCCCGGAATACTCTGTGATTCCCCGGTCCATCGGAGACGTCCTTCGTCTTCACGGCGACAACGGCGTCCTGCGGGACTTGCTGTCTTCCGACTGGCTACGTGGCCTGCGTGACCATGTCCGCATGGGCAGCGTCCTACCCGTGCCTGCGGATGCGATGCATCGCAATGTCCGACGTCGGCAGTTCAAGACCAGCGTTGAACGCCTACGGCGGCGACGCATGCGACGGAAGGGCGAAACAGCGGAGGAGGCCGCGCGCGCCATCCCTGACTCCGCGGCCGAAAACCCGAACTTGCCCTACCTGCATCTACGTAGCCTCAGCAGCGGGCAGGCCTTCTGCCTGTTCATCGCCATGGGGACGTTGCAACTGGCTCCGGTTCCAGGCCGTTTCAACAGCTACGGTCTTGGTGAAGCCGGCGCCACCATCCCATGGTTCTGACCCCCTTTTTTTGGGGCAAATTCAGGCTCTTTGAAAAATCAACAAGTTGCGAACCCCCTGAAGAAAAGGGGTTGAGCTCCGGAATGTGGCCTTGGCGCCCGCCACGCAAGGGCCACACCCGGAGCTGCGTCTTGTTCGCTGCCGCGTAGGCAGCTCAGAAAAGCTCGGCCAGGTCGTCGCGCCAGCGCTGCTCGTTCGCTGCCGCGTAGGCAGCTCAGAAAACGCCGTCTCTGCGTCAGTCCAGACGCAGAAGGTTCGCTGCCGCGTAGGCAGCTCAGAAAACCCCAGCCGAGTCTCGCAGGCCACGCCACACGTTCGCTGCCGCGTAGGCAGCTCAGAAATCCCGGACGGTATGCTCCGGCAGGCGGACGCCGTTCGCTGCCGCGTAGGCAGCTCAGAAAATGGCCAGCCACGACGGCGTCAACTTCGAGGTGTTCGCTGCCGCGTAGGCAGCTCAGAAACGCAGTCCAGAGCGGCCGCTCGACCAGGAGGCGTTCGCTGCCGCGTAGGCAGCTCAGAAATGCGCACCAGCAACCAGGAGGCGGCGGCATGAGTTCGCTGCCGCGTAGGCAGCTCAGAAATCCCGCGCCGATTCGAGGGCGGCGGCCAGCGCGTTCGCTGCCGCGTAGGCAGCTCAGAAAGGATTTTGTCGTCCTGCACGTCGACGTCGCAGGTTCGCTGCCGCGTAGGCAGCTCAGAAATGCTACAGGCTGGATCAGGCGGGCGTTGCCGCGTTCGCTGCCGCGTAGGCAGCTCAGAAATTGCGTGATGCGCTGATTAAGGCGAGCAAGGGGTTCGCTGCCGCGTAGGCAGCTCAGAAAGACCGTGGTGACAGTAAATCACGACTGCGCTGGTTCGCTGCCGCGTAGGCAGCTCAGAAACGAGCGCGCCCGTGGGGGTGGATGAAGTCCGCGTTCGCTGCCGCGTAGGCAGCTCAGAAAGGAGTACCGGCTCCACTTCTTCAGCTGGTGGGGTTCGCTGCCGCGTAGGCAGCTCAGAAAAGCGCCCCCTGGCCCTTGCCCTGCATGTAGGCGTTCGCTGCCGCGTAGGCAGCTCAGAAAGGCCTGACGCCGCGGTGATAGACGACGATCCGCGTTCGCTGCCGCGTAGGCAGCTCAGAAACGCAGCGCCGAGCGGGGAGGCGGTGGCCTATCGTTCGCTGCCGCGTAGGCAGCTCAGAAAACCACGACGGTGCCGTAGCTGTGCTGCTCGGAGTTCGCTGCCGCGTAGGCAGCTCAGAAAAGCCGAACTGGCGCAGGAAACTCTCCGGACTTGTTCGCTGCCGCGTAGGCAGCTCAGAAAGACTGGCTCCGGGGCCTGCTGCATCGCGCCTCGTTCGCTGCCGCGTAGGCAGCTCAGAAACTTCTTGGGGTCGCGCCGGATGATGTCGGCGGGTTCGCTGCCGCGTAGGCAGCTCAGAAATTCCGCCTTTCTTCCCGCTCCGTATCCAAGGCGTTCGCTGCCGCGTAGGCAGCTCAGAAATGGTCGTGCAGGACCGAGGACGCAACGCCGATGTTCGCTGCCGCGTAGGCAGCTCAGAAAAACACGCCCTCGCGGGCGGTGCCCGGCACCTCCGTTCGCTGCCGCGTAGGCAGCTCAGAAAGTCCAGCGCGGCCAGCTGCAGCAGCGCCGCCGGTTCGCTGCCGCGTAGGCAGCTCAGAAAAGGTACAGGTCGGCGATGGTGAGGCCGCCGTCGTTCGCTGCCGCGTAGGCAGCTCAGAAAACGAAGCGCACGTCCTCACGCGACTTGTCGTAGTTCGCTGCCGCGTAGGCAGCTCAGAAATGCTCGAAATAGTCCCGGTCCCGCTGCTCGATGTTCGCTGCCGCGTAGGCAGCTCAGAAACTGTACTGCCGTGTCTCCCTGTCCCAGTTCAAGTTCGCTGCCGCGTAGGCAGCTCAGAAAACCCGCCCGCCGGTCCAGCTGCGGAGGATACCGTTCGCTGCCGCGTAGGCAGCTCAGAAACTGAGGGGCGTGTCGGGGAGCTACTACAGCACGTTCGCTGCCGCGTAGGCAGCTCAGAAACGCGGCGCGGAACCGGATTTTGTCGTCTTGCAGTTCGCTGCCGCGTAGGCAGCTCAGAAATCCGTTTGCCGCTGCGATGGCGGCGTCGATCAGTTCGCTGCCGCGTAGGCAGCTCAGAAATCGGCGCGGTGGATGGCCACATACGGCAGCTCGTTCGCTGCCGCGTAGGCAGCTCAGAAAGCGCAGCATCGTGTCGACCGGATCCGTCTTCCGTTCGCTGCCGCGTAGGCAGCTCAGAAAATCGGCCGGGTCAGCAACGCGTTCGCCTCCGCGTTCGCTGCCGCGTAGGCAGCTCAGAAAAAAGCGGACGCGTGCGCCATCTGGATCGTGCAGTTCGCTGCCGCGTAGGCAGCTCAGAAAAGCAGCAGCGTACGCGGCGTGCGGATCGGCTCGTTCGCTGCCGCGTAGGCAGCTCAGAAAAGCGAGGCATCTCGTATATCCAACGGTTCTTCGTTCGCTGCCGCGTAGGCAGCTCAGAAATACCGCAAGCCCGATTGTGTCTAGGTTGTCTTGTTCGCTGCCGCGTAGGCAGCTCAGAAACAGATGTCCCGGCCGTTCGTGCGCATCCCGCAGTTCGCTGCCGCGTAGGCAGCTCAGAAAGCTCCCCTCGGGGCGCACCCAGCGGCAGCCGGTTCGCTGCCGCGTAGGCAGCTCAGAAAATGTGCAGCCAGACGAAGTCAGCCAGGGAGCCGTTCGCTGCCGCGTAGGCAGCTCAGAAAAACAACACAGACCCGGTGCGGGCGCTGATCGGGTTCGCTGCCGCGTAGGCAGCTCAGAAATTGCAAAGCGCATCGGTGTAGTTATTCCACGAGTTCGCTGCCGCGTAGGCAGCTCAGAAATCGATCCGCACGCCGTACTGGCCGCGCCGGCAGTTCGCTGCCGCGTAGGCAGCTCAGAAATGCGGGATGCCGTCCACGAACGCCTCCAGCAGGTTCGCTGCCGCGTAGGCAGCTCAGAAAATGTCGGCGGCCTTGACCTTGCGAGCGTCGCTGTTCGCTGCCGCGTAGGCAGCTCAGAAATACGCCAGCACCAACGTCGAGCATCACACGGCGTTCGCTGCCGCGTAGGCAGCTCAGAAAAAAACGGTAGGCGTGTCAATACCCCTGCGCGAGTTCGCTGCCGCGTAGGCAGCTCAGAAATCGACCGGATCGGGAGCAAGGCCGGCGATGTGGTTCGCTGCCGCGTAGGCAGCTCAGAAATCCGCGACCAGCAGACGACGCGGGTGATCCCCGTTCGCTGCCGCGTAGGCAGCTCAGAAAGAGCGCAGTAACGAGAGCTGAGGCATGGGCTTGTTCGCTGCCGCGTAGGCAGCTCAGAAAAGTGGCATGTGAGTAACTCCCAACCACTCCAGGTTCGCTGCCGCGTAGGCAGCTCAGAAACAGTTGACCGAGATGTCGACGTCCCAGATGCCGTTCGCTGCCGCGTAGGCAGCTCAGAAAGGCGTGGAGAGGCATTCGCTGCACGCTTGAAAGTTCGCTGCCGCGTAGGAAGCTCAGAAAAACACCACAGACCCGGTGCGTGCACTTGTTGAGTTCGCTGCCGAGTGGCAGCTAATGCGGTGTTCGAAGGAGATCATCGGCTGCGGACTCGCTGGCAAGCAATGCCGTGCCAGCCGGAGGCGAGTCGCCAGCAGGGAGGCCCAGGTCTTCTGTCGGGGCAAATTGACGCGCCGATCCTCCATTCCTATCCGTATGGTGCATGGGCACAACTCCCAGGCAGGTCCACGGCTCGCGCCCCATGCTCCCCCGCCAGCCGTCCAACGATTTGGCTGGCCGCGCTGGTGACGCCAAGGCTAGCCAGCCCGACCTCCTGGTCGAATCCGGCCTTCTTGCTGGATGGCCGGGCACTTACCCACGTGCGTGCGCACATCTGCCGGCCCAACGGCTACGATTGGGCGCTTCGACGCTGATTGGGAGTCCACATGCCCCGACTGCTCCGCCGCCTTGCCGTCCTGACCGCGCTGCTGCTGGGCAGCGGCCTTGCCGCCGCCAGCGACCACTGGGTCGAGCTGGCCGGCGAGCGCTTCCAGGTCGAGATCGCCGCCACCGAGGCCCAGCGCGCGCGCGGGCTGATGTACCGCGAGCGGCTGGAGCCGGGCCACGGCATGCTCTTCATCCACGACTGGTTCGGGCCGCAGGCCTACTGGATGAAGAACACGCGCATCCCGCTGGACATCCTGTACTTCGACGAGCAGCGCCGGCTGGTCTCGCAGCACCGCGACGTGCCGCCGTGCCGCACCCGCGACTGCCCGGTCTACCCCAGCGGCGCCCCGGCCCGCTACGTGCTGGAGCTCAACGCCGGCGAGGCGGCGCGGCTGGGCGTGGCCGAGGGGGCTGAACTGCGCTTCGGCCCGGGGATCCCCGCGGCGGCGGAGTAGCCGCGCCCGGGCTTGATTGTCGCCGCGCCCGACCCCAGTCTTGGGCGCATGGGGAAAACACGCATCCAACTTCCCGACTGGAACGCCCTGGCAGCGCTGGACGATGCCGCGCTGCCCCTGTTGCCGACCGCCCTGCTGATCGCCCGCGACGAGTACCCGGCGCTGGACCCGGCCGAGTACGACGCCCTGGTGCAGTCGCACGTCGAGCACCTGCGGCCGGAGGTGGAGGCGATCCCGTCGACCGCGCTGAAGATGGCGGCGATCAACCGCCACCTGTTCGACGAGCTGGGCTACAGCGGCAACCACGACGCCTACTACGACCCGCGCAACAGCTACCTCAACCAGGTGCTGGAGCGGCGCCTGGGCAACCCGATCTCGCTGGCGATGGTGCAGATGGAGGTCGCCCGCCGCCTGGGCGTGCCGCTGGACGGGGTCTCCTTCCCCGGGCACTTCCTGGTGCGGCTGCCGGTGGACGGCGGCCTGCTGGTGATGGACCCGTTCAACGGCGGCCGCCCGCTGGCGGTGGAGGAGCTGCGCGAGCGGGTGCGCCCGCACCTGGGCGGCGAGGTCCCGGACGACCGGGTGCTGCTGCAGATCCTCACCCCCGCCCCGCACCGGGCGATCCTGGCGCGGGTGCTGCGCAACCTGCACGGCGTGTACGCCGCCGCCGGGGAATGGGAGCGCGCCGCGCGCAGCGCCGACCGCGTGCTGCGGCTGGTGCCGGAGGAAACCGACGCCCTGCGCGACCGCGGCCTGGCCTACATGGAGCTGGGGCACATCGAGGGCGCGCGCCGCGACCTGGGCCGCTACCTGCAGCTGGCCCCGGACGCCGCCGACGCCGAAGCGATCCGCGAACGCCTGATCGACGCAGCCGGGCAGCGCACCGTGCTGCACTGAGCCCGCCCACGCCCGCCGGGGCGCGGTGCCGGCTCAGATCTCCATCATCTCGAAGTCGTCCTTGGTGACCCCGCAATCCGGGCATGTCCAGGTGTCCGGGATGTCCTCCCAGCGCGTCCCGGGCGGGATGCCCTCTTCCGGCAAGCCTTCGGCTTCGTGGTAGATGAAGCCGCATACCACGCACATCCAGCTGCGGTAAGGGGCGTTGTCGGTCTCGCTCATCGGATAATGCAGGCCTGCGTCAGGGGCGCCATTGTCCCACAGGCGCCCGCACGACGGAGTCGAGATGAGCCCTGCCCCCCGCCCCCGAGGCCTGTACCTGATCACCCCGGACGAGCCGGTCACCAGCCGCCTGCTGCAGCGGGTAGGGCCGCTGCTTGGCGCCGGCGTGGCCTGGCTGCAGTACCGCAACAAGGCCGCCAGCGCGGCGCTGAGGCAGGAGCAGGCCGCGGCGCTGCAGGCCCTGTGCGCGCGCGCCGGAGTGCCGCTGCTGGTCAACGACGACGCGGCCCTGGCCTCGGAGATCGGCGCCGCCGGCGCCCACCTAGGCGAGGACGACGGCGCCCTGGCCGCGGCCCGCGCCCTGCTCGGCCCGCACGCCATCCTCGGCGCCTCCTGCTACGACAGCCTGCAGCTTGCGCGCGAGGCGGTGGCCGCCGGTGCCAGCTACGTGGCCTTCGGCGCGTTCTTCCCCACCACCACCAAGGTGGTGACCCGGCGCGCCACCCCGGACCTGCTGCGCGATGCCGCGGCGCTGGGCGTGCCGCGGGTGGCGATCGGCGGCATCACCCCGGAAAACGGCCGCGCCCTGGTCGAGGCCGGCGCCGACCTGCTGGCGGTGATCGGCGGGGTGTTCGACGCGCCCGATCCGCTGGCGGCGGTGCGGGCCTACCAGCGCTGTTTCCAGGCCACGCCGGCGGCCTGAGCGGGGCGCGCGCGGGCGGCGGGGCCTACAATACGGGGCTTCGCCGCACTGGAACCGTCCCGATGAACCACGACCGCTCCCACGCCCTGTTCTCCCGCGCGCAGCAGCTGCTGCCTGGAGGCGTGAACTCGCCGGTGCGTGCGTTCAAGTCGGTGGGCGGCGAGCCGTTCTTCGTGCAGCGCGCCGACGGCCCCTACCTGTTCGACGTCGACGGCAACCGCTACATCGACTACGTCGGCTCCTGGGGCCCGATGATCGTCGGCCACAACCACCCGGCGGTGCGCGAGGCGGTGCAGGAGGCGATCGGCAACGGCCTGTCCTACGGCGCCCCGTGCGAGGCCGAGGTGGAGATGGCCGAGACCATCACCCGCCTGGTGCCGTCCTGCGAGATGGTGCGCATGGTCAACTCCGGCACCGAGGCCACGCTGTCGGCGATCCGCCTGGCGCGCGGCGCCACCGGCCGCCAGCGCGTCGTCAAGTTCGAGGGCTGCTACCACGGCCACGGCGACTCGTTCCTGGTCAAGGCCGGCAGCGGCATGCTGACCCTGGGCGTGCCGACCTCGCCGGGCGTGCCGGCCGGCCTCAGCGAGCTGACCGCCACCCTCAGCTACAACGACTTCGAGGGCGCCACGAAGCTGTTCGGGGAGATCGGCGGCGAGATCGCCGCGGTGATCATCGAGCCGGTGGTGGGCAATGCCAACTGCATCCCACCGCGCCCGGGCTACCTGCAGCACCTGCGCGAGCTGTGCACGAAGCACGGCGCGCTGCTGATCTTCGACGAGGTGATGACCGGCTTCCGCGTGGCCCTGGGCGGTGCCCAGGCGCACTACGGCATCACCCCGGACCTGACCACCTTCGGCAAGATCATCGGCGGCGGCATGCCGGTGGGCGCCTACGGCGGCCGCCGCGAACTGATGCAGCAGATCGCCCCGGCCGGCCCGATCTACCAGGCCGGCACCCTCAGCGGCAATCCGGTGGCCATGGCCGCCGGCCTGGCCATGCTGCAGCTGATCCAGGAGCCGGGCTTCCACGCGCGCCTGGCCGCGGCCACCGCGCAGCTGTGCGAGGGCTTCGAGGCCGCCGCGCGCGAGGCCGGCGTGCCGCTGACCACCAACCACGTCGGCGCCATGTTCGGCCTGTTCTTCACCGACCAGAAGGTGGAGACCTACGCCCAGGCCACCGCCTGCGACACCACCGCGTTCAACCGCTTCTTCCACGCCATGCTCGAGCGCGGCGTGTTCCTGGCCCCGAGCGCCTACGAGGCCGGCTTCCTCTCCAGCGCCCACGACGGCGCGGTGATCGACGCCACCCTCGAGGCCGCGCGCGCCGCGTTCCGGAGCCTGGCCGATGACCGCGCCGGCTGAGCCCGGCGCCGGCCCGCACGCGGACGGCGGCAGCCTGTTCGAGCGCGAGCACCTGCCGGCCTCCAGCGAAGGCCGGCGCTACCGCTGGTTCCGGGTGATCTTCCACCACGACGCCCCGGACGAGCGCAACTTCGACCTGGCGCTGATCCTGGTCATCCTGGCCAGCGTGGCGGTGGTGCTGCTGGACTCCATGCCCTCGGTGAAGGTGCGTTGGCACGCCTGGCTGTACGCGGCCGAGTGGCTGTTCACCCTGGCCTTCGCCGTGGAATACGGCGTGCGGCTGTGGGTGGTGAAGCGGCCGCTGCGCTATGCCTTCAGCTTCTTCGGCATCATCGACCTGCTGGCGATCCTGCCCACCTTCCTGTCGCTGCTGTTCCCGGCCACCGCCTCGTTCACCGTGATCCGCGCGCTGCGCCTGCTGCGCGTGTTCCGGGTGCTCAAGCTGGTGGAGTATTCCAGCGAGGCCGGGGTGCTGATCCAGGCGCTGGTGCGCAGCCGGCGCAAGATCCTGGTGTTCATCGCCGCGCTGCTGACCATCGTGGTGGTGTTCGGTGCGCTGATGTACGTGGTGGAGGGCCCGGACAACGGCTTCACCAGCATCCCCGCCGGCATGTACTGGGCGATCGTGACCGTCGGCACCGTCGGCTTCGGCGACATCGCCCCGGCCACCCCGTTCGGCCGCTTCGTCACCTCGCTGCTGATCGTGATCGGCTACAGCATCATCGCCGTGCCCACCGGCATCTACACCGCCGAGCTGGCGCGCTCGCTGCAGCCGCGCCGGCGCCAGGCGCGCTGCGGCAGCTGCGGACTGGACGACCACGAGGCCGATGCCTGGCACTGCCGCAAGTGCGGCGCCGCCCTGCCGCGGGAGCCATGAGCGGCGGCGCGCGGGCCCCGGAGCGGCGATGAGGCCGCGCATCCGCCAGCTGCTGCTGGACTTCGACAACGTGCTGGCCCACTACCGGCGCGAGCAGCGCGTGGCATGCCTGGCCGCGCATGCGGGCACGAGCTTCGCGCAGGTGTGGCAGGCGCTGTATGGCTCCGGGCTGGAAGCGCGCTACGACGCCGGCCGGGTTTCCACGGCCGATTACCTGCGCGAACTGGGCGAAGGCATCGGCGCGGCCGTGGACGAAACCGCCTGGCTGCAGGCGCGGGTGGCGGCCACCACTGCCGACGAACGCGCGCTGGCACGGCTGCTGGCGCTGGACCCGGAACTGCCGATGGCGGTGCTGACCAACAACGGCGAACTGGCCGCGCGGGTGGTGCTGCAGGTGGCCGCGCCGCTGGCGCCGCGGCTGGGCGGCCGGGTGCTGTGCAGCGGCAGCCTGGGCGGGCGCAAGCCGGAGCCGCAGGTCTACCTGCGCGCGCTCGAGCGCCTGGGCTGGAGTGCCGCCGATACCCTGTTCATCGACGACCTGTTCGCCAACGTGCAGGGCGCACGCCGCGCGGGCCTGCACGCCGACAGCGTGCGCGACGCCCGCGCCCTGGGCCGGGTGCTGAAACGCTTCGGCCTGGCCTGAGCGCGCGCTCACGCTCTTCCCCGGAGGAACCTGGATGCGCTTCGCTGGTCCGGGATCCGCACCTGCGGCAACGCCGCGCGCGCATGGCCGTGCAGCGGGGCGTTGCCAGCGAGGCGGCCCGGGCACGCCGGTGCCCGATCTTGCATCGAGGTGGACGGCCTGGACGAGGCGCTACGCCGGGGGCGCGCGGCCGGCCTGCACCGGAATACGGTGCGGCCGCCGAGCCCTGGACGTGCGCCGCTTCTTCGTGCGCGACCCGCTGGGGCGGCTGCCCAGCATCCTGCGACACCGCCCGGCGGCCTGGGGGCGCGCTTGCGGCGCCCCTCGCCAGTCAGGCGACGAACTTGGCGATGGCCTTGCGCAGCCGCGCCAGGCCCTCGGCCACGTCGGCGTCGGTGATGTTCAGCGCCGGCACCAGGCGCAGCACGTCCGGGCCGGCCTGCAGCAGCAGCAGGCCCTCGTGCGCGGCCAGGTCGAGGATCTCGCCGGCGCGGCCGGCGTATTCGGGCTTGAGCACGGCGCCCAGCATCAAGCCGCGGCCACGCACCTGGGCGAACACGCCGAACTCCTCACCGATCGCGGCCAGGCCCTCGCGCAGCGCGTGCGACTGGCGCGAGACGTTGGCCGCGATCTGCGGCGAGGCCAGCTTGCGCAGGGCCACGCGCGCCACCGCCGCCGCCAGCGGATTGCCGCCGAAGGTGGTGCCGTGGGCGCCGAAGCCCATGGCCTCGGCGACCTTCGGGCCGGCGAGCATGGCGCCGATCGGGAAGCCGCCGCCCAGGGCCTTGGCCAGGGTCACGATGTCCGGCACCACGTCGTCCTGCCAGTGCGCGAACAGGGTGCCGGTGCGGCCCATGCCGGCCTGGATCTCGTCCAGCACCAGCAGTGCATTGTGCTTGTCGCACAGCGCGCGCACCTGCTTGAGGAAGCCGGAGGCGGCCGGCATCACCCCGCCTTCGCCCTGCACCGGCTCCAGCATCACCGCGGCCACGTCGCCGGCGGCCATCGCCGTCTCCAGCTGCACGATGTCGTTGAAGTCCACATAACGGAAACCGCCGGGCAGCGGCTCGTAGCCTTCCTGGTACTTGGGCTGGGCGGTGGCGGTGACCGCGGCCAGGGTGCGGCCGTGGAAGCTGCCGCGGAAGGTGACGATCACCCGCTGCTGCGGGGCACGCCCCTGGGCGGTGGCCCACTTGCGCACCAGCTTGATCGCGGCCTCGTTGGCCTCGGCGCCGGAGTTGCACAGGAACACGCGCTCGGCGAAGCGGCTGGCGGTCACCAGCTCCTCGGCCAGGCGCAGCGGCGGCTCGCTGAAGAAGATGTTGCTGGTGTGCCACAGCTTGCCGGCCTGCTCGACCAGGGCCGCGTGCAGGTCCGGGTCGTTGTGGCCCAGGCCGCACACGGCGATGCCGGCGGCGAAATCCACGTACTCGCGGCCTTCGCTGTCCCACAGGCGCGCGCCCTGGCCTCGCTCCAGCACCAGCTCGCGCTGCCGGTACACGGGCAGGAAATAGCGGTGGCCAAGGTCGATCAGGGAGGCGGTGTCGCCGGCAGCCGGCGTCGTGGCGTTCATGGCAGTGGAATATCCGTGGAAGAAGGCCGGCACGGGGCCGGTGGGCCATTATCCGCCTCGTTCGGCGATGCCGCCACGCCGTCGCCGGACCGGTGCCGGGCTCGCGTATCATCGGGCTGCCGCGCAGCGGCGCCTCCGCTCCCAACGACCGACCGCCATGTCCCGCATCGAAACCCTCGCCGCCCGCGCCGGCAGCCGGCCCGACCCGGCCAGCGGCGCGCTGTCGCCGCCGCTGCAGCTGGCCACCACCTTCGAGCACACGCCCGACGGCCAGCTGCCGCAGGGCTTCCTGTACCAGCGCTACGACAACCCGACCCAGCAGGAGACCGAGCAGGTGCTGGCGGCGCTGGAAAGTGCGAAGCGGGCGCTGCTGTTCCCCACCGGCATGGCCGCCGGCGCCACCGCGCTGCAGGCGCTGCCGCCGGGCAGCCACGTGCTGTTGTGCGACGACAGCTATTTCTCGTTCCGGGTGCTGGCGGCACAACAGTTCCCGCGCTGGGGCCTGGAGTGCACGATCGTCGACTTCACCGACCTGGACGCGGTGCGCGCCGCGCTACGGCCCAACACCGCGTTGCTGTGGGCGGAGACGCCGTCCAATCCGCTGCTGAAGGTCAGCGACATCGCCGCGCTGGCGGACATCGCCCACGGGGCCGGTGCGCGCCTGCTGGTGGACGGCACCTTCGCCCCGCCGGTGATCCAGCAGCCGCTGGCGCTGGGCGCGGACATCGTCCTGCATTCGGCCACCAAGTACCTGGGCGGCCACGGCGACGTGATGGGCGGAGTGCTGTGCTTCGCCGAGGACGGCGAACACGCCGCCGCCTGCCACCAGCTGCGCCTGCTGGCCGGCGCCACCGCCTCGCCGTTCGCGGCGTGGATGATCCTGCGCGGGGTGCGCTCGCTGCCGGCGCGGATGGACTGGCATTGCCGCAACGCGCGCCGGGTGGCGGAGTTCCTCGCCGGCCATGCGAAGGTGTCGGCGGTGCATTACCCCGGCCTGGCCTCGCATCCGCAGCACGCGGTGGCCGCGGCGCAGATGCGCGACTTCGGCGGCATGCTGTCGTTCGAGGTAGCCGGCGGACGCGAGGCGGCGCTGGCCGTGGCTTCGCGCATGCAGCTGTTCACCAATGCCACCTCGCTGGGTTCGACCGAATCGCTGGTCGAGCACCGCGCCTCGATCGAAGGCCCGGCCTCGACCACGCCCGGCGGCCTGCTGCGGCTGTCGGTGGGCCTGGAGCACGCCGACGACCTGGTCGCCGACCTGGAGCAGGCGCTGGCCGGCTGAGCGCGTCCGCACCAGCCCGGTACGCGGCACCACCGGCCGGCAAGCGCGGCCGACGCGCGGAAGGCACACCCCGCGGGCAGGCTGCGCCGGTGGTTTGACCGTTCACATGCCGGCCCGCACAATCGCCGCCGAAGGGGAGTAGCTCCCAGCGTGACGGCCGTCATTTCGGGCATTCCGATGCCCCGGTCCCACGGCGGCCCAGGGCCGTGAGCAAGACCTTCGCCGCGACGGCGAAGGTGTGTCCCCGGTTCCCAAAGCAGGGTTCCGCGCCGCCAGCTTCCGCGGCCGTCCTTACTCCTGCCCGGAACATTGATGATGGAAACGATAGGCAACGTCTGGCTGTGGGCCGGATTCTCCGGCCTGGTGCTGCTGGCGCTGGTGGCCGACCTGCTGCTGATGCGCCACGGCGGCGCGCACAAGGTCACGTTCAAGGAAGCGGCGTGGTGGAGCATGGGCTGGGTGGCCCTGGCCCTGCTCTTCAACCTCGCCCTGTGGTGGTACGTCGGCCAGTCGGCCGGTCCGGAAGAGGCACGGCGCATCGGCCTGGAATTCCTGACCGGCTACCTGGTCGAGAAGGCGCTGGCGGTCGACAACATCTTCGTGTTCCTGATGCTGATGACCTACTTCGCCGTGCCGGAGCAACTGCGCCAGCGCGTACTGGTGATCGGCATCCTGCTGGCGATCTTGCTACGCGCGATCCTGATCTTCGCCGGCGCCGCGCTGTTGGCCCAGTTCCACTGGCTGCTCTACGTGTTCGGCGCCTTCCTGCTGCTGACCGGCGCGAAGATGTGGAGCGCCGCGGGCGAGGAGCCGGACCTGGGGAAGAATCCGGTACTGCGCTGGATGACCACGCACGTGCCGTTCGTGCGCCGCTATCACGGCAACGCGATGTGGCTGGGACGCGGCAGCCGGCGCAGGTTCACCCCGCTGTTCATCGTGGTGGTGATGATCGGCATCACCGACGTGATCTTCGCGGTGGATTCGATCCCGGCGATCTTCGCCATCACCCTGGACCCGTTCATCGTGCTGACGTCCAACGTGTTCGCGGTGCTGGGCTTGCGCGCGATGTTCTTCCTGCTGGCGGGGATGGCTGAGCGCTTCCACCTGCTGCCCTACGGCCTGGCCGTGGTGCTGGTATTCATCGGCGCCAAGATGCTGCTGGTCGACCTCTACAAGATCCCGGTGCTGTGGTCGCTGGGCGTGGTAGGCGCGATCCTGGCCACCACGATTGCCCTGAGCCTGGCACGGCCGGCACGGGCTGCTGCCGACTGATGCGACGGTCCGGCGGGGACGCGTGCCCCGCCGGACCGCACTCGTGCGCTTACCAGGTGCCGGTATTGGGCATCGACGCCCACGGCTCGGCCGGCGGCAGGGCTTGGCCCTTCTGCAGCAGCTCGATCGAGATCAGGTCCGGGGTGCGGACGAAGGCCATGCGGCCGTCGCGCGGCGGGCGGTTGATGGTCACGCCCATGGACTGCAGGTGCGCGCAGATGGCGTAGATGTCGTCGACCTCGAAGGCCAGGTGGCCGAAGTTGCGGGCGCTGCCGTAGTCCTCCGGTGCCGAACCGTCCTCCGGCGGCCAGTTGTAGGTCAGCTCGATCTCCGCCTCCGGGTTCTCCGGGGCGCCGAAGTAGACCAGGGTGTAGCGCCCGGCCTCGTTGTCCATGCGCCGGGTCTGCTTCAGGCCCAGGCCCTCGGTGAAGAAGCGGCTGGTCTTTTCCAGGTCGTGGACCCGGATCATCGCGTGCAGGTACTTCATGGTGTTTCCGTAACGAAAAGGGGGCTGGCCATTGTAGGAGCGCGCCGCGGCCGGCGGCGGCGCGCGCGGCGCGACTCAGTCCAGGAACAGGTCCGGCAGCAGCGGCTTGGACGGATCGACGGCATAGCCGGACAGGTCGGCCACGCCGGCCTCGGCCAGCACCTCGTCGTCGATCAGGAAGCGGCCGCTGAAACCGGCCGCCTGGCGCACCAGGATCGCGTGCGCGGCATCGGCCATGATCTCCGGGCGGCGGCCGTTGCCGGCATCCACGCCGGGGATCATGTTCAGCGCGTCGGTGGCGATGAGCGTGCGCGGCCACAGCGCGTTGACCGCCACGCCCTTCGGCCCGAACTCCGCGGCCAGGCCCAGGGTGACAAAGCTCATGCCCATCTTGGCCAGGGTGTAGCCGGTGTGCGGCCCCCACCACTTCGGATCCAGCGACGGCGGCGGCGCCAGGGTCAGGATGTGCGGGTTGGCGGCCTTGAGCAGGTGCGGCAGGCAGGCCTGGGCGCACAGGAAGCTGCCGCGGGCATTGACCTGCTGCATCAGGTCGAAGCGCTTCATCGGCGTGTCCAGGGTGCCACGCAGCCAGATCGCGCTGGCGTTGTTGACCAGGATGTCGATGCCGCCGAAGGCGTCCACCGTGGCCGCCACCGCGGCCTGCACCTGGTCTTCCTCGCGGATGTCGCACTTCAGCGCCAGGCCGCGGCCGCCGGCGGCGTCCACCGCTTCGGCCGCGGTATGGATGGTGCCCGGCAGCTTCGGGTTGGGCACCGCGGACTTGGCGGCGATGGCGACGTTGGCGCCGTCGCGCGCCGCGCGCAGGGCGATGGCCAGGCCGATGCCGCGCGAGGCACCGGTGATGAACAGGGTCTTGCCAGCGAGGCTGGTCATGCGCGTCTCCAGGTACAACGGGGACGCGCATTGTCGCCCGGCACGCGCTGCGCGTGCGCGGTCGCGTGCGTCGTCGCCGCCGCGGGCGGCGCGCTAGCGTGCCGCTTCCGCGCCGGCCGCGGCGGTGCGCAGGCGCAGCGTGGGCAGGCCCGAGACCGGGTGCGGCTCGACCTGGTGCGGCAGGTCGGCCACCGCCTCCACGATCCGCTCCAGCGCCGGGTCGGCGTCGGCATGCGGGCGCCAGGTGGCCAGCACGTCGAACGCGGGGGTGAAGTGCAGGGTCTGCGCGGTGCCGATCCACAGCGGCTGGTGCCCCGGGCGCAGCTGCACCGGCGCCGCCCACAGCCGCAGCACGATGCGGCGGTCCGGGCGGGCGCCCTCGCGCACCATCAGCAGGGCCTCGGTGCGTGCGTCCAGGGTCGCCGGCAGCACCGGCGCGCCGGCCGGCCACACGTCCTCGTCGAACATGTTCAGCGCCTGCTCCCAGCGCGCCTGCGGCTGCACCTTCCAGCCCTGCGCCTCCAGGCGCTCGCGCAGCGGGCCCAGCGGGCCGGCCACCTGCACGTCCAGCGGCCAGCGCTGGGCGTCGTCGAACTCGTTGCGGCGCGCCGGCTGCAGCGCCCAGTCGCGATGCCACCAGGCCTGCAGGTCCTGGACCTCGATCGCCGGCCCCGGCGGCTCGAACTTGGCCAGCTTGGCCTCGATGTTGCGCGGCGCGTACCACAGCGCGGCCAACGCGAACACGCCGTAGAACGCCGCCGCCACCGGCTTGACCCAGAACGAGCGGTTGAAGCGGCGGCGGTAGGCGATGCCCAGCACCAGCAGCCAGACGATGCCCAGCAGCATCCCGCCTACCACGTCGCTGAGCCAGTGCGCGCCCAGGTACAGGCGGGCGAAGCCGATGACCGCCACCACCAGGCCGGAGACCATGTACGGCCAGACCCGGTCGCGCCCCGGCAGCTCGCGCGCGATCAGCACGGCGAAGAAGCCGAAGGCGATGGTGGACATGGTCACCGCGATCGAGGGGAAGCCGAAGCCGCTGCTGGCCGAGGGCGGGCGCACCACGTTGATGGTCGCGCCCAGCAGCCAGGTCAGGGCCAGGCCGAAGCCCAGCGCCGCCAGCCAGTGCGCGGCGGCCATCCAGCGCTGGCGCCAGGCGAAATAGCCCAGCGCCGCGGCGCAGGCCGGGGCCAGCACCGGCCAGTCGCCGAGCGAGGCCAGCGCCGCCAGCGGGTAGTCGGCCAGCGGGTTGCGCAGGGACAGCATCAGCTGGTGTACCGCCAGGTCCACGCCCAGCGGCTCGCCGTGGCCGACCACCACCAGCAGCAGGGCGAACCACACCCAGCCGATGGCCAGCAGCAGCACCGCCAGCAGCGCCAGCGGCACCGACTCGCGCCGCTGCGGGTCGAACACCGCCACCGAGTACTCGCCCAGCACCGGATGCCGGTGCGACCAGGCCAGCATCCGCGCCAGCACGGCGTCGGCGTGCTCGGCGAACCAGCGGTAGGTGTACAGCACCACCGCCCAGGCCAGCGCCAGCACCGCCAGCAGCAGGCCCAGCACCACCACCAGGTGGCCGGCCACCGCGGCCACCGCGTCGTAGGCCCGGCCCAGGACCCAGCCCGGGGCCAGGAACAGCACGCCCCAGGACACGCAGGCCAGGCCGGAGGCGGTGAAGTAGCGTCGCACCGGCATCCTGGCCATGCCGGCAATGGCCGGGACGAACGGGCGGATCGCGCCGACGTAGCGGGCCAGCAGGATCGCGCTGAAGGCATTGCGCCGGAACAGGGTCTCGCCGCGCTCCAGCAGCTGCGGGTAGCGGCTGAACGGCCAGACCCCGCGCAGGCGGTCGCCCCAGCGCAGGCCGACCCAGTAGCTGATGGCGTCGCCGGCCATGGCGCCCAGGGCCGCGCTGGCCACCGCGTACGGGCCGGAGATCTCGCCCATGCCGATCAGCACGCCCACCGCGAACAGCAGTGGCAGGGCCGGGACCACGGCCCCGACGATGATGAGCGCGTCGCAGAAGGCGATCGCGAAGATCACCACGCCGGCCAGCAGGGGGTGTTCCCCGATCCAGGCCAGCATGGCTTCCATCCATGAGGAATTCATCTCGGAATTATAGGAGCCGCATCCCAACGTGCGCTGTAGGGCAACGCCGGACAGGCCTGCCCGGCAGGGGCCGCCATGCGCTGCGGGCAACACCGCCCGACGCGACGTGGTGGCGTGGGCCGCGGCGCCCCCGGCGCCGGATCAGCCGGCATCGCCCTCCGCGGCGGCGCCACCCGATTCGGGCGCCGTCTCGACCTCCGCGGGCAGCTCCCCGTCCGTCGCGGGCGGGGCGGCGGCGGGACCGTCCACCCGCGACACCCGCCAGACGATGTTGGCCAGGTCGTCGGCGATGACCAGGGCCCCGCGCGGATCCACGGTCACGCCCACCGGGCGGCCGCGGGTGGTGCCGTCGTCGTCGCGGAAGCCGGTGGCGAAGTCGATCGGGTCGCCGGCAGGTCGGCCGTTGCGGAACGGCACGAACACCACCTTGTAGCCCACCGGCTCGGCGCGGTTCCAGCTGCCGTGCATGCCGACGAAGGCACCCTCGGCGTATTCCGGTCCCATCACCGGGCTGGAGAAGTCCAGGCCCAACGCCGCCACATGCGCGCCCAGGGCGTAGTCCGGGGTGATCGAGGCGGCGACCTTCTCCGGGTTCTCCGGCTTGACCCGGGTGTCCACGTGCTGGCCCCAGTACGCCCAGGGCCAGCCGTAGAAGCCGCCCTCGCGCACCGAGGTCAGGTAGTCGGGCACCAGGTCCGGGCCGATCTCGTCGCGCTCGTTGACCACCGCCCACAGCTGGCCGCTGCCGGGCTGGATCGCTAGCGCCGTAGGGTTGCGCAGGCCCCCGGCGTACTCGCGATGCATGCCGGTCCGGGTATCGATCTCCCAGACCACGGCTCGGTCCTGCTCGGCCATCATCCCGCGCTCGGTGATGTTGCTGTTGGAGCCGATGCCCACGTACAGGAAGCGGCCGTCGGCGCTGGCGGTCATCGCCTTGGTCCAGTGGTGGTTGATCTCCGACGGCAGCCTGGTGAGCACCTGCGGCTTGCCGGCGCGGGCCTGGGTCATGCCCGGCTGGTAGTCAAAGCGCACCACCGCGTCCTGGTTGGCCACGTAGAGGTCGTTGCCGACCAGGGCCAGGCCGTAGGGCGCGTCCAGGTCCTCGGCGAACACCGTCTGCAGCTCGTACTCGCCATCGCCATCGGCGTCGCGCAGCAGGGTCAGGCGGTTGCCACTGGGCACCTGGGTGGTGCCGGCGGCCTTGATCGGCCCGGCGATCACGTCCTTGGGCTTGAGCGCGGGCGCGTTGCCGCCGCGGCCCTCGGCCACCAGGATGTCGCCATTGGGCAGCACCAGGGTCTGGCGCGGGATGCGCAGGTCGCGGGCGATGGCACGGACCTCGAAACCTTCCGGCACCACCGGCACCTGGTCGCCCCACTCCGAAGGGTCGGCGATCTTCATCGACGGCAGCAGGCCGCGCTTCGGCTCCGGCAGTTCCGGGTTGGCGCCGTGCTGCAGCGGACCGGGCGAGGGATTGCAGCCAGCCAGCACGACGGCGGCACAGGCGGCGGCGACAAGCTCCAGGCGGTTCATCGCACACCTCCGGCGCGCAGCGGCCAGGCCGCGAAGAACGTGGCCGCCAGCGCGGCCGCGAACACCAGCACCGACAGCACCAGCGCCATCGGCATCGCGGCCCAGGCGTCGCGCGCATGGACCAGGGCATTGAGCAAGGCGAGGATCCACGCCACCGCCCACAGCAGGCAATGCAGCGCCGAGCCGCGGGTGCGGCGCGAGGGCACCAGCCCCAGCAGCGCGCAGACCAGCGCAGCGGCGGCGAACACCAGGCCGCCGACGTTGAGCCATGCGGCGAAGTTGATCCACTGGATCTCGTAGGTCCGCGCGTAGGCGATGTCGGCCAGCAGCGTGCCGAGGATCAGCGACAGGGCGCCGCCGAGCAGCAGGGCGTGGACGGAATGGAAGGCGGGTGCAGGCCGCCGTTCGACGGTTGCGACCATGGCAGGTCCTCCGGGACGGGACGCCGTGGCGTCGATGGACGGTGGATGAGCCCCCCCATGGTCGCCGCGGCCGCCTCATGGCCGCGTGTACGGCCTGTCCGCTCAGGTGACGTGGTCGTCCATCCACAGCAGCAGCTGCTGCAGGCGCCGGTGCGGGTCGTCCTGCTGCAGCAGGGCCAGGCGCTGCTCGTCGCTGATCGGCAGGATCTCGGCCAGGCGCCAGCCCACCCATTCGGCGTCCTCCAGCAGGCGCAGGTTGGGTGCGTCGTGCAGCCCGCCCACCTTCTGCAGCAGTTCGCCCAGCAGCGTGCCCAGCACCGCGTGCTCGGGCAGCAGCCGCGCGCCGCTGCCGGGTTCTTGCCGCTGGTCGCGCCAGCGCACCTGGCCGACCAGCAGGCCGTTGTCGCGCACGCTGGTGCGGCTGACCCGGAACCGGCGCGCACCGCGCACGGCCAGGGTCAGCACCCCGCCCGGCTCGCTGCCGAAGTCCTCGATCAGCGCCTCCACCCCGAACGCCGCCGGCGTCGCCGGCGCGCCGCTCTCCTCGCCCTCCAGGATCATGCACACGCCGAAACTGCGGCCCTGGCGGCCGCACTCGGCGACCAGATCCAGGTAGCGGCGCTCGAACACGCGCAGTCCCAGCGGCGCGCCGGGCAGCAGCACGGTGTGCAGCGGGAACAGCGGCAGGGCTTCGGTACTGGGCACGGTGCGATGGCGTTCGGCTCGCCGGCAGGGTAACGCCGCCCGTTCAAGGCGGCGTCACGGCGGCGTGGTCAGTCGCGCCCTTCCAGCATCGCCACGAAGCGCCGCGGCGCCGCGTCGAAACCGCCGTTGGACATGAACACCACGTGGTCGCCCGCCTGCACCAGCTCGCCCAGGCGCGCCAGCAGGGTGTCGGTATCCGGCACCGCCTGCGCCTGGCCGCGCACCGCGGCCACCACCTTGCCGGCGTCCCAGGCCAGCTCCGGACGATGCAGGAACACGACCACGTCGGCGATGTCCAGCGACGGCGCCAGCGCGTCGGCGTGGGCGCCCAGGCGCATGGAATTGCTGCGCGGCTCCATCGCCACCACGATGCGCGCATCGCCGACCCTGGCACGCAGGCCTTCGAGGGTGGTGCGGATGGCGGTGGGATGGTGGGCGAAGTCGTCGTACACGGTGACGCCGGCCGGGGTGCCCAGCACCTCCAGGCGGCGCTTGACGCTGTGGAAGCCGGCCAGCGCCGGGGCCACATCGGCCGGCGACACGCCCACCGCGTGCGCCGCGGCCAGCGCCGCCAGCGCGTTCAGCACGTTGTGCCGGCCCAGCAGCGGCCAGTGCACGCTCGCCACTTCGCGGCCGTCATGCAGCACCACGAACTGGCTGCCGTCGGCGGCCAGCAGGCGCGCGCTCCAGTCGAAGCCGGCACCGCCGCCGGCGCGCGCGATGGCCACCTCCGCGCCCTCCAGGCCGAAGGTCTCCACCGGGGTCCAGCAGCCCATCGCCAGCACCTGGGCCAGGTGCGCGTCTTCGCCGTTGACGACGAGCCGGCCGGCGCGCGGCACGGTGCGCACCAGGTGGTGGAACTGGCGCTGGATCGCGGCCAGGTCCGGGAAGATGTCGGCGTGGTCGTACTCGAGGTTGTTGAGGATCGCCACCGTCGGCCGGTAGTGCACGAACTTGCTGCGCTTGTCGAAGAACGCGGTGTCGTACTCGTCGGCCTCGACCACGAACTCGCGGCCGCCGCCCACCCGCGCCGAGGTGCCGAAGTCCTCGGCGACGCCGCCGACCAGGAAGCCCGGGTCGCGCCCGGCGGCCTGCAGCAGGAAGGCCAGCAGGCTGGTGGTGGTGGTCTTGCCGTGGGTGCCGGCCACCGCCAGGGTGGTGCGCCCGGGCAGCACGTGCTCGGCCAGCCACTGCGCGCCGGAGGTGTAGCGGCGGCCGTCGTCCAGCACCTGCTCCACCGCCGGGTTGCCGCGCGAGAGGGCGTTGCCGATCACCACCTCCACCGCGTCGGGGGAGATATGCGCCGGGTCGTAGCCCTGGCGCAGCTGGATGCCCAGCTTCTCCAGCTGGGTGGACATCGGCGGGTATACCGCCTGGTCGCTGCCTTCGACGCTGTAGCCCAGTTCGCGCGCCAGCGCCGCCACGCCGCCCATGAAGGTGCCGGCGATCCCGAGGATGTGGATGGTGGTGGTCATGCCGCGATTGTCGCCCAGCGGCGCCGGCTTTTGTGGCGCCGTTGCCGTTTCCGGGCTAGGAGCGGCTGCGCGCGCGCCACAGGCCCTCGCCCGCGTACAGCGCAAGTCCCAGCCAGATCGCGCCGAAACCGAGTGCGCGGCCGGCGCCGAACGGCTCGTGGAAGAACCACACGCCCAGCAGCAGCTGCAGGGTCGGGGCGATGTACTGCAGCAGCCCGACCACGCTCAGCGGGATGCGGCGCACGCCATAGGCGAAGCCGATCAGCGGCACCGCGGTGACCACGCCGCCGAACACCAGCAGCAGGTCCGTGCCCCAGCCCCAGCCGCTGGCGAAGCTGCCGCCGTGCCCGGCCTCGGCCCACAGCACGTAGGCCAGCGAGGGCAGGAACAGGTACAGGCTTTCCAGGCCCAGGCCGGCCACCGGATCCACCGCCACCAGCTTGCGCACCAGCCCGTACAGGCCGAACGAGGCGGCCAGGCCCAGCGCGATCCACGGCGGCGAGCCGGCCTGCACGGTCAGCCAGGCCACGCCCAGCGCGGCGCAGCCCACCGCGATCCACTGCACCCGGCGCAGGCGCTCGTGCAGCACCAGCACGCCCAGCACCACGTTGACCAGCGGGTTGATGAAGTAGCCCAGGCTGGTCTCGACCACGTGGCCGGCGTTGACCGCCCAGATGTACAACCCCCAGTTGAACGCGATCAGCACCGCGCTCAGCGCCAGCGCCGGCAGCGCGCGCGGCTGCGCGGCCAGCCTGCGCAGCCAGCCCAGGCCGTCGCTGAGCAGCAGCCAGGCCACCACCAGCAGGGCGCTCCAGACCACGCGGTGGGCCATGATCTGCATGGCCGGCACGTTCTTCAGCAGGTGCCAGTACACCGGCACCACGCCCCACAGCACGAAGGTGCCGGCGGTGACCGCCAGGCCGCGGCGGTCGATGGACGGAGCGGCGGTGCTCATCGGCGCAGCACCCGCGCCAGGGTGATGGTGACCACGCCGGCCAGGATCACCGCCATGGCACCCAGGTCGTGCGCGGTGAAGCGCTCGCCGGCCAGCCACGCGCCCAGGGCCACGGCAATGGCCGGGTTGACGTAGGCGTAGCTGCTGACCAGCACCGGGCGCACGTGGTGCAGCAGCCACACGTAGGTGCTGAAGGCCACGATCGAGCCGAACAGCGCCAGGTAGCCCAGGGCCAGGGTGCCGTGGAGGGTCGGCGCGGCCGGCAGCGACTCGCCGCGCAGCAGGCCGGTGGCGACGATCATGGCCCCGCCGCACAGCATCTGCCCGGCCGCGGCCATGAACGGCGACGGCAGGTCGCGCCCGCGCGACCACACCGAGCCGAACGCCCAGCCGACCGGCGCCACCAGCAGCAGGACCAGGCCCACGGGGCTGGCGGTGAGGCTGCTGCCGGCGTTAAGCCACAGTACGCCGGCAAAGCCGATGGCGATGCCCAGCCATTCGATCCGGGTGGGGCGCTGGCCGTAGATCGCGCCGAACACGCCCATCCACAGCGGCACCGAGGCCACCGCCACCGCGGCCAGGCCGGAGGACACGCTCTGCTCGCTCAGCACCACGCAGCCGTTGCCCAGCAGCAGCAGGGCGAAACCCATCACCGCCAGGTTCTTCCACTGCGCGCGGGTCGGGGCCGGTACCCCGCGCCAGCGCAGGAAGGCGTACATGGCCGCGCCGGCGACGACGAAGCGCGCGCCGGAGACGGCCAGCAGCGGCGGCCATCCGCCTTCCAGGGCAAAGCGGATGCCGAGGTAGGTCGAACCCCAGACCACGTAGACGATGGCCAGGGCGAAAACGATGGCCAGCCCGGCGGCGCGCGCCGGGGCCTGCGCGGGAACGCTCATGCGGAATCCGGGGGAAAGGAGTGGACCTGCGATTCTAGCGCCGTGCGCCCCTCGCGCACCGTGTCGGAAGGCGTGGTTCCGGGGCCATCCGGCGCAAGGAAAGCGTTGCGCCGTGCGCCTGAAGCGACCGCAACGGCTGGCCCGCGCCACCTTGCCGGGGCATGCGCGCGGGCGCATATTCGCTGCAGGTCAACGCGATACCGGAGCGGAACATGAAAGCCCCATCCATGCTCCTGCTGCTGGCCCTGGCCGCGCTGCCGGCCGTGGCGCCGGCCGCCAGGAGCGTCACCGATCCCGATGCCCCGCGCGCGCTGCCGGAGCAGGATCCGGTCAGCGTGTCCTGGGAGGACCCGGCGCAGTTCTCCGACCTGCGCTACAGCGGCAACCGCTGGGAAGCCGCGCATGGCGACTGGGTCGCCGAGCTGGCCCGGCACCTGCAGAAGAACGCCGCCAAGCGCCTGCCCGAGGGCGCGCGCATGGAAGTGACCATCACCGACATCCAGCGTGCCGGCCGCTACGAGCCGTGGCGCGGTCCGAACCTGGACCACGTGCGCTTCATGCGCGACCACTATCCGCCGCGCATGGAGCTGAAGTTCCGCATCACCGGCGCCGACGGCCGGGTGCTGGCCGAGGGCGAGCGCAAGCTGCACGACGTGTCCTACCTGCAGCGCGGCGCGCCGCTGGACAGCGATGCCCTGCGCTACGAGAAGCGCATGATCGACGACTGGCTGCGCAAGGAGCTGCCGTCGCCGGCGGCCTGAGGGATTGGCGGCGCGGACTGCATCGTGCCGCCCGCGCCGCCTTGATGCCGACGCTTCCGGCAGACCGATGGCCGGGGGCGGCGGGCTGGTGATCCGGCGGTGACCGCCCTGGCCGGGAACGGCCCCGGCGCCCGGCGCCCGGTCCTGGCCCTGCCCCGCTGCCCCGCTGCCCCGCACAGCGGACCACGCGCAAGACCACGGGAAGCTTCGTCCGGCCCCGGCAAACGCCCGGGACCGGCGGCCGGCGGCGCGCGGCGTGGACCTCAGAAGTCGGGCGCCAGCGCCTGCTCGATCTGTTCGCGCCGCAGGTTGGTGTAGTTCTTCGCCACTTCCGCCAGCAGGCGGCTGCGGACCTCCTCGTGCAGCAACGGACGCATGTAGCCCAGGGTGGTCGGGTCGGCCGCCAGCACCAGGTGCTGGAAGCGGCCGTTGAGCGCGTGCTCGTTCAGGCGCCGCGCCAGTTCACGCGCGAAGCCTGCCTCCTCGGCCTCCTTGGCCCCCACCTCCGGCGGCAGGATCGCCGGCATCTCGCCTTCCTTGGGATCCAGCGCGATGGCCGCTTCCTGGTGCAGCACCAGCTGGCCCTTCTCACCGACGTTGGTGAACAGCCGCGCCGACGCACCGTCGGCCACCAGCACCCAGGCACCACGGGGAATCCTTCGCATGTCGCCTCCTGCTTTGGGGATCGCCCCGCCAGCCTAGGCAGGCAGGTGTTAGCGTCCCGCGCACGTCGCGTCAGCGGCGGCCGCGGCGGGCCGGTTCACCCGCCGCCCGCCCTGGTGCATGCTGGGACGCCCGCCACCGGAGCCGCCGATGAGCCGTTTCGACCTGACCCCGCCCGACCCGGAGCAGCTGCAGGCCCTGGCCGCCGCGCTGTCGCCGGAGGAACGCCACGTGCTGCTGCAGCACGGCACCGAGCGCCCGTTCTGCGGCGTGTTCCTGGACAACAAGCGCGAGGGCACCTACGTGTGCCGGCTGTGCGGGTTGCCGCTGTTCCGCTCCTCGGCCAAGTTCGATTCCGGCACCGGCTGGCCCAGCTTCTTCGCGCCCTACGACGAAGCCCACATCCGCCGCGTGCGCGATACCAGCCACGGCATGGTCCGCACCGAGATCGTATGCGCCCGCTGCGGCGGCCACCTGGGCCACGTGTTCCCCGACGGGCCGCCGCCGACCTACGAACGCCACTGCCTCAACTCGGTGTCGCTGGGCTTCGTCGACGCCGGCCAACCCCTGCCCGACCCGCTGCGCCGCGGCGGCGCCGAAGCCGGGCCGCCCTGAGCGCCGCGCGCCCTACCTTCCACGGAGAACGCCAATGAAGTTCCTGTTGCTGGTGTACATCGACCAGGCCCTGCTGGGACAGCTGTCGCAGGAGGAGTACGACGCGCACATGCGCGACTGCGTGCGCAAGGCCGACGACCTGGCCGGCAAGGGCACGCTGCTGGGCGCCAACAAGCTCGAGCCGCCGACCACCGCGCGCACGGTGCGGGTACGCGAGGGCCGCGCGCGGGTGTACGACGGTCCCTTCGCCGAGACCAAGGAAGTGCTGGCCGGCTACAACCTGATCGAGGCCGACTCCCTGGAGGAGGCGGTGGAACTGGCCAAGCAGTTCCCGTGGGCGCGCTACGGCGCGATGGAGGTGCGCCCGGTGGGCGACCTGGACGCCGAGCGCGTGCGCGTCGGCGCCTAGGCCGGGCTTCACGCCACGTCCCGCGCGCGCCGGCTAGCGTCGGCCCATCTCCATTCGGCGCGGGCGCGAGGCGATGCGCATACTGGTCCTGCTTGCCGCGCTGGCGATGCCGGTGGTGGCGTTCCTGTCCCAGCGCGGCGTGTTCGGTCCGGACAACGGCGAGGTCTCCGCGCGCTACCCGACCCTGCTGGTGGCCGCCGGCTACGCGTTCTCGATCTGGAGCCTGGTGTTCGCGCTGGACCTGGTGCACGCCCTGCGCCAGCTGCGCGCGCGGTGGCGCGACGACCCGCTGCTGGCGCGCATCGCCCCGGCCACCGCCGCCGGCTTCGCGCTTACCGCGCTGTGGATGCCGCTGTTCTCGCAGGGCCTGTTCGCGGCCTGCCTGCTGGTGATCTTCGCCGCGCTGGCCTGCCTGCTATGGGTGGCGGTGCGCCTGTCCGATGCCGGTGCGCACGGCGGCGCGCACCTCTGGTCCTGGCTGGGGCTGTCGCTGCACGCCGGCTGGCTGTCGCTGGCGGCGTTCCTCAACCTGGCCCAGTCCGCGCTGGCCTTCGGCTGGATCCACCCGCAGGCACAGTTGGTGTCCTCGCTGCTGTTGCTGGCCGCGGCCACCGCGCTGCTGCTGTGGTTCAACGCGCGCATGCGCGGCAACCTGGCCTATGCCGCGGCGGCGTTGTGGGGGCTGGTGGCGATGTGGGTGCGGCAGTCCGGATCCACCCTGCCCGGCTCGGACCCCACCGCGCGGATGGCCCTGCTGGCGGCCGCGCTGCTGGCGGCGCAGAGCGCCTGGTTGCGGCTGCGCGCGCGGCGGCTGGCCGCAACGGCGCACTGAGGCTCAGGCGCACCCGGGCGCGCCCTGGGCCGCGACCACGCACTGGGCGAAGTCCGCGGGCAGGCCGCCCACCTGGCGGCGCGCGCCGACATGCAGCTGGAAGCGCCCCAGTTCGCGGCGGCTGCAGTGCTGCTCCAGCGCGGTGCCGCCGACGGCGGCCTTGCAGATCTCCTGGTACAGGCGGTAGTGGCAGGCGCCGCTGCCGCTGGACAGGCACTGGAAGGTCGCCAGCCCGTCGGCCAGGGTGGTCTTGCTCAGCAGCACGCCCTGGCCGGCGCGGGCGAAGTCGATGCGGGTGCGGCTGCCGGGTCCGTCGCCGCCGAACAGCGACAGCAGGCACGCAAGCAGGGCGGTCAGCAGGTGCATGGGACACTCCTTGGTCTTTCCGGTCCGGTGCGGCTACATGCCGCGGAACAGGGCCATGAACGGCGCACTCACCGGCAGGGTCTCGCTGCGGTTGCGCAGGCGCAGCTGGCCCTTGCCGCTGTCGTCGCGCACCACCGACAGCACCGCCGCCAGGTTGACGATGGTGGAGCGGTGGATCTGGCGGAAGCGGTTGGGGTCCAGCACCGCCAGCAGTTCCTTCAGCGGGGTGCGCAGCAGCGACTCGCCCTCGGCGGTCACCACCACGGTGTACTTGTTGTCGGCGCGGAAGTAGGCCACGTCCTCGAGCATGATCAGCCGCGTTTCGCGCCCGTTGCTGGCGGTGATCCAGGCCAGCGGGGGCGGCGCCGAGGGCGGCGGCGGGCGCCGCGCCAGGTGCTGCAGCAGCGCGTCGAGGGTGGCCTGGTCGGGGCCGCCGCCGGCGCGCGCCTGCAGCCGCTGCACCGTGGCCTGCAACCGCTCGCGCGCGACCGGCTTGAGCAGGTAGTCGACCGCGCCCTTCTCGAAGGCCTCGATCGCGTACTGGTCGTAGGCGGTGACGAACACCACCTGGGTCCGCGGGCTGGACTGGGCCACCGCCGCGGCCACCTGGATCCCGGTCAGGCCCGGCATGCGGATGTCGAGGAAGGCCACCTCCGGCTGGTGCGCGGCGATGGCTTCCAGCGCGGCGGCGCCGTCCTCGCACTCGGCCACCACCCGCAGTTCCGGCCAGGCCGCCGCCAGCTCCTGCACCAGCGAGGCGCGCAGCAGCTCCTCGTCCTCGGCGACGATGCAGTCAGGCATGGCCGGCACCTCCGGGCTGGGCGAACGGGGGCAGCGGCGGCGGCGCGGCGGGCGCCTCCGGCGCCGGCACCGCGACGGTCGCGGCCACCCCGTTGGGGAAATTGGACACGATCGAGAACGAGGCGGCGTCGCCATAGGTCAGGCGCAGGCGCTCGCGCAGGTTCTTCAGGCCGATCCCGGTGCCGGCGCTGGCGCCGTTGCCGAAGCCGCACCCGTCGTCGGCCACGGTGATGGCCACCTGGTCGTCGGCCCGGCGCGCCAGGATCCACACCGTGCCGCCGCCGGGCTTGGGCTCCAGGCCGTGCTTGATCGCGTTCTCCACCAGGGTCTGCAGCATCATCGACGGCAGCGGCACCTGCTTGAGCGCGTCCGGCACCTCCACCTGCAACTGCAGGCGCGCGCCCATGCGGATCCTGAGGATCTCCAGGTAGGCGCGGGTGCGCTCCAGCTCCTCGCCCAGGGTGGACAGGGTGTCGTGCTCGCGCGGCAGGGAGTGGCGCAGGTACTGGATCAGGTGGCCCAGCATCTGCTCGGCGCGCGGCGGGTCGGTGCGCGCCAGCACCTGGGCGTTGGCCAGGGTGTTGTAGAGGAAGTGCGGCTCGACCTGGGCCTGCAGCAGGTTCAGGCGGGCCACGGTGAGCGCGTTGTCGGTGGCCTCGCGCTCGGCGCGCGCCCGCTCCTCGCGGCGCTGCGCCGCGACCTGGTGCGACAGCGCGCGCAGCAGGCTCTCGGCGTTCTCGTAGTTGCTGCCTTCGTCCAGCGCGAACAGGTCGACCCAGTGCGCCGCGTCCGGCTCGCACAGCACGGTCACGCCGACCGTGCCGCTGCCCGGGTGCACGGTCGCCAGCACCCGGTCGTGGGTGACGGCGAAGCGCGCCAGCAGGTTCCAGCGCGAGGGCCGGGCGCCGCCGAACGGGTCCGAGCGGCGCACCCGCGCGCGCAACTGCAGGCTGCCGCGCAGCGGCTCCATGTCCTCCACCCGCGGCAGCTGGCGGATCGCGTCGGCGACCAGGTCGAAGGCGGCCTCCGCGTCCAGCGGCAGCTCGATCCGCCGCTGCTGGCGGTTGGCCAGCACCGCCGCGTCCAGGCGCCCGGCGAGCAGGCGTACCCGGCGGATGTGGGTGATCACGCCCAGCACCGCCAGGCCGAAGGTCAGCAGCGCCAGCAGCCAGAAGACACCACCGACGCCGCCGAACATCCCGGCCCAGACGAAGCCGGCCACGAAGATGGCGACCCACCAGGCGAACAGGATGCGGAACGCGAGGAAGAGGCTGGAGGACACGTGGGGCCCGCGGGCTGGAAGGATGCGGGCGAGGATAGCGGCCGCCGCCGGGAACGGAACCGGGGATGCGACGAAACCGGGAATCGGGCGACGAAACCGGGGGCGGCGGGCGCGCCGGGCACGCCGGCCGGCGGCATCCACGGCCGGGATGCGCGGCCGGCCTGCGCCTTCAGTCGGCGGTGGCGTCGCGGATGCGCTCCCAGACCTGGTCGAACACCTGGCTGGCCTCGGCCTCGCTGAGCAGGCTCATGGCCACGCTCTCGCGGCGCAGGAACAGCTCCAGGCGCTCGCCCGCGGCGGCGCGCGGGTGGTTGAGGTAGACGTCGTAGGCGGCGCACAGCACCGGCCAGTAGCGGGCGAAGCTGCGCATGGCCCGGGCCCGGGGCAGCGACTGGTAGCGCTGGCGCCAGTGGTCGCGTTCGCGGTCGATGTCGATCATGACCGCCTGGCGCGCCGGCGGTAGTGCCTGGGGCATTGTCGCGTTCCTGTTGCTGGCGCGTCCCGCGCGCCGGGCCTTCCCGTGGCCTTCGAGGTTTCCAGCCGCGCCGTCACCCGGCGGTGAAACCGCGCGCAGGAAATACGCGGGTGCTTGAACGTTTAAGCCGGCCGCCGCCGGCGGCGCGCGTTGCGCCCCCTCACGCCGCGGCCAGCGCCTGCCCGGCCGCGTGCCCGGACGCCCAGGCCCACTGGAAGTTGTAGCCGCCCAGCCAGCCGGTGACGTCCAGCACCTCGCCGACGAAATGCAGGCCCGGCACCTTGCGCGACTCCATGGTGCTGGAGGACACCTCGCGGGTGTCCACGCCGCCCAGGGTGACCTCGGCGGTGCGGTAGCCCTCGGTGCCGCTGGCCACCAGTGGCCAGGCCGACAGCACTTCGGCGGCCTTGCGCAGCTGCGGCACGTCGAGCTGGCGCATCGGCCGGTTCGGCAGCCACAGCTCGCACAGGCGCTGGGCGAAGCGCCGCGGCAGGGCCTCGGCCAGCACGGTCTTCAGCTCCGCGTCCGGGCGCTGCTTCTGCTGCGCCTGCAGCCATTCCAGGGCGTCGCGCCCGGGCAGCAGGTCCAGCAGCAGCTCGTCGCCCGGCTGCCAGTACGAGGAGATCTGCAGGATCGCCGGGCCGCTGACGCCGCGGTGGGTGAACAGCATGGCCTCGCGGAAGCTGCGGCCGTTGCAGCGCGCCTCCACCTCCAGGGCCACGCCGGACAGGTCGGCCAGCCGCTCCAGGTGGCGGCCGGACAGGGTCAGCGGCACCAGGCCGGCGCGGGTGGGCAGCACCGCGTGGCCGAAGCGCCGCGCCAGTTCGTAGCCGAAGCCGGTGGCGCCCATGCTCGGGATCGACAGCCCGCCGCTGGCCACCACCAGCGCCGGCGCGGCGAAGCGCCCCTGGGTGGTGCGCAGCAGGAAGCCGCCGCCATCGGGCTGCTCGACCGCCTCCACGCTGCACTGGGTCAGCAACTGCACGCCGCCGGCGGCACATTCGTCCAGCAGCATCCGCACGATCAGCTTGGAGGACACGTCGCAGAACAGCTGGCCAGGCGCCTTCTCGTGCCAGGCGATGCGGTGGCGGTCCACCATCTCGATGAACTGCCAGGGCGTGTAGCGCGCCAGCGCCGACTTGCAGAAGTGCGGGTTGGCGGAGAGGTAGTTGGCCGGGCTGGTGTTGGTGTTGGTGAAGTTGCAGCGCCCGCCGCCGGACATGAGGATCTTCTTGCCCGGCTTGTTGGCATGCTCGACCACCAGCACGCGCAGGCCGCGCTGGCCGGCGGTGAGCGCGCACATCAGCCCGGCGGCGCCGGCGCCGATGACGATGGCGTCGTAGCGGTCGGGCGCCGCGGCCATCAGCCTTCCCGTGCGCGCATCCGCGGCACCGGCTGCAGCACCGCCTCGGCGCCGCGCTCGTCCAGCACCCGCACCTCGCCGTCCTGCACCTGCACGTCAAGGCGCATGCCGCGCGCGTACATGGCCACCAGCGGTTCCAGCTGCGCCGGCGGCAGGTCGAGCACGTCCAGGTTGTGGTGGCGCGACAGCGCGCCCGCGTTGCGCTCCCACCACAGGTCGGCGGCGCGGCCGCCGTAGTTGAGCACCACCACCCGCGCGGCGCGGTTGCAGGCCTTGCGCACGCGCGACTCGTCCGGCTGGCCCAGCTCGATCCACAGCTGCACGTCGCCGGTGTAGTCGCGCAGCCACAGGTCCGGGTCCTCGTCCGTGCTCAGGCCGCGGCCGAACTCCAGCCGATCCTGCGCATGCAGGGCGAAGGCCAGCACCCGCACCATCAGCCGCTCCCCGGTCTCGGACGGATGCTGGGCCAGGGTCAGCGAATGGGCGGCGTAGTAGTGGCGGTCCATGTCGCTGATCTGCAGGTCCACGCGGACCACGGTGGCCTTGAGCGCCATGGCAAGTCTCCGGTGCGGCGGCGGGGGCACCGCGGGAGGCGCATGATACGCGCCCCGCGGTATCCTTCACCCACCGCGCCGGCGGCTCCGGCACGCACGACAGCTTCCCGAAGATGACCGATACGCCTCCCGACCGCCTGGCCCTCGACCCGCGCAGCCCCTATTACGACGCCGAAGCGCTCAACCGCGGCGTGGGCGTGCGCTTCAACGGCGAGGAGCGCGACAACGTCGAGGAATACTCGGTGAGCGAGGGCTGGATCCGGGTGCAGGTGGGCCGCTCGCGCGACCGCCGCGGCAACCCGATGACGATCAAGATCAAGGGCGTGGTCGAGCCCTACTACCTGGCGCAAGGCTAGGCCGCGCCGCCGCCTCAGCCGCGGCAATCCTGCAGCTGCCGGCGCGCATGCCACAGCGCGCGCCGGCCCTGGTCCCAGGCGCTGTCGGCCGTGGACGGCAGCTGGTGCTGCGCGCGTACCGGGTCGGCGCCCCTGGCCATCGCGTGCTCCACCGCCTGCAGCCGGGCCAGCGCCTCGCGCAGCGGTTCCAGCAGCTTCTCCATGCGTTCGCGCGGGCAGCGCGGATGCTCGCGCTCCAGCTGCGCCACCTGCTCGCGCAGGCTGCGGCTGGCGCTGCCGTCCAGGCCCGGCGCGGGCTCGGCACTGATCGGCGCGGCGCGCCAGGCATCGCCGGTGGCCTCGCTGCCCAGGTCGGCCGGGCGTTCGTGGCGGGCCGGGTTGAACGCCACCTGCGGCGGTCGCCGTGCCTGCGCATGCTGGATCTCCTTGCCCAGCAGGGCCCGGGCGATCTTGCCCTGGGCGCGGGCGATGGCCTGCCCGGCCACGTCGGCGATGTCGCCGTCGCTGATCCAGTCGTCGCCGAAGCGGGTGCCGCGGTAGTCCACCGGATTGGGGGGCTGCAGCGGGTCCTGTCCGGGTACCGGCACCCGCGCCACCGTGCCCTCGGGCAGGCGGATGCGGCCATCGGCGTCGTACAGGTCGATATGCCGGGCAGGCGCGGCGCCGGAGGCCGGTACAGGTGCGGCGGGCTGCCGCGGCCCGGTCGCGGTCGTGCCCGCGGCCGACTGCGGGCCCGGCCTCGCGGCGTCCTGCGGCGGCAGGGACGGCAGCACCGCGCGCGGGACGAGGCGCAGCTGCAGCCGCTCCAGCGGCGCCCCCGGCTCCAGCCGCGGCCGCGCGCTCCACAGCAGCAGCCACGCGCCCAGCGCCAGCAGCGCCGCGGTCAGTACCGCGGCCACGGCATGGGGCAGCAGCTGCCTGGCGGGGGACTCGTGCAAGCGGGAAGGAATGCGGGCGGGGACAGCAGCAGACCGTGCGCGCGGCCGCCGGTTCCCCCGGCCGGCGCGCCCGCTCAGCCACCGGTCGGACAGGCCGGGCGCGTGATCACGCCGCCCACGCGCGATATGCCAGCATCCGTCCCACCCTCCCCTGCCCCGCGCGCGCGATGCCCCTCGAGCAGCTCCTGGTCCCCGGCACCGAATTCCTGCGCGACGGGGGCCACGTGGCCCGCCGGGTGGCGATGCACGACTGGTCCGCGCATCCGCTGGGCCCGCCGCAGTCCTGGCCGACCGAACTGAAGACCTCGCTGTCGATGATGCTCGGCTCGCGCTTCGCCATGTGCCTGGGCTGGGGCCCGGACCTGTTGCTGTTCTACAACGACGCCTACGTCCCGGTGCTGGGGGTCAAGGAGCCCACCGCCCTGGGCCGGCCGCTGCGCGAGGTCTGGCACGAGCTATGGGACGACGTGCGCGGGATGGCGGAGATGGCCATGTCCGGCACCGCCACCTGGGTCGAGGACATGTACCTGCGCATGGAGCGCAATGGCGTGCCCGAGGACACCTGGTGGACCTTCACCTACAGCCCGGTGCGCCAGGCCGACGGCCGGGTCGTGGCCATGCTCTGCATCACCCACGAGACCACCCGGCGGGTGCTGACCCAGCACCGGCTGGCCGACGAACGCGCACGCCTGGCGCGCATGTTCGACCAGGCGCCGGCGTTCATGGCCATGCTGCGCGGGCCGGAGCACCGCTTCGAGTTCGCCAATGCCGCCTACCTGCACCTGGTCGGGCGCGACGACCTGGTCGGCCGCACCGTGGCCGAGGCGCTGCCGGAGGTGGTGCGCCAGGGCTGGATGCCGGTGCTGGACGAGGTCTACCGCAGCGGCCGCCCGCACGCCGAGCAGGACGCGCGCTTCGTCGCCGAACCGGAGCACGGCGCGCCGCAGGAGCACTACCTGGACTTCGTGTTCCAGCCGTTCACCGACCAGGACGGCAGCATCGGCGGGCTGGTGCTGGTGGGCATGGACAACACCCGCCGCACCCGCACCGAGCAGGCGCTGCGCCGGCGCGAGGCCGAGCTGGAACAGCTCAACCGCGAACTCGAGCAGCGGGTGGCCGAGCACGCCCAGGAACGCTCGCTCAACTGGCAGGTCACCCCCGACATGCTGGGCGTGTTCGACCGCGACGGCATCCTCGAGCGCAGCAACCCGGCCTGGCAGCAGGTACTGGGCTGGAGCCACGAGGAGCTGGCCGCGCGGCCGATGCGCGAGCTGCTGCACCCGGGCGACCGCGGGGCGGCGGCCGCGGCACGCCAGCGCCTGCACGCCGGCGAACCCCTGCTGGGCTTCGAGTGCCGCATGCGCGCACGCGACGGCAGCTACCGCACGCTGTCGTGGGTGGCCACGCCGCAGGGCGGCAAGTTCTACTGCAGCGCGCGCGATGTCACCGCGCACCGCGCCGCGGTGGCGGCGCTGGCCGAGTCGCAGGCGCAGCTGCGCAACCTGTTCGAGACCAGCTTCCAGCTGCAGGGCATGTGCGCCCTCGACGGCACCCTGCTGGACGCCAACCAGACCGCGCTGGCGATGATCGGCGCCAGCCGCGAGGACGTGGTCGGGCGGACGTTCTGGGACACCCCCTGGTTCGCCGGCACCCCGGGCATGCCGGAGCGGATCCGCGCCGGCGTGCTGCGCGCGGCCGCCGGCGAGCCGGTGCACGACGAGCTGGAACTGGTGCTGCCCGACGGCCGCCGCGTGCTGGAGCTTTCGCTGCGCCCGTTCCGCGGCGCCGACGGGCGGATCACCGCGGTGGTGCAGGAGGCGATCGACATCACCGAGCGGCGCATCGCCGAGGAAGCCCTGCGCCAGTCGCAGAAGCTGGAGGCGATGGGCCAGCTCACCGGCGGCGTGGCGCACGACTTCAACAACCTGCTGGCGCCGATCATGGCCGCGCTGGAACTAGCGGCCGACCCGGCCGCCAACCCGGAGCGGCGCGCGCGCACCATCGCCGTGGCGCGGCAGTCCACGGAGCGCGCGGCGATGCTGGTGCAGCGCCTGCTGGCGTTCGCGCGCAAGCAGCCGCTGCAGACCGTGGTGGTGGACGTGTGCGCGCTGCTGGAAGGGATCGGCGCGCTGATGCGCTCCAGCTTCGATCCGCGGGTGCGGATCCAGGTCCACGCCGGGGCCGATACCCCGCCGGCACGCGCGGACTGGAACCAGCTGGAGATGGCCCTGCTCAACCTCGGCGTGAACGCCCGCGACGCCATGCCCGAGGGCGGCACCCTGACCCTGTCCGCGCGCGGCGCCGAGGTGCCCGGTCCCGGGGCGCCGCGCGCCCTGCCGGCCGGGCGCTACGCGGTGATCACCGTCGCCGATACCGGCGCGGGCATGGACGAGGCCACCCGCGCGCGGGCGATCGAGCCGTTCTTCTCCACCAAGGGCGTGGGCAAGGGTACCGGCCTGGGCCTGTCGATGGCGCACGGCCTGGCCCTGCAGCTGGGCGGCTGCCTTCACATCGACAGCGCACCCGGCGAAGGCACCATGGTCGAGCTTTGGCTGCCGTCCGCCGGCGAGCCGTGACCCTGAGGGAGATCCCCGTGGCAACCGCGCCACCGAACCCGCCGCGCATCGCCCTGGTCGTCGACGACGAACCGGGCGTGCGCATGTGCACCGCCGACGTCCTGCTGGACATGGGCTACGAGGTGGTGGAGGCCGGCTCGGCCGAGGAAGCCCTGTCCGAACTGGACCGCGGCCTGCGTCCCACCCTGGTGGTCACCGACCACCTGATGCCGGGCATGTCCGGCGCCGACCTGGCGCGCGAGGTGGTCGGCCGCAACCCCGGCACGCCGGTGATCGTGGTTTCCGGCTACACCAACGTGGAGCTGGATCCATCGCTGGTGCGGCTGTCCAAGCCGTTCCGGCTCAGCGACCTGCGCGAGTGTGTCGTCGCCGCTACCGCGGCGCGGGATTCGTGATTCGGGATTCGTGATTCGGCCGCCAGGCGCATGCGGCCGGCGCTGGGGCCGGCCGCATGCGATGCCAGGTCGATGCGAGCCTGTTACTCGGCCAGGTCGATGACGTCGAAGGCGGCCACGGGGTCGACCTCGGCGTCGTAGTCCACGTCCTCGCGCTCGAAGCCGAACAGCTTCAGGAAGTCGCGCTTGTAGCTGGCGTAGTCGGTGATCTGGAACAGATTCTCGGTGGTGACCTGCGGCCACAGGTCGCGGCAGGCCTGCTGCACGTCGTCGCGCAGCTCGCGGTCGTCCAGGCGCAGGCGGTTGGACTCGTCGGCCGGCGGCGGGTTGTCGCTGTACAGGTGCTCGCGGAAGGTGCGCTCCAGCTGCTCGATCGGGCCCTCGTGCAGGCCCTTGTCCTTCATGATCCGGTAGACGATGGCGATGTACAGCGGCATCACCGGGATCGCGGCGCTGGCCTGGGTGACCACCGACTTGAGCACGGCCACGTTGGCCGAACCGCCCGTCGGCTTCAGCCTGGCGTCGATGGCGTGGGCGGCGCGGTCCAGGTCCTCCTTGGCCTTGCCCAGGGCGCCATGCCAGTAGATCGGCCAGGTGATCTCGGTGCCGATGTAGCTGAAGGCCACGGTCTTGGCGTTAGGCGCCAGCACGCCGGCCTTGGACAGGGCGTCGATCCACAGCTCCCAGTCCTCGCCACCCATCACCTTCACGGTGTCGGCGACTTCCTGCTCGGTGGCCGGCTCGACCGTGGCCTCGATCACCTGGTCGCGGTTGGTGTCCACCGCGGTGGCCTTGTACGGCTGGCCGATCGGCTTGAGCGCCGAGCGCTTGAGCTCGCCGGTATCCGGCAGGCGGCGCACGGGCGAGGCCAGCGAGTACACGACCAGGTCGACCGGGCCGCCCATCTCGCCGATCAGCTCGATGGCCTTGGCGCGGACCTCGTCGGAGAAGGCGTCGCCGTTGATCGAGCGGCTCCACAGGCCGGCGGCCTTGGCCTGGCGGTCGAACTCGGCGGAGTTGTACCAGCCCGGGTTGCCCGGCTTCTTCTCGGTGCCGGGCTTCTCGAAGAACACGCCCAGGGTGGCGGCGCCGTAGCCGAAGGCGGCGGTGATACGCGCGGCCAGGCCGTAGCCGGTGGAGGCGCCGATCACCAGCACCCGCTTCGGCCCGCCCTCGCGCTTGCCCTGGGACTGCACGTAGCGGATCTGGTCCTGCACGTTCTTCGCGCACCCTTCGGGGTGGGCGGTGGTGCAGATGAAGCCTCGGACTTTGGGATGGATGACCACGCGGACTCTCTCTGAAGCGGAAAGGGACGCGGGCGCGCGGGCGCCGCGGAAGCGCCACAGTCTAAGTGGTCCGGCCGGAAAACGACCCTCCCGGGGCGTATGGAGCGCGCCATCGCGACGCGGCGCGGCTCAGGCAGCCGGGCAGCAGGCCTCGGCGCGCAGGCGCCGGGCGCGGGTGCGCGCGGCCCACAGGTACAGGCCGATGCCGGCCACCGCGGGGATGGCGCCGACCGGGCCGGTGGAGGTCCAGCCGAAGCCGGCGCTGATCGCCATGCCGCCCAGCAGCGGGCCCAGGGCATTGGCGGCGTTGAACGCGGCATGGTGCGAGGCGGCGGCCAGGGTCTGCGCCTCGCCGGCCACGTCCATCAGGTGCGACTGCAGGATCGGGCCCAGCGCGCCCATCGCGCCAATGCACACGGTGGCCAGCAGCAGGCTCCACGGCGCCTGTGCCGCCAGCGGGAACAGCAGCAGCATCACCAGCGCCCAGCCCAGCACCACCGGCACCGCGCGGAAGCGCAGGCGGTCGAACAGCCAGCCGCCGACCATGTTGCCGATCAGGCCGCCCAGGCCGAAGCCGGCCACGCCCACCGGGATCCACGCCGGGGCCACGCCGGTCACCTGCACCATGGTCGGCGCCAGGTAGCTGAAGACGCTGAACATGCCGGCGAAGCCGATCGCGCCAATCAGCAGGCCCTGCCACACCGGCAGGCGGTTGAACGCGCGCAGTTCGTCCAGCACCCGGGTGCGCGGGGCCTTGCCGTTGGCCGGCAGGTAGAGCGCCAGCAGGGTCAGGGTGGCCAGCGACACCAGGGCGACGAAGGCGTAGGTCCAGCGCCAGCTGGCCAGCTGGCCCATCCAGGTCGCCAGCGGGGTGCCCAGCAGGATCGCCAGGGTCAGGCCCAGCATGCTCAGGCTGACCGCGCGCCCGCGCGCCTCCGGCGGGGTGATCGCCACCGCGGTCAGCGCCGCCACGCCGAAGTAGGCGCCGTGCGGCAGGCCGGCGATGAAGCGGAACAGCATCAGGCTCAGGTAGTCCGGGCCCAGCGCGGTGGCCAGGTTGCCGGCGGCGTAGAACGCCATCAGCGCCAGCAGCAGGGCCTTGCGCGACAGCCGCCCGCCAAGGATCGCCAGCAGTGGCGCGCCGACCACCACGCCCAGGGCGTAGGCGCTGATCAGGTGCCCGACCTGCGGCTCGCTGACGCCCAGCTCGGCGACCATGTTGGGCATCAGGCCCATGCTGGCGAACTCGCTGGTGCCAATGGCGAAACCGCCCAGGCTCAGGCCGGTGAGGATCAGGGCGCGCTGGCGCGGACCCACGGCAAGCGCCGGGGCGCCCGGGGAGGCGTCGGGGATCGGGGAGACGGACATGGGCGGCATTATGCTGCATCGCACAATGCGATGCAGCCGGGCAGGCGACAGCCGCATCACGCCGGCCGGCCTACGTTCAGCCATGCCGGGCCTCCGGCCCGCGGGCGCCGGCGCTCCGGGCTTGACCGCGATCAATGCCGCCCCCGCCCGCCGGGCCGAGGATCGGGCCATGGCGGTGGACCACCGCCGTCACGGGAGAGACGGTCATGGACATTTCGCTGATGGGCCTGGGGCATGCGCTGCTGCTGTTCGCCCTGCCGGCGGCGCTGGTGGGCGTGGGCAAGCTGGTCTCGCCGGGGCACCGCGGCTTCGAGCGCGGCTGGTGCGGGGTACTGTTCATCGCCCTGTGCGCGGCAGTCGCGGCGCAGGCGGTGCTGTCGCGGGTCGCGCTCTGAGCGCTGCCACGGCTCAGGCATACAGCCGCTGGCAGCGGCTGCACCAGAACGCACGCCGGCGCGCCAGGCCCAGCTCCTTGCGGTAGCTCAGTTCGGTGCCGTCGCGCGGGCAGGTCTTCTTCGCGTGCACCTGCCAGTGCTTGCGCAGCACGAAGGCCTTCTTCCATTCGAGGAAATCGAAGCTGTACTGCCGCGCCTCGGCCACCAGCTGGCCCAGCTTGCGCGGCGGCAGCGCGCCGATCCGACTTTCCGGATGCACGCGGATGCGGTGCAGCACCTCGTTCTTGATGATGTTGCCGACCCCGGCGAACACGTCCTGGTCCAGCAACGCGTCGGCCGCCAGCGCGTCCGGCCGCGCGCGCAGCTTGCGCCGCGCCGCCGCCGGATCCCAGGCGTCGTTCATCACGTCGGCGCTCCAGTCGTAGACCTCGTCCAGCGGCTGCTCGATGAAGCGCACCGAACAGGCATAGAAGTTCAGCTCGCGGCCGCCGGCGAACTCCAGCCCCAGCCGCGCCGGTGTGGCCTTGCGCTCGTCGATCCGGTAGCTGCCGAACAGCATGAAGTGGATGCGCACGGCAAAGCCGTCGAACTCCATCAGGAAATGCTTGCCCCAGCTGCGCAGCGCCACCAGGCGCTTTCCGGCGATGCGCTGGATCGGCTCGCGGCTGTTGCCGTGCACCGCGCGCACCTTGCGCCCGGCCAGGCCCGCGGCGGCTTCCCTGAGGATGACGATGGAAGGGCCTTCGGGCATGGCCGGCAGTATCGCGGGCGGTGGTGAGGCGGGCGTCAAGCACGCCTTGCGTACAGGTTCGCGGCGCCGGCGCATGCGAAAATCGCGGCGATGAACTACCTCGCCCACACCTACCTGGCCGCCCCGGATCCGGAGGCGATGCTGGGCGCGCTGCTGGGCGACTTCGTGTTCGGCCTGGCCGCACTGGCCGACTACAGTCCGGTGGAGCGGCGCGAGATCCTGGTCCACCGCCGCGTCGACCGCTACACCGACGACCATCCCGTGGTCGCCCGGGCGCGGGCGCTGTTTGCGCCCGGCCTGCGCCGCTATGCGGGCATCGCCCTGGACGTGTACTACGACCACCTGCTGGCGCGCGACTGGACGCGGCATTCGGGCGAGCCGCTGGACCGCTACACCGCCCGCTTCTACGAACACCTCCTCGCCCAGCGCGCGCGCCTGCCAGAGCGGTTGCAGGGCCTGGCCCCGCGGATCGCCGCCCACGACTGGCTGGGCTCGTACCGCCGCCGCGAAAGCGTGGACCTGGCGGTGACCCGCATCGCCACGCGCCTTTCGCGCAACGGCGAACGCCTGGTCGCCTGCCTGGACGACCTGCGCCGCCACGAGCAGGAGATCGCGGCCGGGTTCGAGGCGTTCTTCCCGCAGTTGCAGGCCTACGCGGTGCAGGCTCGCGCATCGCTGGCGGAGGCCGCGGACCGCAGCTGAGGGCAGCCTTGCCGCTTCCATCGCGTCGCCGGTGCGAACATCGCCCGGTCACGCGTCCCGGAGGCCGCCATGCCACGCCATCCCGTCCGCCGGTTGCTGCTCGTGCTGCCCCTGCTGCTTGGCGCCTGCGCGGCGCGCCCGCCCCTCGCCGGCCAGCCCGCCACGCCGGCAGCCACTGCCGCGGAGGACGCGCGCAGCGTGCGCACGCCGGACCAGGCCTGGCCGGCGGTATTCGCCGCGGTGCAGGAAGCGCGCCTGTTCGCGGACCAGAAGTACTTCGTGGACGCGGTGCCGCGCAGCGACCCGGCGACGATCGAGGCCGCGTTCGCGCAGCAGCGCGGCCTGCCCGGCTTCGACCTGCGCCGCTTCGTGGAGGGGCATTTCGTGCTGCCGGACGAGGGCGCCGCCACCGACATCCCCAGGCGCGACAGCCTGCGCGCGCATATCGATGCGCTGTGGCCGCTGCTGACCCGGCGCAGCCCGGCGCCGCGGCCGCATGACAGCCTGCTGCAATTGCCGCATCCCTACGTGGTCCCGGGTGGCCGCTTCCGCGAGGTCTATTACTGGGATTCGTACTTCACCATGCTCGGCCTGGCGGAGAGCGGACAGCACGCGCTGGTGCGGCAGATGCTCGACAACTTCGCCCACCTGATCGACGCCTGGGGCCATGTCCCCAACGGCAACCGCAGCTACTACCTCAGCCGCTCGCAGCCGCCGTTCTTCTCGCACATGGTGATGCTGCAGGCAAAGCTCGAGCCGGCCGCGCCGGTACGCTACCTGCCGCAGCTGCGGCGCGAGCACGCGTTCTGGATGGATGGCGCGGAAGCGCTGCGGCCGGGCCAGGCGCATCGCCGGGTGGTGCGGCTGGCCGACGGTAGCCTGCTCAACCGCTACTGGGACGACCGCGACAGCCCGCGCCCGGAATCCTACGTGCAGGACCGCCAGACCGCGGCCGCGTCCACCCGCCCGGCCGGCGAGGTCTACCGCGAGCTGCGCGCCGGCGCCGAAAGCGGCTGGGATTTCTCCAGCCGCTGGCTGGACGATCCGATGCGGCTGGACACAATCCACGTCACCACGCGCGTGCCGGTGGACCTCAACAGCCTGCTGCACCACCTGGAAACGACCATCGCCCTGGCCTGCGGACAGGCCGGCGACCAGGCCTGCGCACGCGACTACCAGGCCCGCGCAGGCGCGCGCGCCGCCGCCATCGAACGCCACCTGTGGCAGGCGGACGGCTACTACGGCGACCTGGACCTGCGCGACGGCCAGGTCCGCACCCAGCCCACCGCCGCGGCGCTGTTCCCGCTGCACGCCGGCATCGCTTCGCCGGAGCGGGCGCGCAGTACCGCGGCCATGGTGCGCGCGCGGCTGCTGAAGCCGGGCGGCCTGGTGACCACCACCATCGACAGCGGCCAGCAGTGGGACGCGCCCAACGTGTGGGCGCCGCTGCAGTGGATCGCGGTCGACGGCCTGCGCCGCTACGGCGAGGACGCGCTGGCGCGCGACATCGCCGCCGGCTTCCTCGGCAACGTCAGGACCCTGTTCGGGCGCGAGCACAAGCTGGTGGAGAAGTACGACGCCGACGGCGCGCTGCAGGGCGGTGGCGGCGGCGAGTACCCGTTGCAGGACGGCTTCGGCTGGACCAATGGCGTGGCCCTGGCGTTGCTGGCGCTTTACCCGCAGCTGGAACGCGAGCCGGTGTCGAATCCCGCCGCGCCCGCGCGTCGCAGCGAGGACTCCACCACCCGCTGAGGCCACGATGAGCCTTGCCCTGTACGCGCACCCGTTCTCCTCCTACTGCCAGAAGGTGCTGGTGGCGCTGTACGAGAACCAGGTCCGGTTCGAGTACCGCCACCTGGAGGCGCCGGGGAACATGGACGCGCTGCGCGCGCGCTGGCCGATCGGCCGCTTCCCGCTGCTGGTGGACGGGGAACGCAGCCTTCCGGAGGCCAGTGCCATCATCGAGTACCTGCACCTGCGCCGCCCCGGCCCGGTCCCGCTGCTGCCAGGCGATCCCCTGCAGGCACTGGAGGTGCGGTTTCTGGACCGCTTCTTCGACAACTACGTGTCCACGCCGCAACAGAAGGTGGTGCTCGACGCACTGCGCCCGGAAGGCCAGCGCGATCCGCAGGGCGTGGCCGAGGCGCGGCGCCTGCTGGAGACCAGCTACGCCTGGCTGGAGCGGCATCTTGCCGATGGCCGCACCTGGGCCGCGGGCGCGCACTTCAGCCTGGCCGACTGCGGCGCCGCCCCGTTCCTGTTCTATGCCGACTGGACCCAGCCGATCCCGCCCGGATGCGCGCGGGTCCACGCCTACCGCGCGCGGCTGCTGGCCCGGCCGTCCATGCGCCGCGCCGTCGACGAGGCGCGGCCGTACCGGCATTACTTCCCGCTCGGCGCGCCGGACCGCGACTGAAGCCGGCGGCCGCGCTTGCTGCACCGCAGCTGGGTTAGCCCGTGACCCGATGTTAGCGTTCACATCGAAATCCGAGGGGAGCCCAACGCAATGTCGCCACGCCGCAGTCCGCGATCCATCCGCGCCCGTTCCGTCCTTGCCGCTGCCCTGCTGGCGGCGCTGCCGCCGGCCCTGGCCGAGCCGCTGCGCCTGACCGAGCAGGAGTACTTCAGCCGCCCCGGCCTGGACGTGCTGGTGTTCAACAACTACTACGACGGCCTGTTCTCCGACGCCAAGCACGCCGGGGTGGAGCTGATCCACCACGGCGTGCGCACCGCCACCAACGGCGACGTGCGCCTCTCGCCCACGCCCGAGCAGTGGGATCCGGTGGCGCAGCTGGTCGAGCGCAAGGTCGATCCGCGCACCGGCACCGTCACCACCCGCCTGGCCTATCCGAAGGAAAACTTCGAATACAGCATCCAGGTCTCGCCGCAGGGCGAGGGCGTGCGCGTGCAGGTGCTGCTGGACAAGCCGCTGCCGAAGTCGCTGCAGGGCCGCGCCGGGTTCAACCTCGAGTTCCTGCCCTCGGCCTATTTCGGCAAGTCCTGGGTGGCCGCCGGCGAGGGCGAGCGCAGCGGCCAGTTCCCGCGCTACCCGACCGGCCCCACCGGGCGCGACGCCGGGGGCAAGCCGGTGCGCCTGCCGATCACCACCGGCAAGCGCCTGGTGCTGGCGCCGGAGGACCCGCAGCGCCGGGTGACGATCGAAAGCCGCAGTGGCGACCTGGGCCTGTACGACGGCCGCAACCAGGCGCAGAACGGCTGGTTCGTGGTGCGCACCCTGCTGCCGGCCGGCAAGCGCGGCGCGGTGCTGGACTGGAGCGTGGAAGGCCACACCCTGCCGGGCTGGACCCGCGATCCGGTGATCGGCCACTCGCAGGTGGGCTACCACCCGGCGCAGCGCAAGGTCGCGGTGCTGGAAACCGATCCGCGCGCGGCGGCGCCGGGCCCGGCGCGGCTGCTGCGGATCGGCGCGGACGGCAGCCAGAGCGAGGTGCTCGCGGCCACGCCGGCCCCGTGGGGCCGCTACCTGCGCTACCAGTACTACACCTTCGACTTCTCCTCCGTGCGCGAGCCGGGCCTGTACGTGATCGAGGCCGCCGGCCAGCGCACCCACGCCTTCCGCATCGCCGAGGACGTCTACGCCGAGGCCTGGCATCCGACCCTGGACGTGTTCTTCCCGGTGCAGATGGACCACATGTTCGTCAACGAGGCCTACCGGGTCTGGCACGGCCGTCCGCACATGGACGACGCCCGCCAGGTGGCGCCCAACCACGAGCACTTCGACCTGTTCGGCCAGGGTCCGGAGCTGGATTCGCCGTTCCAGCCCGGCGAGCACATCCCCGGCCTGAACTACGGCGGCTGGTTCGACGCCGGCGACTTCGACATCCGCACCCAGACCCACTACGCCACCGTGCTGTCGATGGTCGATACCTGGGAGCGCTTCCGCCCCGAGCGCGACGAAACCAGCATCGACCAGCAGCGCAAGCACGTGGAGATCCACGTGCCGGACGGCAAGCCCGACCTGCTGCAGCAGATCGAGCACGGGACCCTGGCCCTCATCGCCCAGCACCGGGTGTTCGGCCATGCCATCCCCGGCATCGTCGAACCGGACCTGGGCCAGTACACCCACCTGGGCGACGCCTCGACCAAGACCGACGGCAAGGTCCACGACCCCAATGACCCGGATTCGCCGGCCGACGACCGCTGGGCCTTCACCACCGCCACCACCGCGCTCAACTACGGCTCGGCCGCCGCCCTGGCCGCGGCCAGCCGCGCCCTGCGCGGCTACAACGACGCCCTGGCCGAGGAGTGCCTGGAGACCGCGCGCAAGGCGTGGGACTTCGAGCAGTCGGGCGAGCCGAACCTGTTCCGGGTGGGCAACACCACCGGCGGGCATCCGGACGACGAGCAGCTGCGCGCGGCCGCGCAGCTGCTGCTGAGCACCGGCGATGCGAAGTACGCCGAGGCGATCCGCGCGCTGTGGCCTTCGGTCGGCGGCGAGCGCTTCGGCTTCAACATCCCGGCGCTGCTGGCCGCGCTGCCGAAGATGGACGACGCCTTCCGCGCCCAGGTGCGGGCGCGCGCCGAGCGCCTGCGCGAGGAGTTCGCGCCGATGCTGGGCGAGAACCCGTACGGGGTGCCGATCACCCGCGGTGGCTGGGCCGGCAACGGCGCAGTGGTCGGCGTGGCGATCGCCAACTACCACCTGCACAAGGCCTTCCCGGACCTGTTCGACGCCGAGCCCACGCTGCGCGGCCTGGACTACCTCTACGGCACCCATCCGGACTCGAACATCTCGTTCGTGTCCGCGGTCGGCGCGCGCTCCAAGGAGGTGGCCTACGGCAACAACCGCGCCGACTTCAGCTTCATCGCCGGCGGCGTGGTCCCGGGCGTGCTCGTGCTCAAGCCGGACTTCCCGGAGAACAAGGAGGACTGGCCGTTCTTCTGGGGCCAGAACGAGTACGTGATCGACCTGGCGGCCAACTACATGTTCCTGGTGCACGCGGCCCAGGACGTGCTGCAGGCCCGCAAGCCCTGAGCCCGGACGGGCGGCGCCGGCCAGGCGCCGCCCGCCCGCACCCGGCCGCGGTGCACGACGCGGCTCAGCGCGGCGGCGGCACCGGATCGCGCTGGAACACCACCCGGTCCGGGCAATGCAGGGCGAAGCCCTGGGCCAGGTCCACGCCGCGCTCGCGCAGCAGCGGCAGCATGCGCGGGTCGTCCACCCACTCGGCGACCACCCGCAGCCCGCGCTGGTGGCCGATCTGGGCGATGGCGCTGACGATGATGCGGCTGACCGGGTCGCTGTCCAGGTCGCGGATGAAGCTGCCGTCGATCTTGATGATGTCCACCGGCAGGTTCTTGAGGTAGCCGAAGGAGGACATGCCGGCGCCGAAGTCGTCCAGCGCGATGCGGCAGCCGGCCGCGCGCAGGCGCTCGATCACCGGCACCACCCGGCGCAGGTTGCGCACCGCCACCGTCTCGGTGATCTCCAGGCACACCCGCCGCGGCTGCACCGCGTACTCGGTGATGCAGCCGAGGATGTAGTCGGCCAGGCCCGGGTCCTCGAGGCTGGCGCCGGAGAGGTTGATGGCGAAGGCGCGCAGCCCGGCGCCGCACGGGTGCAGGCGGTCGGCATTGGCCAGCGCGTTGCGGATCACCCAGCGGTCGATCGCCGGCATCAGGCCATAGCGCTCGGCCGCCGGCAGGAACGCCCCGGGCATGACCACGTTGCCGTCCTCGTCGCGCAGGCGCAGCAGCAGCTCCACCCGCGGCGCGTGGTCGCCCGGCTCCGGGTCCAGCGGCACCACTTCCTGATAGTCCAGCAGCAGGCGGTCCTCCTCCAGCGCGCGGCGCAGGCGCGTGGCCCATTCCATCTCGCCCTGGCGGCGGGTGGTGTCCACGTCCTCGCGGTACAGCTGCACCCGGTTGCGGCCGTTTTCCTTGGCCTGGTAACAGGCGCTGTCGGCCCAGGCGAGGATGTCCTTGAGGGTGGCGCCGGGGCGGTCGGCCACGACCACGCCGATGCTGGCGCTGACCGTGTAGCTGCGGCCCTCCCAGGGGAACACCACGTCCTCGATGCAGTGGCGCATGCGCTCGGCCAGCGCGCGCGCCTGCATCGGCCCGGTGGCCGGGGCCAGCAGCCCGAACTCGTCGCCGCCCAGCCGCGCCAGCAGGTCCTGCGGCCGCAGCTGGCTGCGCATGGCCTGCACCAGTTCCACCAGCAGCTGGTCGCCGGCCATGTGCCCGGACAGGTCGTTGACCAGCTTGAACTGGTCCAGGTCGATGTACAGCACGGCGAAGCTGGCCGACGGGTCGGCCTCCAGCCCGGCCAGCGCCTTCTGCAGGCGGCGCTCGAACTCGCGCCGGTTGTACAGCCCGGTCAGCTCGTCGTGCGCGGCCTGGTAGCCCAGCCGCTCGGTGAGCTTGCGTTGCTCGCTGACGTCGTTGGCCACCATCAGCACGTGCGGCACGCCATCCACCTCCACCGGCGCCAGCGAGGCGTGCGCCCAGAACGGCTCGCCCTGGGCGGGCACCATCAGCGCCTCGCGCCCGCTCCAGTCGCCGCCGGCCGCGGCCACCCGCAGCGCCTCGCGGCCCAGCGCCGGGTCGGCGAACAGCGAGGGCAGCAGCTGCCCGATCACCGCGCCCAGCTGGCGGCGCGCGGCCTGGTTGGCGTAGCTGATGTGGCCGTCGCGCGCGTCCACCAGCAGCACCAGCGCCGGCAGCAGCTCGTTCAGGGCGCGGAAGCGGGCCTCGCTCTCGCCGAAGCGCTCGCCCATGCGCCGGCCCATCTCCACCGCGCGGCGGCGGGTGTTGGCCAGGGTCCACAGCAGCAGCGCCAGCAGCAGGCTGATCACGGTGCCGGTCAGCGCCACCATGGCCACGCTGGAGTAGCTGGTCTTGCCCGCGCGCGGCCACAGCAGCAGCTGCCAGCGGCGGCCGCCGAACTCGACCAGCCGCACCTGGGCATCGGCCGGCGGTTGCAGGCCCGGCTCGGAGGCGTGGATCAGGCCGTCGTCGTCCGGCATGTCCAGGTCGCGCAGCTCCACGTGCATGTATTCCAGGATCCGCCCCTCCAGCGCGCCCAGCACGGTCGGCGCCAGGCGCAGGCTGATCGCCAGCGCGCCGAGCTCGCGCTCGCGGCGCTCGGCCACCGTCAGCGGCGCGCGGCCGGGGCTGTACACCGGCAGGCGCACGGTCACGCCCAGCGCCGGCTCGCCCTCGCGCCCCCGGTACTGCATCAGCGGGAACGGCGCGGACATGGCCACCGTGTCGGTGTCGCGCGCGCGCTCCAGCGCCTGCAGGTTGGCCTGCTGGCTGGCGCTGTCGAAGCCCAGCAGCATCTCGTTGCCGGCCAGCGGGGTGACCAGCTCGTAGGGATAGGACGGGCCGGGATGGCGGCGCGCGAACGCGGTCACCACGTGCCCGGGCATGCGCTCGTTGGCGCGCAGGTTCTCCTGGTAGCGGTCGAAGATGGCCTGGTCGACGTGGTCGCTGCCCAGGAACACGGTCTGCATGGCGCGCAGCGCCTGCGCCGCCAGCTCGAGGTCCGAAGCCAGCCGTTCCTGCGCCGAACGGCCCATGGCCCGGTGCATGGCGCGGGCCTCGGACTGCACCGCCACCAGCTCGCGGCGGGCGGCCTCGGCCGTGCACAGCAGCCCGGCCAGCAGCACCAGCAGCGCCCAGGTCCGCGGCGCCAGCCGCGAGGCCCGGAGGCTCTCGGCTTCGCTGGATGGAGCCGGCGTGGGATCCTGCATCGTCATCCGTGCATTCCTGCATGGCCAGTGGAGAACAACGGGGCGAAACCGCCCGGATCCCGGACCATGCCTCCTCCCGGCGGCATGGCCGGCCATCGTCGTCGATCGGCCCCCTGCGCCCATTCTTGACCGGAACCGGGGGGCAACGCACGCCGCGCCGGGCTGCGACGCAGGCAGGCAGGGGGTACGATGCCCCGCCCTGCCCGCCGTCCCCTTCGCCCATGCCCCACGCCCCGCTGCTCACCCTCGACGTCGCCCGGGCGCTGGAACGGGCGCGCGCGGCCGGCGCGGCAACCTGCGAGGCCTCGCTGGACCTGGGCCGCAGCCGCGCCGTGGTCGCGCTGGCCGCGGAAGCCTGGAGCTGGAATGGCAGCCAGTACCCGTACCCGGGCAAGCTGCGCGACCGCACCATCTACCACTTCGACGGCCAGGACTGGGAACCGGCCGCGCGCTACGCCGGCTCGCTGATCAAGCTGGTGCCCACGCCCTGGGGCCCGCCGACCTTCGAGATCGACGGCATCAAGATGCTGCCCACCGCGAAGGAATCGCCACTGGAGGACGCGCGGCGCAAGGTGGCCCTGGTGCAGCCGCGCGGGCGCACCGTGCTGGATACCTGCGGCGGCCTCGGCTACTTCGCCGCCTGCTGCCTGGAGGCCGGGGTGGCGCGCATCGTCTCGTTCGAGAAGAACGAGAGCGTGCTGTGGCTGCGCACCCTCAACCCGTGGTCGCCGGACCCGGATGGCGCCGAGGCCGGCGGCCGCCTGGAGCTCAACCACGGCGACGTATCGCAGGCCATCGCCGGCCTGCCGGACGCCTCGTTCGATGCGCTGCTGCACGACCCGCCGCGCTTCGGCATCGCCGGCGAGCTGTACTCGCAGGAGTTCTACGGCCAGCTGGCGCGGGTACTGCGCCGCGGCGGCCGCCTGTTCCACTACACCGGCAGCCCCAACCGCCTCACCAGCGGCCGCGACGTGCCGCGCGAGGTCGCCCGGCGCCTGGACAAGGCCGGCTTCCGCGCCGAGCCGGCGCTGGACGGGGTCCTGGCGGTGCGCCGCTGACTCAGCCGCCACGCAGGTGCGCGGCCAGCCAGGCCAGGGCCGCCTCCGCATCGCCGACCCCCAGCGGCGCCGGCACCGAGAGCATCAGGTTCAGTGGCAGGCCGAACTCCTCGATGTTCCAGCCATGCGCGTCGAGCAGGCCGTCGGCACCGATCGCCTGCGGATGGCGCAGGCGGATGCGCTGGGCCAGGCTGCCGTGCTCGGGGATGTAGCCGTAAACCGGCTTGCCCCTGGCCACCGCGTAGCCGACCTCGAAGCAGGTGCCGCTGTCCGGTTCCGGGCCGCGGAAGAAGTCCAGGTTGGCCAGCACCGCGTCGACGCGCCCGATCAGGGCGATGTTGTTGCGGTAGATCCAGGCCGCTTGCGCCGCCGGATCGGTGATCTCCGCCGGCACTTCCTGGTCCAGCGGGAACAGTCCCTCCAAGCCGTGGCGCGCGCACAGCGCCTTCAGCTGCCGCCCGCGCTCGGCGGCATCGGGGCGGAACACGTCGGGGCCGGCAAGGTAGAGCGAACGGATCATCGGAAAAAAAGCGCGCGCCACCGGGGCGCGCGAAATCCGGAGGTTGGCACGCCGCCCCGGCCGAGGGGTGGAGAAAACCGGGGCGGCGTGCCGCTGCAGGTCACTGCACCGGCGGGCGGTACACCAGCACCGGAATGTCGGAATGGGTCAGCACCTTGGCGGTGACGCTGCCCAGCACCAGCGCCTTGATGCCGCGGCGGCCATGGGAAGCCATCGCCACCAGGTCGCAGCCGCGCTCGCGTGCGGTCTGGATGATGGCCTCGTGCGGGTCGTCGGCGCTCAGCGAAACGGCGTCGTGTTCGACGCCGGCGGCCTTGGCCAGCTCGGTGGCGCGCGCCATGCGCCGGTCGGCTTCCTCGCGCGCGTACTTCTCGTAGGCATCGCGGGTGGCGGCCACCTGCTCGGGCTCGTAGGCCACCACCTGGAACGGCTCGATCACGGTCAGCACCGTGATCCGTGCGCCCAGGCTCTTCGCCAGCCTGAGCGCCTGTTCCAGCGCGCTGTCGGACAGCGGCGAACCATCGGTCGGAACCAGGATATGCGTGTACATGGCACTGCCTCCTTCCCTAGGGTGGAGGCATTCTCGGCCCGCGCCGTGGGCATGGCCTTGATCCGGATCAAGCCGCGCCTTGCCGTTGCGTGTTGCGGATTCAGGAAGCGCGGCCGTCCTGCACGCCGAGCACGGTTCCGCCCTGGGCATCGGTCTGGCAGGTCCAGGCGCTGCGCAGTTCCTGGCGCTGGACCCTCACCTCCACGCCGGCCTGGGTGCGCGCGGTGCCGGTGACGACCAGCTCGGCGGCCGGGGTGCCGGAGACGCGGGCCACTTCCTCCACGCAGGCGCGCTGCGCGGCCGGGTAGCGGTCCAGCGCGGACTGGCCGGCCTCCGTGCCTGCACCGGCTCCAGCGCCCGCTGCGGCGGGGGACGCGGCCCCGGCCGTACCGCCGTCGTCCATCGCATTGCCGCCGGTATCCATGCCGGTCGGCGCACCGGTGCCGGGGGTGTCGGCCATGGCCGGGTCGGCGGCATTGCCTGCCGCGGCGGCGGTGTCCGTGGGGCTGTCCTGCAGGGTGCCGCCCTGGGTAGTCCCGGGTCCGGCATCGCGATCGCAGGCGCACAGGCACAGCGTGGCCACCAGGGCCGCGGCGAGGATCCGCTCGTGCTGCATGGGACTCTCCCGTTTCAGTGCGGACGCGCCACGCCGCGCAGCAGTTCCTGCGAGGCCTGCTGGTCGTGGCTGTAGGCGAAATTGGCCAGCGAGACGATGCCGACCAGGCGCATGTCGCGGTTGAGTACCGGCAGGCGCCGCTTCTCCAGCCCGGCCATGTTGGCCGCGACTTCGTCGACGTCCTCGTCGTCGAAGCAGTACTTCACTCCAGCGGTCATCACCTCGCGCACGCTGCTGTCCGGGTCCAAGCCCTCGCCGATGCCGCGCAGGACGATGTCGCGGTCGGTGACGATGCCGACCAGGCGGTCGTCCTCGCCCACCGGCAGGCAGCCGACATCACGCCGGGCCATCTCGCGCGCGGCTTCGCGCAGCGTGGTGGCGGGCGATACGACGCACACATCGCGGCTCATGACGTCGCCGATACGCATGGCACTCTCCTGGGCTGGGATGGAACCTGCGATGCTCCGCCGGCGCTGATTAACCTGCCGGCAAGAAACTGGCATGGTTTCCGTTAACCCGTCGCTGCCGGCGCCTGCGCCACGTGCCGCAAACTGACACCACCGTGACGGGGCGCGGCCGAAGATGCAGCCATGGAAAACAGGTCCGCCATCGACGCCGAGCTGCAACGGCTGGAAAAGCTGATTCCGGAGCTCAAGGCCCAGGGCGACGAGGCCGCTGCGCTGGACCGCTTCGCCGAGGCTTCCGCGCCGCTCACCCGCAATGCCCCGCCCGAGCACGAGGCCTACATCACCCGGCGCCTGCAATGCATGCTGGTGCAGGCCGGCCTGGTCGCCGGAGCGCCGGAAGGCGAACCCTGCGAAGGTGGCGAGGACGCCGCGCCGCCGGAGGCGCCACGCGGATAAGGTTCGGGATCGGGATTCGGGACCGGGGTGCTGGGGCGGGAGGTGGTTGCCGGCTCAGCCGGCGCGCGGAGCCGTGCGCGGAGGACGCCGTGCTTCCAGTGTCGCGTAGAGCACCAGGGCAATGGCCAGGGGCAGTACGTAGTAGAGCCCGCGCCAGGCCAGCAGGGCGGCGATGATTGCCGGTCGTCCCAGTTCCCCGCCCAGGGCCAGCAGGAAGGCCGATTCCCAGGCGCCAAGCCCGGCCGGGGTATGCAGCAGGGCTCCGGCCACCGCTGCGAGCAGCACCACCGCCAGCACCCGCGGATAGGCCACGCCATCGGGTAGCAGCACGAACATCAGCGCACCAATCAGTGCCCAGTTCAGGGTGGACAGCAGCAGCTGCCAGCCCGCGATGCGCAAGGTGGGCAGGGGCAGGCCATGGCCGCGCACCCGCAACGGGCGGCCCGGCCAGCGCGCACAGGCAAACAGGTAGGCCGCAACCAGCAGCAGCATGGCCGCGCCCAGTATCCGCCAGGCCGCTTCGGGCGCCACGCCGCCCGGCAGCGGCAGGCGCGCACTGGCCAGCACCATCCCCGCCAGCAGGCAGTAGCCGATCCAGTTGGTGGTGACCGCGTACAGCGCCACCCGCGCGATCGGGCCGCCCGCCAGGCCGGCACCGCGGTACAGGCGCAGGCGCATGCCACCACCGCCGACCAGCGCCCCGAAATTGAGGCTGAAGGCGTAGCTGACCAGGGCGATGCAGACGGTGCGCCGCGTGCCGACGCGATGCCCGACCTGGCGCCGCGCCAGCAGTTCGTAGCCGCAGTACAGGGCATAGCTGGCCGCCACCAGCGCCAGCGCGGTGGCCAACGTGCCCGCGCCGTAGCCGCGCAGGGCAGCAGCCACCGCGGCCCAGTCGGTCTGGCGCGCCAGCCGCAGCAGCAGCACCGCGACCACGCCCAGGACCGCGAGGGTGAGCAGCCGCAGCAGCAGGCGCCGGCGCGCGCTCATCGCCGCAGCGCCGCCAGCCAGCGGCGGGCCGTTGCGTCCTCCTTCGCGCGCCCGGGCGCGGCCAGGGTCTCCACCCACGGGGTGTGCGCCGGCAGCAACCCGGCCCAGCGCGGGAAATGGCGCAGCACGTGGTACAGCAGCGGCTGCGGCACCCGCCAGCGCGGGCGGCGGGCGAGGTCGGCCAGCGTCACCGCTTCGCAGTGGTGCTCCCACAGCCGCTGCAGGGAGGCCGCCAGGGTGCCGGCGAAGTCGCGGTCGCGCACCACCAGGTTGGCCTCGAGGTTGAGCGACAGGCTCAGCGGATCCAGGTTGCTGGAGCCGACCGTGGCCCAGTCGTCGTCCACCACCGCGACCTTGCCGTGGAACGGACGGGTGCAGTACTCATGGATGCGCACCCCGTCGCGCAGCAGCTGGCGGTACAGGGTGCGCGCGGCCAGCGGCGCCGCCGGGGTATCCGGCTGGCCCTGCAGGATCAGCCGCACGTCCACGCCGCGGCGCGCGGCGGCGGCCAGGTCGTGCAGGAAGCCGTAGCCGGGGAAGAAATAGGCATTGGCCAGCAGGATGCGCTTGCGCGCGGCGCGGAACGCCGCGCGGTAGGCCTGCTCGATGTCGGTGCGGTGGCGGTCGTTGTCGCGCACGACGAAGGCCGCCCCTGCCTCGCCGGCGGGCGCCGCCGGCGTGGTGGCGGGCGCGGGTGCTTCGCCGGCCTGCGCGGCCACGAAGCGGTGGATCTCCGCGACCACCGGCCCACGCACTTCCACCGCGTAGTCCTGCTTGGAGTCAGGGCCGGTATGCAGCAGGTGGTCGGCCGAATAGTTGATGCCGCCAACGAAGGCGACCGTGCCGTCGACCACCAGCAGCTTGCGGTGCATGCGGCGGAACACGTTGAGGCGGATGCCCAGCGGCTGCGGTCCCGGGTCGTAGCTGCGCAGGACCACGCCGGCTTCGGCCAGCGCGGCGACGAAGGCGGCGGAGAAACCCGGCGAGCCGTAACCGTCCACCAGCACCGACACCCGCACGCCGCGCCGCGCCGCGTCCACCAGGCGCGCATGCAGCGCCTGGCCGACCTCGTCCTCGAACAGGATGAAGGTCTCCAGCAGGATCTCGCTCCGCGCGGCCTCGATCGCGGCGAACGCGCGCGCATAGAAGCCCTCGCCGTTCTCCAGCAGGCGCACCGCATTGCCCGATTGCCAGCACGAAAGCCCGCCACTCATGCCGCCACCTCGCCGGAAACGCGCGCGTACAGCGGCAGGTGGTCGGACAGCCGCGACCAGGGCGCACCGCGCGGCATCGCCACCTCGTGCACCTGCAGGCCACGCACGTAGATTCGGTCCAGCGGCAGCAGCGGCCACAACGCGGGGAAGCTGCGCGCCAGCCGGCCGCGGCGCTGCTCGAAGACCTCCACCAGGCCGCAGTCCAGCACCTGGCGGTGGGCGGCGGCACGCCAGTCGTTGAAGTCGCCGGCCACCACCACCGGGGCATCCACCGGCACTTCGGCGCGCAGCACCTCGCGCAGCAGGCCGACCTGGCGGCGGCGATGGGCCTCGCGCAGGCCCAGGTGCACGCAGACCGCGTGCAGGTGCTGCGGGTGGCCGGGCAGTTCCAGCTCGCAATGCAGCAGCCCGCGGTTCTCGTGGCCGGCCACGGATACGTCGTGGTTGGCGTGGCGCACGATCGGCAGCCGCGACAGCAGCGCGTTGCCATGGTGGCCGTGCGGGTAGACCGCGTTGCGGCCGTAGGCGAACTGCGGCCACAGGGTGTCGGCCAGGTATTCGTAGTGCGGCACGTCCGGCCACTGCCGCCAGCGCCGGGCGCGTTCGCGGTGGTCGCCCTGCACTTCCTGCAGGAACACCAGGTCGGCACCCAGCGCGCGGATCGCCTCGCGCAGCCGCGGCAGCACGAAGCGTCGCTGCAGCATGTCCAGGCCCATGTGGATGTTGGTGGTCAGCACGCCCAACCCGGGCAGCGGCGGGACGGCTGGCGGCGCCATGGACATGGACGCGGCTCAGTCGTCGTCGCGGTCGCGCCCGGCGGCCTGTTCCAGCGCGTCGTGCTGGCCGAAGTCCGGCTGGGTGCTGCCATCGCGGCGCGGCCGGCCTTCCGGCTCGCCCTCGCCCAGCGATCCGCCCTTGCCGTGCCCGCGGGGGTACCAGCCTTCGCCTGAGCCCTCCGCGGGCAGCGGCGCGGACGGATCCTTGCGGCCGTGTCCGGACGGATCGGTGTCGGGGCCCTTGCCGCGGTAGGCGGACTGGCGTTCGTCGTGGGTGCTGGGTGGCTTGGCCATGGTGCGCTCCGGTTCGGGATATCTCCGTCCGGATGCTGCGCCGCGCCCCATGAAACGCCCGTGGAATCGGCGCCGCGTTGCGGCTGCCATTCATCCGCGCGCGGATGACGGCGCCTGCACCGCCGGGTCACGTCCGCCTAACCGCACAGGCTCCAACCTCGGATCTCCTTCCCCGCGAACACTGAGGAGCAAGACCATGGGAATCCTGCGCACCGCGGCGGTTGCCGCGCTTGGCGTCGTCGCCTACCGCGCCTGGCAGCGGCACAAGTCCGACGGCGGTTCCAGCCACGCCGTGGCGGACGATGCCGGCACCACGCCGCCGCATGGCGATCCGCGCCGCGAGGATATCGACGGCGGCGACGAAGCCCGCGCCAGCTCCGACGTCGTCGGCCTGGGCGGCACGCCCGATACCGCCGCCACCTTCGACGGCGAGGAATCCGAGCCGCCACGCGCGGCCCAGGCCAGTCCGGGGTTTGGTGGCTGAAGCCGGCCATGCGGCAGTCCGGGCTCCTGCGGCCGGAGCCCGGCACCATCGCCTTTCCAGGCCAGTGGATCCGCCGTGCCGGATGAGGGGTATCGCACGTACTTGCGAATGCCCGGCACGGTGGCCTGGCCGCCGCATCGGCATGCTCCCGGCAGGCAGGACCGCTCGCCTGCAGGGAGGAAGCGGCTTACCAGGGCAGCGGCGTGCCGTTGGCGTGCCAGAAGCTGCCGGTCTCGGCCAGGGTCAGGCCATCCAGGCGCGCGATCAGGTTGGCTGCCGCCTCGTCCGGACCGATGTCGCCCTGGCCACCAAGCATGTCGGTGCCGACCCGTCCCGGGTGCAGCAGGAACACCGCGATCCGGCGCGGAGCCAGGTCCACCGCCAGCGACTTGCCGATCGCGTTCACCGCCGCCTTGGAAGCGCGGTAGCCGTAGTAGGCACCGGAACCGTTGTCCTCCACCGAGCCCATGCGGCTGGTGATGATGCCGATCTTGCCGCCGTCGGCCAGCTGCGCCTGCAGCGCCGCGGCCACGCGCAGCGGACCGAGGGTGTTGACCTCGAACTGGCGCTGGATGCGCGCAAACGCGTCCGCGTCCAGCGCCTCCAGGGTCTCGTTGCTGAAGATGCCGGCGTTGAGCACCAGCACGTCGATGCGCCGGCCCTGCAGCCGCTCCGGCAGCGTGGCCACGGCCTGCGCATCGGAAACGTCGACGCCGTCGATGACCTCCGCCCCGCTGGCGCGCAGCGCATCACTGGCCTGGCGGCACACGCCGATGACGGTTTCGCCGCGTGCCCGCAGCTGCTGCGCCAGCGACAGGCCAATGCCGCGGTTGGCGCCGGTGATCAGGTAGGTGGCCATGGGAACTCCTTGCAAAACGTGGGGTCGGCCATTCTAGACTTGCCCTCGCGAGGCCGCGCCTTCATCCGCGGCTGACACCCGGCACACGGCCGTTGAACGGTGCCGGTGCAAGGGTGCGGGTTTTCCCCGGCCCGCCAAGGGCCGTCTCCTGGAGGTGAGCCCATGAGCAAAGAACCCCGTGATCTCAACCGTGATCCGATCACCGGCGCGCCCGGTTCCCATCCGGTGGGCGTGGGCGTGGGTGGCACCGGCGGCGCCGTCGCCGGCGCCGCGGTCGGCTCGCTGCTGGGACCGATCGGCACGCTGGTCGGCGGCGCGGTCGGCGCGCTTGCCGGCGCCGCCGCCGGCAAGAACGTGGCCGAACGCCTGGATCCCACCGCCGAGGCCGAATACTGGCGCACCGAGTACGCCAACCGCCCCTACAACGACCCGGGCTTCGACTACGACAGCGACTACGCCCCGGCCTACCGCTACGGCCTGGACGTGCGCGAGCAGTCCGGTGCCGGCCAGCGCTGGGACGCCTCGCTGGAGGCACGCGCCCGCTCCGGCTGGGAGCAGGCCCGGGGCGGCTCGCGCCTGACCTGGGAGCAGGCACGCGACGCGGTGCGCGACGCGTTCGAGCGCTCGGACCGCACCTACCGCGCCTACGAGGCGACCGACGGTTACTACGCCGACCAGTACGAGGCGGCCGACTACTACCTCAGCGACTACGACTACGAGGACTACCGGCCGGCCTACCGCTACGGTACCTACGCCCGCAGCAACCTGCGCGGGCGGGTCTGGGACGCGGAACTGGAGCAGGAACTGGAGCGCGGCTGGGACAGCGCGCGCGGCAGTTCGCGCCTGGACTGGGAGGACGCCCGCGACGCGGTGTGGGACGCCTGGCACGGCGCCGAGCGGTTGTTCCCGGACGACGGATACACGCGGCGCTGAGCGCCGCAACGGCAAGGCCCGGGCGCGCCGGGCCTTGCAGGGCAGCATCGCCGGACAACAGCGGAGGCGCGCCGGGCGCGCCTCCGCCGCCCCCTTTCCGGCCGGCTTGCCTCAGCCGAGGTCGACCCGCGCGACCTTGTCCTTGTAGTCCTGCTTGGGGTCGATGCCCATCAGCATCTTCACCCCGGCAAACAGGCTGTTCTCGTTGAGCCAGACCTCGCCCTGGTCCGGGTCCAGGCGCAGCAGGGCCAGCTTCGGATCGTCCTTGCCCTCATACCAGGCGGCGACGAACGGGTTCCACAGCCGCTCCACCACCGCGCGGTCGGTATCCACCGCCAGCTGCCCGCCGATGCTGGCGAACAGGTCGTGGTCCTTGGCCACGAACGCGGCCGTGGCCCGGCGCGGGCCGGACAGTTCGCGCACCAGGGCGTTGTCGGTGGAGGTGAAGAACCAGATCGGACCATGGCCTTCGTGCTCCAGCTGCGCGGTCATCGGCCGGGTGTGGCCGTCCTCCATGCCGTCCACGCCCAGCATCACGGTCATGTCCGACTTCAGCGCCTTCCAGAATTTGCGTTCGAGTTCCTCGGGACTGGCCATTTCCGGCTCCTGTGTGGGGATCAGCGCCAGACGCGCTCGCAGCGGGTCTCGACCTGGCGCTGGCCGCGCCGTTCCTGGTTGTTGCCCTGGATGTTGCGGCCGATGGCGCCACCGGCGACCGCGCCGCCGACCGTGGCCAGCTTCTTGCCCTTGCCACCGCCGACCTGGTTGCCGAGCAGGCCACCGATCACCGCACCGGTGGCGGTACCGGCAATGCGGTTGGGATCCTTGGTGTTCTGCGCGACCTCGACTTCCTCGCAGACCACGCGGCTGCCGTCACTGAAGCGGCGGCCCTCGTCCTCCGGTCCGTAGGTCTGCTGCGCGCCGGCCACGCCGGCTCCCAGCAGCAGCGGCGCGGCGGCCAGCAGGCGAAGCATCTTCCGGGTGTTCATGGAGGGTCCTCCGTCGTGTGTGTCCCCGCAGCCTTCCGCAGGCGCGGACAAACGACGGTGAAAAACCGGCGCTGCACGGGTGCGCACCGCAGCGGGGGTTCATCGACGTGAGACCCGTGAAAGTGTGAACTTCCGTGAAGGGGTCAGAATTCCCTGATAGCGCGCCCCCCCAGTGGCACGGGAAGCTTGCGCTGCAGGGGAAACAACCCACAGGTCGATATGTGCACAGCTGATCCTCGCGCCGCGGCGGGCGGTGGCCGCGACAGTGGCGGTCACCGGCCCCGGGCCGACCGCAGGTCCCGTTCTCCCGCTTGGTCGCGCTGGGCCTGGAGCGCCGGCACGGCCACCGCGGTCGCCGGCACCTGGCTGCTGGCGCGGGTCGCCGCCCCCGAAGTCGCCGGGCTGGCGGCGCTCACCGATTTCGCCGGCCGCGACAACGTGTTCCTGGGCGTGCTGTCCGGGCTGGGCGCGGCGCTGGCCGCCTACCTGGCACGCGGCGGCCGCGCCGCGGTCCGCCGCCGGCGCCAGCTGGTGGCCATCGCCCTGGGCCTGCTGGCGATCTGCAGCCTGTTGTTCGGGGCGCGCGGCCTGATCCTCATGCTGCTGCTGGAGGTGGCGCTGGCCGGCTCGTTCCCGCGCGAGGGGCCCTGCTAGCTCCTGCGCAGTGCCGGCGGCAGGTTGCCGGGACCAGGGGCGGATGCAGCCTGGCGCGGAGGCGCCGGGACACGGCTGCCCCGCAGGCCCGATGCCCGCGCGTGCGGACGACGTCCCCGGGGCGGCGGCTCAGCCGAGGGTGGCTTCTTCCAGCTGCGCCGCCTCGGCCGGCAGGGGCGCCGGCCCCTGGTCGCCCAGGGTGACCACCGTGGTGTGGCGGCCGCTGGCCTTGGCCTCGTACAGCGCCTGGTCGGCGCGCAGCAGCGCCTCGGTCACCGCCCTGCCCGGCTGCGGGTACAGGTAGTGCAGGCCGATGCTGAGGGTCAGCCGCTTGCCGGGCACGTGCGAGCCCTCGTGCTCGATGCCCAGGCCCGCGATGTCGGCATGGATCGCCGCCAGGGTGGTTTCCACGTCGGCCAGGCTGGCGTCGTACCAGACGCAGACGAATTCCTCGCCGCCGTGGCGGGCCACCATGTCCAGCGGCCCGCGCGCGTGCGCGCCCAGCACCCGGCCCACCGCGCGCAGCACGCGGTCGCCGGCCGGATGGCCGTAGCGGTCGTTGTAGGCCTTGAACCAGTCCACGTCCATCAGCGCGATGCCCAGCGGCCGCTGCTCGGCGCGGGCGCGCTGCCACACCGCGTCGATCCGCTCGGCGAAGGCGCGGCGGTTGGGCAGGCCGGTGAGGTAGTCGCGGTGGGCCATGCCGCGCAGCTGGCGCGCCATCAGGAAGTTGCCGCGCCCCTCCTGGTCCAGCACCCAGGCGGTGATGATGCCGATGATGTTGGTGGTGACGGTGAACACGGTGCGCATGGCCAGCTCGTCGGCCGGCAGGCCGGCCACCGCTTCGGCCAGCGGATACACCACGGTGGTGGTGCCGCACAGGATCGCGGTGTGCAGGCGCATGGCGCCGCAGCCGTACAGGTACATCAGCACCCGCAGCACGCCCTCGTAGTCCTGCGGCATGCCCAGGGCGCGGGTGCGGGTGACCAGGACCACCGCCCCCAGCGCGGTGCACAGGCAGGCCAGGCCGGCCAGGCGGTGCAGGATGCCGCGTCACTCCTCGCGGAACGAGGCGGCCAGCAGCAGCACCAGCGGCGCCACCATCAGCAGCAGGCGCAGGAACACCACCTCGCCCATGATCGGCGGGGGCGCCACGAACAGGTCGAGGATGGCGTAGGCCAGCAGCACGCCGACCGCAGCCCCCAGTGCCCAGCGGATGCGCGCCACCAGGGCGGCGTCCTGGAACAGGCGGTACTCGGCCTCCAGCTGCGGCTCGAACCGCCGCAACAGGCCATAGCGCCGCGGCGGGTTCACGGGATCGCCTTCACCGTCGGTGCGGAATGCAGTGGAAACCATCAGGACCGCTCGCTGGACTGGGAAGTCGCACCCCGCCGCAAACAGCAGGCGAGGTCCGACACCATCGTTAACGGCCGCCGCCCGCCGGACTTGAACAGTGCGTATGGAGCGCGCAGGCCTGGGCCGGTGCCCGCCCGGGTCCCGGGCTGGCGACCGGCTCCCGCGCACGCCCCCGGCGCGGCCTAGTGTCCCGGCATCCCCGCGGCCTGGCCATCGGGGAAGCCCCTACAGCAGGTCCGCCGGCGCCCGACGCCGCACGGCATGGAACCCGGCGCGGGTACGGCTGACGCCCCGCACGCCGGGCAGCCGCAGCATCCATCGAACGGCCCGGGCAACCGCTGCCGCCGCAACGCGGGCGCGAACGCCTCGCCGGGGCCGCGCCCCTGGTCGCGCACCCAGGCGCGCGCGGACCGAAGAACGGCGTGGCGAGCAGCAGCGGCATCGCGGCGCGGCCAAGCGGCCGCGCATGGAGGGAACAGGCCGGTGCCGGCCTCAGTCGCCGGCCTGGCAGATGTAGCTGTCCGGGTGGGCCGGATCGCCGCCCTGGTAATGCGCATGGGTCGGGTACGGGCACAGCGGGCGCTCGCCCGGCAGGGCAGCCCCGCGTGCCAGCACCCGGCCGGGCGCGCGGCCCTGTTCCACCCACTCCACCAGCGGGGTCAGCAGGTCGAACTGGTCGCGCGCGGTGCCGCCGCCGCAATGGCCCATGCCCGGCACGAAGTAGAACCGCGCCGCGTCGTTCCAGGCCTGGGCGCCGTTGGCCGCCTCGGCGCGCCTGAAGTAGTCCAGCGTGTCCCAGGCCGAGAACCAGGGATCGCTGACGCCATGCACGTACATGGCCTTGCCGCCGCGGCCGAGGAAGCCGCCGAGGTTGGTCCAGGTGTCGGTGTCGGTCAGCATCTGCACCGCGTCGGCGCGCACCCGGCGGGCCTGGGCATCGGCGTCGAAGCCCTCGGCCGGGGGCATCACCGCGGCGAGGATGTCCGGCCCCTCGGCCGGCAGGAAGCCGGGGATGCCCGGGCCCTCGTACACGATGCCGGTGTCGTAGGGGTAGTCCACGTACAGCGGCGCGCCGGCCGCGTCGCGCGGTGCCTTGAACGCCTCCTCCAGCGCCGCGACCTGGGCCGCGGAGAGGCAGCCGTCCTGCTTGCCGGCCTTGCACTGAAGGCGCTTCGGCTCGAAGCGGCAGGCCAGCACGTTCTCGATCACCCCGTCGGCCAGGCCGTCCAGGGCGTCGCACTGCGCCAGCAGTTCCTTCAGGACCAGCGCCTTGTCCGCGGCCGAATAGGTCCGCGCCAGCTGCGGCTTGCCTTGGGCATCGCGTGGCGCGGCCTGCATGAACCTGCTGCGCGCATGCGCCAGGGCCAGGTTGGAGAAGCCGGTGCGCATGGCCGGGGCCACCGCGATCACGCCGTCGAACAGCTCCGGATAGCGCTGGGTGGCGAGCATGGTCTCGCGGCCACCGGTGGAGCAACCGGCCATGTACGAATGGTGCGGCGCCTTGCCGTAGTAGCGCTCCACCAGCAGCAGCGCGGCCTGGGCGGTGGTGCCGACCGAGGCATGGGCGAAGTCCAGCGCGGCGCGCTGGTCGCGCATGAACGAGGCGTCGAAGCCCTCGCCCTTGTGCCCGCTGTCGGTGGAGACCACGGCAAAGCCGCGTGCCAGCGCAGGCGCGTCGCCGGCGGCGGTGGTGCCCAGTGCCGGGGCGATCGAACCGTTGAGCCCGCCGCCGCCCTGGAACAGGAAGCGCCCGTTCCAGCCCTCCGGCAGGGCCAGCTCGAAGCCGATGCCGTAGCGGACGCCATCGGCGCCGGTGCGGTCGTTGATCCGGCCGGAGACCTTGCAATGCGTCGGCAGCGGTACCGCCACCGGCGGCAGGTAGGGCTGCGCGCGCACCGTGCCCGGGGGCGCCGCGGGCACGCGCTCGGCCGCGGTCACTTCCAGCCGCAGCCGCGCATCGGTGAAGCCCACCAGCGCCTGGCACGCATCCGCGCCCTTGCCCGCGGCCAGCGCCTCGCCCGCCATGCCGCCCAGCAGCACCAGGCCCAGCAGGGCCGCTCCGGTCATCCGCATCGCATCCTCCCCTTGGTCACGGTTCCGTCCAGCCCGCGCGCGCCGGCAGCCGACGGCATGCAGGACGGCGCAGACGGCCGCATCTTCCGGCACGCTTCCGGCGGAAGGCAATGCGGCGGCGCGGTTACTCGCAGCCGATGCCGTCGTTGTCGCGGTCCAGGTTCGGGCCGTAGCCGGGATCGCCGCGGCGTACCGGGGCGGCGCCGGCCGCGCGTGCCTCGGCGCAGTTGCGGAAGGCACGGCCATTGGCCGGGGCCGCGCGCGCGGGCGCCTGCAGCGACTGCGCCTGGCTGGCGGCATTGCCGGCGGGCGCGCGATGGCAGTGGTAGCCGCCGTTGCGGCGGTCGTGGTGGCAGCCCTCGGCGTTGAGCCCGCCGGGGTGGGCCTGCGCCAGCGGGGCCAGCGGCGCGAGCAGCACGACCAGCAGCAACCACCAAGACCTGGACTTGCGCCTGTTGCGCATGGATCCCCCTCCCTCCCGGTGTCCGCACACAGGTACCGCCAAATACCCTGGCATGCAATCGGACACTGGTTCACCCCTCCGGGACTGGGGCCGGGGCGGACCGCTCGTCGACGCAGGCGCATGCCTGCGCCGGCGGGAACCCCCGCATCCTGCAACGCCTGCTCTACCTCCGTCCTGCTGCATTTGCCCGCACGCGCCGCGGCGTGCATGCGTGGCCCAGCCCCTGCGGATTGCGGCCGGCATGGCCCGCGCTTGACCCAGGTCAGGGCACCACGAAGCGGCGACCGCCACAGTGCGCGCGTGGGCATCCGCCCATGCACGCGAGGACTGCAACACGCCATGGACATGGATCGCTACCACCGCGACCACGCGACGATCCTGGAGCAGATCGAGACCCTGCGCTCGCTGTCACGGGCCGGGATCGCCGGCAACGCCGGTGCCATCAGCCAGGCCATCGTCGGCACCGCCAGCCTGATCAAGTTCCACCTGGCGGCCGAGGACCAGGTGCTGTACCCGCGCCTGGCGCGCAGCGGCCGCGCCGACCTGGCCGCGCTCAGCTCCCGCTACCAGGCCGAGATGCAGGGCCTGGCCGAGGCCTTCGGCCGCTTCGTCGAGCGCTGGCGGGTGCCGGCGCGGCTGCAGGCCGACCCGGAAGCGTTCCGCAGCGACGCCAACACCGTGCTGCGGGCGCTGTACGAACGCCTGCGCCGCGAGGACCGGGAGTTGTATCCGGCCGCCGGCCGGCTCTGAGCGCGGCGCCGCCACCGGCGCGACGAAGGCGGCGGCGAAGAACGCCAGCGAGCCCAGGTCAGGCCCCAGGAACGGCATGTCCGCCATCGCCGGCACCTCGTGGCCGCGGGCAGCTAGGCCGCCTGCGGTACCGGCGGCAGCTCCGGTGCGTCCAGTCCGGCGAAGAGATCGGACCAGGCCGGAAGCGCCTCGATCCGCGCGTACCAGGCGCGGATCGCCGGATAGTCATGCAGCGGCAGGCCGGCGATCTGGTGGTGCGGCAGGAAGCTGGCCATGCGGAAGTCCGCATAGGAGATCCCGTCGCGCAACAGCCAGGGCCGCGCGGCCAGCTGTTCCTCCAGCAGCGCGGCGCTTTCGGCGAACAGCGCCAGGCCCTTGGCCACCTCGCCCCGGTCCACCGGTCCCAGGCCGTAGCGCTGCTTGGTCACGTACTCGAACTGGACCATGTCGCAGGCGCGCACGAAGTTCTGCTTGCCCCAGCTGAGCCATTGCAGCATTGCCGGCTCGTCCATGCCGGTGCGCCAGAACGGCGAACGCACCTCGCGCGCCAGCCGGCAGGCGATGGCGTCGGTTTCCCACAGGCTGCTGCCGTCGTCGTACACCAGGATCGGGACGCGCAGCGCCGGGTTGAGCGGGCGGTAGCGCTCGGCCTGGCCCGGCGCCAGCGGCGCGGCAAACTCGAACTGCACCGGCGCCTGCAGGTAGCGCGCGGTGGCCACGGCCAGGCGCGGGTTGGGGTTGCGGCTGTACAGCAGCTTCATGCGCCCCTCCCCTGCCGGCTGCGGTGCCAGGCGACGAGGGCATTGGCATGGCCGTGGCCCAGGCCGTGGGTCTGCCTGAGCAGGGCCACCTGGTCCATGTGCGCCAGTCCGGCGGTCTGGTCCAGCACCGCCAGCCAGTGGGCGATGGGCTTGCCGTAGGTTCGTTCGATCGAGGGGAAGTAGGACGCGGGCCCGGTGGCCCCTGCTGGATTGCCCATGGCGTGCTCCGTGCGCGGGGATGTCGCCGGTACGACGTCCCGGGCGCGCCCCGATCGACATTGCGGGCGCGCCGCCTAGCGCAGTCCGTAGTGGGCGAAGTACAGCAGCGGTGGCAGCAGGGCCAGGACCAGCAGGAAACCGATCCCGAACCACCCCGGACGCACCAGGAAGGCGCGGTGGTGGCGGGTCGGGTGGTGCAGCACCCGCACCCGGTCGCCGTCCGCGTGCACGCCCAGGCGCTGCAGCTCGAGCAGGCCGCGGAGGGCGCCGGAGGCAGCCAGCGGCCAGGCCGTCACCCGCGAGCCACGGTAGCGACGGCCGTCCACTTCGTACTCATAGTCGGCCTTCATGCGGTAGGTACGCTCCGCCCGGAGCAGGGCCACGCCGATCTGGCGCTGTTCCAGCATGCGCAGGGTGCCGGCCACCGCGGGCCAGCGGCGGATGCGCAGCAGGTACCACGCGCCGTAGCCGCAGCACAGCGAGGCGTACATCCACATCCAGAACAGCAGCGCCTGCCTGTCGCCGGCGGCCGCGCCGTGCCACATGCGCACCAGGTACTCCGCCACGCTCACGTGCCGGCCTCCGCGGCCGGGCGCACCCTGCGCCACGCGCGCCGTTCCAGGTACAGGCACAGCAGGCCAAAGCCCATGAACGCCAGCCCGCCGAACAGGGGCAGGCGGGCGGCCGCGGTAATCCCCGGCTGCAGCACCGCAAGCTCCGGCCGGGCGGGGTGGTGGAACACGGCCACCTTCCGCCCCGGTGCCAGGCCGGCAAGCATGGCTTCGGCGCCCTTGCGGTCGCTGGAAACCGGCAGGCCGGAGAAGTACAGGCGGGTGGACTCGTAAGGACTGCCCGCGCACCTGGTAGCGGTAGTGCACGCGCGGGAGGAAGGTGTGGGAGCGGCGGACGTCCAGCCCGGCATCCAGCACCACGCCTTCCACGGCCGGCCAGTCGCGCGAGGCCGCGGCGTGGGACAGCCCGTGCAGGCCCGCAGCCAGCAAGGCCGCGCCCAGCAGCACGAACAGCGCGCAGAACAGCTGCTTCAACACCTGTGTTGCCCGTCCCCTTGTGGCCCCGGGCAGGCGACCACCAATCCCGTGGCGGGGCAACTCCCCCCGCCCCGCGCCTGCCCTGTCGGCGTCGGATCATCCGGCACCACGGCGGCCGCTGGCAACGGCCGGGGATGCTCAGTGCAGGGTCAGGACGATGGGCGCGTCGCGGGTGATGACCAGGGTGTGCTCGTACTGGGCCGAGCGGTTGCCCGGCGCGCCCAGCAAGGTCCAGCCATCGCCGGCTTCCTCGACCACGCGGGTGCGGGTGGAGATGAAGGGCTCGATGGTGATCACCATGCCCTCCTCCAGCACGCGCGCGTCGGTCGGGTCGTAGTAGCCGGGGATATGGTCCGGCTCCTCGTGCAGGCTGCGGCCCACGCCGTGGCTGCCCAGGTTCTCGATCACCCGGAAGCCGAACCGGCGCGCAGTGGCCTCGATGGCCTTGCCGATCAGGTTCAGCGGCTGCCCGGCGCGGGCGACCTTCAGCGCCTCCGCCAACGCAGTGCGCGAGGCGTGGCACAGCCTGGTATCGCGCGCCGAGGCCTTGGGCAGCACGCGGGTGCCGCCGGTGTCGGCATAGTAGCCACCCAGCTCGGCCGAAACGTCCACGTTGAGCACGTCGCCGGCGCGCAGCACGCGCGGGCCCGGCACGCCATGCGCGGCCTCCTCGTTGACGCTGATGCAGGTCGCGCCCGGGAAACCGTAGACCGCGCGTGGCGCCGGCGTCGCCCCGGCGTCGGCCAGCATGCGTTCGCCGATGGCGTCCAGTTCCGCGGTGGTCATGCCCGGAACGGCCGCCGCCAGCATCGCCTCGCGCACCCGCGCGACGATGCCGCCGATGACTTTCAGGCCCTCAAGGTCGGCAGGAGATTCGATGGTCATGCGCGGAGTCTACTCCTGGCGTGCGGCGGGGAATGGAACAGCGCTGCCGCGCGGGAGCGACCGGCCCCTGCTGGTGGTGCAGGCCGCCCATGCCGGGACCGGGCCGCACTTCAGGCCGCCTCGATGCGGTTGCGGCCGGATTTCTTGCCGCGGTAGAGCGCGGCGTCGGCGGCCTGCATGGCCTGCTCCAGGGCGGCGGTGCTGGCGAAGCTTCCGGAGATGCCGATGGTGACGGTGCAGCGCAGGGCTTGATGGGCCGGGTCATGGCCCAGGGCCTCGGCCTCGACCGTGCCACGGATGCGCTCGGCCAGGCTCCACGCGGCCTTGGCGTCGATGCCCGGGCAGACCACCGCGAACTCCTCGCCGCCCATCCGGCAGACCAGGTCGCCCGGGCGCACGGCACCGCGCAGCACCGTGGCCACCGCGCACAGCACCGCGTCGCCGGCCTGGTGGCCGTGGCGGTCGTTGATGCGCTTGAAATGATCCACGTCGATCATCAGCAACCGCGCATCGGCGCCCGGGCGCTGGAAGCAGGCCTCCAGCGCCTCGGCCAGGCCGCGGCGGTTGAGCAGCCGGGTCAGCGGATCGCGCGCAGCCATCCCGCGCAACTGGTCGGTCAGGCGGCGCAGCACCAGCCATACGAACGACGGCGGCATGATCGTCGCCAGCGAGCACATGTAGATGTAGAAGACCATCTGGAAGCGCGCGTCCATGTCCAGCGCCTCCAGGCCGCCGTCCACGAGCTTGCCCAGCTTCATCAGGTTGAGCACGAGGATGCCGCCGATCAGCAGCACGAACAGCACCACCTCTCCGCGCAGGTTGCGCGCGTAGCTGCACAGGCCCAGCAGCAGGGTCACGATCATGAAGGCGAAGCACAGCGAGCACACCGCCGACAGCAGGGCATAGCGCGCCACCGCGCCCAGGCCCCAGTGCACCACCGCCTGCAGCGCGGCATATCCCAGCACCACCGCGCACAGCGGCAGCAGCAGGGGCACGCGCTTGCCGAAGAAGCGCGCGCCGCCGATGCAGTACGCCACCAGCGCGCCGAGGGTGAAGCAGTGGTTGACCACCCCCATCCAGCCCCATCCGGGCGACTCCATCAGCTGCAGCACGTAGGCCACGCCGAGGATGAGATTGCCCGCCGCGAACGCATCCATGCCCATGCGGTCGCTTCCCAGGCGCCGGCCGATGAGCAGGAACATCACCGCGAAGCTCAGCGAGTAGACACACAGCATGCCTACGAGGACGGTGGCAACCATCGGTCAGTCCCTGGACGGATGTGGACGCGCGAACCATCGGGCTGCCAGCGCCGGACCCGCGCTGGCGCGGGCCCCTTCCGGCGCGCGGGAGGTCGGGCCGTGTCGTGGCAACGGCCACCCCGGGGTACGGGACACCCGTGCCCCGGGGGTAATGCAACGCAGCCGGATCCGGCCGCGCGGCTGCCTGCGGTCAGTTGCTGGGCAGCCAGCCCTTCTCGGTCTTCTCGAAGTTGTGCCAGGCGTGGCGCTCGACGCCGTCGCCGACCTGGAAGTCGTCGGCGAACTGCATCTGCTCCAGGTGGTTCCAGGCGACGATGAAGGACACCCGCCGCAGCTCGGCCTGCTCCGGCGCATCGGCGCTTTCCCAGAACGCACGGCACGGCGCACAGGCGGCCAGCATCGCGTCGCGACGCGGCGCGAATCCGTCGCCCTGGGCGTTGATCCACTGCGAGGCGACCATGACGGACTGCATCAGGTTGACCCCGTCCTGGAGCGCGCCGAAGTCCATGTCCGACTGCGCCTGGCGCGCCGCCGACTGCTGCAGCTCCTCGTTCAGGCCGCGGGCCAGGCCGAGGATGACCTCGCCGTAGGGCTTGGCCAGCTGCAGCTTGTAGGTGTAGGTCACCCGGTAGCGGTTGGCCGAATCCGGATCCAGCCGGCCATTGCTGCGCTGGAAATCCACGATTTCCAGGCCATCAGCCAGGTCGGTCTCGGCCAGCTTGCGCACCACTGGCTCGGCCACCTTGTCACTGGGCCGGTCCTCGCCGCAGCCGGCCAGCAGCAGCACCATCAGCGCCGCCGCCGCGGCCTTGGACAGAATTCGCTTCACGGATCACCTGCATTGGGGGGACGCCCTGCGCGCGGGCAGGGACAAGGCATCCGTTATCGGCCGGGCGGAGGCAAACCTTAGCCATGGCTAACGCCGCCGCTCGACCCGGAAGCGGAACACGTAGTCCTCGTCGTTCCAGTGCGCGACCACGTCGACCTCGTACGGCGCCCGGCCCCTGGCCTTGCCGACCACGATCTGCCCGCCCCAGGACTCCTGCGGGCCGACCGTGGTGGTCTGCAGGATGGTATTGCCGAGCCGTTCCAGGGTCGCGTGCAGCTCGCGGTCGATCAGGTAGATGCCGCCGGCGGCCAGCGCCGTGGCCGCGGCGGTCCCGGCGGCGGCCGCCGCCGGGTCGTACCAGGTGGTGCGCGCCAGGCGCGGACCGCGCGGCGTGTAAACCGTGGTGTCCACGCTGGTATAGGCGTTGTTGGTGGCCGCCACCGCCGTGGCCACCCCGGCCAGGGCCACGGCGACCGCCGCCCAGGTCGCCGCCGACTCCGCCTCCCGCTCCAGGTCCTCGTACGAATAGACCGGCACCCAGGCCCCGCCCACCCGCGCGGTGAAGTTCCCGGGCCCGAAGTCCGAAGGCATGTCCAGCTTGTTGTAGCCGGCCACGGCAAAGCTGATCCGCCCGTTGACCTCCACCCCCAGCGGCGTGACCCGCACCGCCCCGTTGCGCAGCTCCAGGTCGGCCGTCGGCCGCCCGTTGTAATAGCTCAGCTGTGCCGCGCCGGTATCGACCGGCGTGATCGTGTACTTCGTCGTCGCGCACGCAGTCAGCGCGAGCGCCGTCATGGCGCAAATCAGTGCCTTTCCAGCCATCCCCCTACCCCCCCACTCTGGCGCGTTCCGCCATGGGGACTCTATTACCTGGCCGGGCCGCTTGAAACGGACCACGGATGGCACCGTTGGGCGGCCAGACAGCCAGGACATCAGCCGGCAAACGGGGTGGCAAACACGGCAGACGGGGTCAGGTTCGCCTCCTGCAAGGCCGGTTGGATCTTCCGGAACCGGCCGGACCCTTGCCGCGGCGGACCAGGCCCAGGCCGCGGAAGTGGACCTGACCCCGCTCAACCCCGTTCGCAATCCGGCCGTGCCTCCACCCCAGCGGCGGACCCGCACCACCCCGTTGCGCGGCTCCAGGCCGGCCGTCGGCCGCCGGCGCGCGGCGCCCGCCGCACTGCCCCCGGCGCAAATAAGATGTATCCGGTGCCAGGGGCACCATCCCGGCCTGCCAGGATCGGCTCCCAATGGATCCCCGGCACGTCAGGGCCGACCTTTGCCGCACCGGTCGTTCCGCAGCGCGCAGGACCACGCCGCGCTGCTCCTGGCGCAGTTCCCGTTCCACGTTCCACGACCAAGGGAGTGAACGGATGTCACGCGTGCTGATGTGTGTCTTGCTGCTCTTCCTTTCCGGATGCGCCTCGGTGCCGAGGGAGGAAGCCCTGAAGCTCGGTGCTGCCGGACAGAAGGCCGCCGAAGCGGGCCAGGCCGCGCTGGCCGACCTGGCCGGCGAGGTCGGCGGGTTTCCCGAACGCAGCGCGGTGCTGCTGACGGTTGCCACGTGCACGGCGCCGGCAACACCCTCGCCGTGCGGGATCAGCCAGGCACCAGGCGATGTGCTCACGGCGGACGAAAAGCTTGCAGGGGTGATATCGCTGAGGGCCCGCGCCCTGTCCCAGCTGCATTCGGCCTATGGCGTCTTCCTGGAGGAAGCGGAGTACGACGCCGCGGTCGATATCGACCAGTCCCTCGGCGAGCTTGCCGACAGCGTCAACAACCTGGCCGGTGCCATGGCCTTGCTGTCGGGCGGGACCAGCTTGCTGGCGCTTCCGGCCACGAAGATCGCGCGCAAGGCGGCAGGGGAATCGGCCAGGACCGCGCAGAAGCGACGCCTGCTGGAAGCCAGCCGGGCATTGCGGGAGATAGACCAGCGGCTGCTCGAACTGCTGCGCGAGGAAGCGGAGGTCTACCAGGGCATCAGCGAAATCCTGCACTCCAACCGCCTGCAGCTGGCCGATGTCCTGCTGCAGGCCGGGCTCCTCGATCCCAGGCCGCTGGTCGACGATTTCCTTTCCCGCAACCGGCTGGGAGCGGCCATGGAACTGGAGGCCAGCGATCCGGTCGTCCTCGCCCTGGCGCGCACCGTCCACGCACACCAGGCCGGCCGCCTCGCCGCCGCGAGCCGCGCGGCCTACCAGTCGCACATCAGCGCCTTCGAAGCCCTTATCGCCCTGCACGAGGACTTCGAGGCCGGCAAGCCGCTATCGCTGGACGACGTCGCCAGGGCCCTGGGCGAGATCAGGCTGTGGGCTGAACTTCTCGAGGAACCCGACGGGCAGGCCGCGGAGGAAGCGCCGTGACGATCAAGGACACCAGGCTCAGGGAATTCCAGCGCGCCCTGCAGGACGCCACCGAAAACCTTGCCGCGGACATTGCCGCCGCCCAGGGCAACGCGGAGCTGATCCAGAAGATCCAGGCCAACTACTGGAAGCACCACGCCAACTGGTCCATGGCCGCCACCGCCGCGCTGGAAAAGAACAACGACAGGATCCAGGCGCTGTTCGACGACGCCAAGGCTGCGAACAAGGCGATCAGGGAGGCGCGCAAGAAGGCGGAGGACATCGCCACCATCGTCCGCTCCTCGTCCAACGTCGCCACGGCGCTCACGCAGCTGCTGGAGAACGTGGCCAAGGCCTAGGCACCCGCCCGCCACGCTTCCTGGATGACGAGGATCGCGTGCGCTACCGCCCCGGAACAAAAGGGCCAGAACCGGAGGAAACCCGACCCTGGCCCCTGTTTCCCATCTGAACCACCCGGGCCACGCCACGCAGCCCGGGTGGCACCGTTACACAATGCGCAACGGCGTCAGCCTTCGATGCCCATCTTCGCCTTGACCAGCTGGGCGGACTGCGTGCCGTGGCGGTCATACGGACGGGTCAGGAAGTACTTGTCGGCCGGGAAGCCGGCCGGCAGGATCTTCTTGTCCAGGGTCACCAGCACCTCGCCGGTGCCCGGCACCAGCAGGTCGAACGCATCCGGGAACACGACCGCTTCCAGCCGGGCGCTGCTGACGGTGGCCTTCTCGCCGCCGTTGTCGGACATGGCCGAGGCCAGGAACACGTACCCCTTCACGACCAGCGGCACGTCCGCGTTGCCGTTGCCGTCGCGCTTGCCGGCCAGCTTGGCTTCGACCTCGCGTGCGGCGGCCTCGTCCATCGGCAGCCAGAATTCCGAACTGTTGGCCAGGTCCATCGACGGCACACCACCAAGGCCTGGGTGACGCAGGGCGGGCGGCAACGAAGGGGCCGCCCCATCGATCAGCAGTACATCTTTGCCCTGCTGCGCAACCGGATCTACCTGGGTGAGATCCGCAACAAGGGTGTGTGGTACGCCGCTCAGCACCAGGCCATCGTCCCGCAGGAACTGTGGGAGGCGGCCCACGCCTTCATCGAGCGCCGCAAGCAGGCACCGCGTGAGCACCGCGCCAAACATCCGGCCCTGCTGGCCGGGCTGCTCTTCGCGCCCGATGGCCAGCGCATGTTGCACACCTTCGTCAAGAAAAAGAACGGGCGCATGTATCGCTACTACGTGCCCTACCTGCACAAGCGCCGCAATGCGGGCGCGAACCTGACGCCGGATGTGCCCAACATCGGCCACCTGCCCGCAGCCGAGATCGAGAACGCAGTGCTGACGCAGATCCACGCGGCGCTCTCGGCGCCGGAGGTGCTGATCGGCACCTGGCGCGCCTGCCAACGTCACCCCGCTGGCGCGGCTCTCGACGAAGCCCAGGTGGTCGTGGCGATGCGACGCATCGGCGCCGTGTGGGCGCAGTTGTTTCCGGCCGAGCAGCAACGCATCGCGCGGCTGCTGATCGAGCGGGTCCAACTGCATGAGCATGGGCTCGACATCCTTTGGCGCGATGACGGATGGATCGGACTCGGCCCGGACATCGCGGCACATCCCCTCGTCGAGGAGGCGCGCGCCAAGCCCGAGGAGACCTGTGTATGACCGACAAGCGCACCACTGTCGTTGGCAACCCGCGCCTCCTCACCGTCCGCATCGAGGTCGGGGCCGAGACCCGCAGCTACGTGAGCGGCCGCCAGCGCGTGACCCTGGTGCCGCTCACGATCAAGCGCCGTCAGAACCGCAAGCTGCTCATTCCCCCGGCGGCCGGGGATGCCGCGCGGGCATCGGGCGGGCTCGACGTCCCGATGATCAAGACCGTGGGCAAGGCCTTCTACTGGAAGCGCCTGCTCGACGAGGGGCGCTACCCGACCGCCACCGATCTCGCACGGGCACTGAAGCTGGAGCCCGGTTGGGTGGCCGAGGTGCTGCGGCTCACGATGCTGGCGCCCGACATCATCGAAGCCATCCTCGATGGCCGGCAGCCGCGACACCTGAACTTGCAGACCCTGCGCAGCCGGCACGATCTGATACCACGGGATTGGTCCGAACAGCGCGAAGTCTTGGGGTTTGCGAAGGAAAATGATCGCAGTTTTCATCATTTCACTGGAAACGGGTGAGGGCGCAAGCACTGCGGGCGCAATGGGGCACCCACTCCGCTTCGACAAAAGTGGCCTGAGGAACCTGTCAGCGGTGAAAATATGGCAATCGTCCTGCCGCACTCATCACCCCGCATGTCAACCCCAATGAAGCCCCAGTGGTGGTGTCGCACCTGGCCCGTGGCCCTCGTGGGCTGGGTGGGCGTGCTCGCCTTGCTGGGCCAGCCACTGCCCACCGTGCCCGCGGACCTCGCCGCACAGTGGGCCGCGCTGCCGCATTGGGCCCAGCGGGCGGTCTTGATCGTCCAGCCCGGGCTGCTGGTGCTGGCCGCCAGCGCGGTGGGGGCGGCCTTGGCCCATCGGGTGGGCTTGCGCAGCGCGCTGGCCGGCACAGGCACCTGCCCGCCTGGCCAGACATGGGCAGGGGTCTTGCTGCTCGGTGCGTGCGTGGGCGGTCTCGTACACGGGCTTGATCGGATCTGGGCGCCGCACTTGGGCACCGCCTGGCAGGCCTTGGTGCACGCCCAGTCGGCCCAACCCAGTTCCCCGTGGTGGATCGGCCCGCTCTACGGCGGGCTGGCCGAGGAGGTGATCGCGCGCTGGGGCGTGATGAGTTTGCTGGCCTGGGGATTGGCCCGCGTGTGGGGTGAGCGCCGCCAGCGGCTGGCTCTGGTGCTGGCGGTGGTCGTCTCAGCGCTGGCGTTCGGCGCGGCCCACCTGCCGATGCTGGCAGCACAGATCGACTTGAGCCCCGCCATCGTGGCGCGCACGCTGGTGCTCAATGCCTTGGGCGGCGTGGTGTACGCCGTCGTGTTCATCCGTCACGGCCTGGAAGCGGCCATGGCCGCGCACGCCAGCACCCACTTGGGGCTGCTGGCGGCCCGCGCCTGGGGATGATGCCCGCCATGCCAGCGGCCTTCCCCCTGCGGCCTGGTGCCTTGAAGGGCGTGCGCGCCGTCGTCGGCGACACGGCGCGGTCATTTGCGCGCCACACGCATGACGAGTTCGGCATCGGCCTGATCGACCGCGGCGCGCAACGTTCGGCCTCAGGGCGGGGCCCCGTCGAAGCATGGGCGGGTGATGTGATCACGGTCAATCCGGGTGAGGTGCACGACGGCGCGGCGCTCACCCCTGCCGGGCGGCGCTGGCGCATGCTGTACCTAGACGTCGGCGTTTTGCGAGCCTGGGCTGACGACATGGGCGCCGATGGTGTGCGCCTTGCCGCCGAGTTCACCCAGCCGGTGCTTCGAGACGCCCGCCTGGCAGCCGGTTTTCGGCAGGCTTTCGCGTGCGTGACCGGCCCCACACTGCCCGAGCAGGCACCTGCCCAGGCCATGGCTGCCCACGAGGCCTTGCTGAGTCTGTTGGGCGCGCGCTTGGCTTTCACGCAACGCTGAAAGCGTCGTCTGATTCATGTTCATCATGCAAGGATCTGCCATGGAACTTCACACCACCCCGGTCATCCCCGTGCTGCGCCGTCGCCTGACCGTGCGGCTGCCGCAAGTGGCGCAGATGGCAGGGCCCTGCTGCGCCGAGCTCGAAGCCCTGGCTCGCGCCCAGGGCCGTACCGTGCAAGGACCGCCCATCTTCGCGGCGCACGGATTGCCGCACGACGGGCACACCCCCTTTGATCTCGACATCTGCCTGCCGGTGTCCGGCCCGGGCACCGAGGAGTTGCCGGCGCTGTCTTGCATGCGCACGGTTTACTGCGGGCCATTGGAGGGCTTGTTTACGCAGGGCTACCAAGCCCTGCTGGACGCCATCGCGGCAGCAGGGCGAACCCCCAGCGGACAGACCCGCGAGGTCTACCACGCCTGGCACGGCCCCGACTCGTCCGACAACCGCATCGAACTCCAGATTGGCCTCGCCCCATGACGCCCGAACCCAAGCTTGAAGTGCGACGCTTTGCCGCCGAGGACTTCCCCACCTACCGCTCCTGGTACGCCGACGCGCGCTTGAACCGGCATCTGGGCCCGATGGACGAGGATTGGCTGGCCCATGTCCTGGCCGACACCGAGGGCGAGCAATGGGCGGTGCGATCCGATGCGGCGCTGGTCGCCGTCATCGGCCTCACCCCCGATCCCGAGCAGAGCGCTTGGGTCATCACTGACTTTGCCGTCGATCCGACGCGCCGCGGCCAAGGCTGGGGACGGCGGGCCTGGGCGGCCTTGCTGGCGCAGCCTGCGCTGCGCGAGCGCCGATCCTTTCGTGCCTACGTGGCCGAGGACAACCCCGAGGCCCTGGCCTTCTTCGAGGTGCTGGGCTGGCAGCGCCTGGCCGCGCCGAGCCGCGAGGATCCATTCTGGGCCTTGGCCTGGACGCGATGAGGCCCGGTGCGTCGAGCGGCCGGCGTCGTGCCGAAGACCTCGCGGAACACGGTAATGAAACTGCTGCCTCAGTCCTCGACGCTGGATATCCTTGCCTTGCCGTGCTTTCAGGTTTCGCACCTACGCCACCCATTTCTGCGGCCGCTTGCCAGGCAATAGCTCGTACGGCGACTTCCAGCCTGGCACTTGCGCCAGCCGATCCAGCCAGGCCGCAATGTTCGGATATGAGGCCGTCAGGTCGATCCCTGTCTCATCCTCTGGGTAAGACAGGTAAGCGCACATCGACATATCTGCAATGGTCAGGCGTCCGCACGCCACAAAGGGGGTCGCGCCAAGGTGTTGCTCAAGGATGCCCAGAAAATCCTTCACCCGGGCCAGGTGCCAGGCCAGCACGGCCGGATCACTCTGTGGCGTGAATGTGCGCAAGAAGCGATAGGTCGCCATTCCACCGGATAGCTTCTGGTTGTCCCAGAAGAGCCAGCGAAGAAGCTCGTAGGTCTCCTCGTCATTGATCGCCCCGAACTTCTCATACT
>NZ_RRYJ01000011.1:0-121320 GCF_003931645.1 Pseudoxanthomonas sp. SGT-18 | reverse complement strand
TGCCCTGGTTTGCGGCGGCAAGCGCGGGGGCCCTGCTGTACCGACACCGGATTTGCTTGCGTGTGGGGCGTGCCAGTGGGCTACCGGCCCGTGGCGACCCCTGGTGGATCACGTGGCGGGCCAAAACGCGCACGCACGTGCGCGACCGGGTCGCACTACGCCGCCCACGGCAAATCCTTGCGGCTCGCGACCCGGGACGGCTCCGGGTCGGATACCGGCGACGACAAGGCAGTCCCCCAGGACCGCCACGGGCCCGGTGGCGTGATGTCGCCGCCGACCGCCGGGAACGCGCCGGCGTAGTGCACCTGCATGCGGACAGCGCGGCATTCCACGTGCATTCGTGGCCGGCACGCTGCGCTCCACAGGCGTGGCGCGGATGGCGGCTCCGGGGGCGGAGCTGATCGGTGATCGCTTTGCTGGTTTGCGAGGGCGCCACTCTGGCGCGGCGCCTGGCCAGCAGCGGTGGCGGGCGGCCCTTGCCGCACCTGGACGGTGCGGCGAGCGATTGCATCACGTTGCAGCCGGATGCGCGTGGCGCGCTAGCCAATATTCCTTGCGGCCCCGATATCGCCACCGGCGATGACGGGCGCCCTGGTTTTTTTGCGCAAGCAAGGAGGCCCGCCAGGGCGCGGGCCGGGCGAGCTGAACATCCGCATACGGGGATGGGCTGCTCGTTGCCCAAGATTCCCGATCGTTGCGCCGGCGCCAACGAAAGACATGTGCCCGAAGTCAGGGAATCTATTCAATTTTCTCCATTTCTGAGGCTTTTCGATTCCTTGAAAATATATTATGACGCCTTTCCCGAGACATTCATGTTTTCAGGTTTTGCTGTAGTGCGCAAAGAAAAACAAGTACTTAACAGTACGCAATTATCGAATGCCAATTCAGTTTCGTCAGCAAATAAATTTATTTTATTTTGAGATGAACAGCTGAATCCAATTGCTTTCATTTCACATGATTCTTCTGCGGGAGAAACGTCGTTATATTCCGGTTAACCCTGCATTTCATTCAGGTTCCAGCCATGGATGTATGCCGGGCGTGTAGTCCACGTGGTCCACCCCCTTCAAACATTTTTTTGAGAGGTCGGCGCTGTGACGAATACGAAAAGCTCCCGTTGTGTGAAGAACATCAAGCGAAGCATGCTCAGCCTCGCGCTGGGCATGTGCATTGCCGGCGCCGCCTGGGCCGCCGATCCCGGCAGCTTGCGTATCAGCATCACCGGTGCTGACGGGCAACCGGTTGCCGGTGCAACCGTGCGGGTCAGTTCTCCGGACAGTCTCGTCAGCAAGAGCGGCGTCACCGGCGATGACGGCACCGTGCGCCTGCAGGGCCTCGACCCGGCGACCAACTACACCGTGGTGATTTCCGCGGCCGGCTACGAGGACTACACCGCGTCCAACGTGGCGGTGGTTTCCGGCCGCAACCTCAGCCTGGGTTACAGCCTGGGCGGCGGCGGCCGCACCGCCGGCGATGCCACCACCCTCGACGCGATCGTCGTTACCGGCGCCTCGCTGGCGGCCATCGACACCACCTCGGCCACCGTGGGCACCACGCTGACCCTGCAGATGGTGGAATCGCTGCCCACTGGCCGCAGCTACCAGAGCTACCTGCAGCTGGTCCCGGGCGTGAAGCCCAGCCCCGGCGGCAACCCTTCGTCCAAGTCCGGCGTCAACTACAGCGACATCGGCGGCGCCAGCGGCAGCTCCTCCGACAACGTCTACCTGATCGACGGCGTCGACGTCACCGACAACAACACCGGCACCTTCGGTTCGAACTTCAACTCCGAGATCATCCAGGAGCAGCAGGTCATCACCGGCGGCGTGCCCGCCGAGTACGCCGGCGGCTCGGGCCTGATCTCCAAGGTGATCACCAAGTCCGGTAGCGACGAGTGGCACGGCTCGGTCAACTACTACCTGCAGAACGACAACCTGGTCGCCAAGGACAAACACGGCGAGTCCAGCGGCTTCTCCACCTACGACACCGCCTTCACCCTGGGCGGCCCGATCGTCAAGGAGAAGCTGTGGTTCTTCGCCTCGTACCAGAAGAAGTACCGCGAAGACGACGTGCTTGACCCGACCACGCGCACCGCGATGCGCACGGTGGAGAGCGACGCGCGCTACGCGTTCTTCAAGACCACCTGGCAGATCACCGAGAACGACCGCCTGGTCGCCACCTTCTTCAACGACCCGACCGATATCAGCGGTTCGCGCAACGCGACCACCCTCAACAACCGCGACGTGGCCCGCGAGCAGGGCGGCGACAACTACAAGCTGGAGTACAGCCGCGACTGGGGCAACCTGCTGCTGAACGTCTACGGCTTCACCCACGAGGGCGAGCTGTCCGACATCCCGGCGGTGCAGGACCAGTCGCGCAACGACGTCGCCTACTTCAACTCGCCGGCCAGCCTGGCCGAGCGCCAGCAGGGCGGCGGCGGCACCGCGCTGATCACCGAGCGCAACCGCGACGAGTTCGGCCTGAGCCTGGAGTACTTCCTGGACACCGCCTTCGGTACCCACACCATCAAGGGCGGCGTGTCCTACTCGGAGAACGAGTACTTCGAGGACTCGATCATCACCGGCCCGGACCGCGCGCGCTACGCCTCCATCGCCGCGGCCAACGCCGGCGTGAGCTTCGCCGACTTCATCGGCCCGGGCTGGTCGGGCACCCGCTCGATCTCCAGCAGCGATGTTTCCCGCCTGCTGTCCGACACCGGCCGCGTCGGCAACTCCACCGCCGCCGACCGCGCGTACTTCATCAGCGCCCTGGACACCAACGGCGACGGCGAGGTGTCGCAGGCCGAGCTGTACGCGTACCAGTTCACCAGCACCGCGGGCAACCCGACCGGCCAGGTGAACAACTACCGCATCATCGAGGCGGCCGCCGCGCCGTACACGGTGAAGAGCAAGGGCAAGACCTTCTACCTGCAGGACACCTGGACCAAGGACCAGTGGACGGTCAACGCCGGCGTGCGCGCCGAGGAGTGGACCCACTACGACTCCAAGGGCGGCGAGTCCGCGAAGTTCGACTGGGAGTTCGCCCCGCGCCTGAGCGTGGTGTACGACATCTTCGGCGACGCCCGTTCCAAGCTGTTCGGCTTCTACGGCCGGTACTACGACCCGATCCGCACCAACATGGCCGACTTCGCCGGCAACCTGACCGGCCCGGAGCTGCACGAGCAGATCTACATCGGCGACCGCTGGCTGACCTATCGCGTGCGTGGTGGCGAGAAGACCCCGGACGCGCTGTTCGCGCCGTCGACCAAGACGCCGTATACCGATGAGTTCATGGTGGGCGTGTCGCACACGATCGGCACCGACATGAGCCTGTCGGTGACCTTCACCCGGCGCACCACCAAGGACATCCTCGAGGACTACGACCTGGCGCTGTACTCCGACCCGACGGTCGAGCGCGGCGACCACGGCGTGGCCGGCCCGGGTTCGCCGACGTTCTACCTGCCGTACTCGTACTTCGGCTACGACGGCGCCCCGAACTCGAACTACGTGATCGCCACGCTGGCCGGCGGCAAGCGCGAGTACCAGGGCCTGGAGATCACCCTGCAGAAGTTCAAGAGCAACAACTGGCAGGGCATGCTGTCGTACACCTACAACGACGCCCACGGCAACACCAACTCCGACTCCAACGCGGACTTCCAGGGCGACTGGCTGGCCATCGACCCGCGCGCCCCCAACATGTGGGGCCGGCAGCCGGGCAACATCGAGCACCAGTTCAAGGCCTTCGGCTCGTACGAGTTCGATTTCGGCCTGGAGCTGAGCGCGGTGTTCAACTGGAACAGCGGCCTGATCTACAGCCGCTCGCAGCTGATCTCCGGCCGCTACCTGCCGGTGATGGGCGACGAGTACGAGTACGACGGCGTGTTCGACACCTGGGTGCTGCCCGGCAGCATCGGCGCCGAGACCGGCCCGTCGTACTACACGCTCGACGTGCGCGCCAAGTACGTCAAGCCGCTGCAGGTCGGACAGCTGGAGTTCTTCGTCGACGTCTTCAACATCCTCAACAAGCAGTCGGCCACCAGCCACATGGCCCTGGTCGACGGCAACGGCGTGTACAACTTCGGCCAGGCCAACGACTGGGTCGAGCCGCGCCGTGCCTACCTGGGCGTGCGCTACTCGTTCTGATCCACACCGATCGTGCGTGACCGGAACCGGCGCCTTCGGGCGCCGGTTCTTTTTTGTGTGCGGGGCGGATGCGCTGGACGCGACGGAAAGCCGATGCCGGATCGCGCCACGCTGCGCTGCGACATGCGGCGGCACGGCTTGCGGAGGGCATGCCAGGGTGCACCCGGGGCAGGGCACGCGGGAACGGGGAGGTGGCCGGTGTCGCGCGTCGAGGGAAGCTTCCGGATCTGCCCGGGGGATGCGCGAGTGCCTCGCCGGCGCTGCGAGCGGACGATGGCCACGCATATATATGCGTATGCGCGGGTTACGTCGGGACGCGAAGGCAGCTGCAGGCGCCCACGGGCCAGTGCTTCAGGTTTGTATGCGGCGAATCAAGTGGTGACGCCGAACATGCGCGCGTGACGGGCTTCGCGACTTCACGATCCGACGACTTTGTTGAATGCGCGAGTGCGAATCGATTTATCCGAACGGTTCCGCAAAGTGAGAACCAGGTCGTTTCATCTGGCTTGATTCCTTGCGCAAAAACACCGTTACATCGCGGTTAACCGGGCGTTTTCCGTCCGGTAAGAAAGCCTTCGGGCGCAAGTCCAGTTTCCATCCATCAAGAGGCTGCAGCTGTGACTGAATCCAATCGCTTCCATTGCTTCAGGGGAATAAGGCGGACCGCGCTCAGTATCGCGCTTGGCCTGTGTTTCGCAGGCACCGTCCACGCGCAGTCCAATACCGCCGGCTCGGTCTTCGGCCAGGCGGAAAGCGGCGACACGGTCCAGATCGTCAACACCCAGACCGGCTTTACCCGGCAGATCACCGTGGGTGGCGACGGCAGCTTCCGCCTGTCGGCCATCCCCGCGGGCGAGTACCGGGTGATCCGCACCTCGCCGTCCGGGGAAGTGAACGAGCGCGTGGTGCGGGTCAGCAGCGGTAGCGGCTCCAACGTCTCCTTCGTCGCCGCGGCCAGTTCCTCGGCGACGGCGCTGGACGCGGTGGAGGTGCGCGGCTTCGCCGGCGCGGTCAACCCGATCGACGTGTCCTCGGTGGAGTCGGTGACGATCCTGACCGAGGCCCAGCTGGACCGCCTGCCGGTGCGCCGCAACGCCACCGACGTGGCCCTGCTGGCGCCGGGCACGGTGCGCGGCGACAACCGCTTCGGCAACCTGGCCTCGTTCGGCGGTTCCTCCGTGGCCGAGAACGTGTACTACGTCAACGGCTTCAACGTGACCAACATCGTCACCGGCACCGCCTTCAACCAGGTGCCGTTCGAGGCGGTGCAGGAACAGCAGATGAAGACCGGCGGCTACGGCGCCGAGTTCGGCCGTTCCCTCGGTGGCGTCATCAACGTCACCACCAAGCAGGGCACCAACGAGTGGAAGGGCGGCGTGAGCCTGTTCTGGAGCCCGGACTCGCTGGCCAAGGGCACGCCCTTCGCCTACGACCCGACCCGCTCGGGCACCTACCGCATCGTCGATACCGGCTCCAAGACCGATTCCTTCGTCTACAACCTCTACGGCGGCGGTCCGCTGATCAATGACCGGCTGTTCTTCTTCGGCCTGTTCCAGGGCAAGGACGACACCGAGGTCCTGAACTACGAGAACGGCAGCGACCGCTCCAAGGAAGACTCGCCGCAGGGCCTGGTCAAGCTGGACTGGTACATCAACGACAGCCACCGCCTCGAGCTGACCGCCTTCAGCGACAAGAACAAGATCAAGGGCACCACCTACCAGCGCGAGCCGGGCGACCTGACCATCGGCGGCGGCACCCCGATCGGCACCTTCCGCGCCGAGGAGGGCGGCGAGAACTACATCGGCAAGTGGACCGGCTACCTCACCGACACCTTCACCCTGTCGGCGCTGTACGGCCGCGGCGAGTACTCGCGCTTCAACACCAACACCAACGCCGAGGGCTGCCCGGTGGTGGTCGACGTGCGTTCCTCCGGCACCGCGCCGGTGGGCGTGGCCGGCTGCTGGATCGACACCTTCCGCGGCGTGCCGGACGCCGGCGACGTGCGCAAGGCCTGGCGCGTGGACGGCGAGTGGGTGCTGGGCGACCACACCCTGCGCTTCGGCCTGGACCGCGAGGAATTCGAGACGGTCGACGGCAGCGAGTACTCCGGCGGCGCGTCCTGGCGCTACGTCAACGGAACGCCCGGCTCCACCGCCGCGCCCGGGGTGATCGTGCCGCCCGGCGTCACCGAACTGGTCCGCTTCCGCTACATCGGCAACGGCGGCACCTACCTGACCAAGAACAATGCCTGGTACGTCGAGGACACCTGGCAGGTCACCGACAACTTCATGGCCTACCTGGGCATCCGCAACGAGGGCTTCGAGAACCTCAACTCCGAGGGCGGCACCTTCATCGACATCGAGGACACCTGGGCGCCGCGCCTGGGCTTCTCCTGGGACGTGAACGGCGACTCCGGCCTGAAGGTGTTCGGTAACGCCGGCCGCTACTACATCCCGGTGTACGCCAACACCAACGTGCGCCTGGCCGGCCCGGAGCTGGACTACACCGAGTGGTACACCTTCACCGGCATCGACCCGGCGACCGGCATCCCGGTGCTGGGCGAGCAGGTGGGCCCGCGCAACTACACGTCCACCGGCGAGATCCCGGACCCGAGGACCGTGGTCGACAACAACCTCGACCCGATGTACCAGGACGAGTACATCATCGGCACCCAGTTCACCTTCGCCCCGAACTGGACCGCCGGCTTCCGCGCCATCCGCCGCGAACTTCAGTCGGGCATGGACGACATCTGCACCGGCGATGGCGCCGCCAACTGGGCGCTGGCCAACGGCTATTCGGAAGAACAGGCCGAGGCCATCTACGGGGCCCTGGAGCACTGCTTCCTGACCAACCCCGGCAAGGCCCTGTCGGCCAACGTCGACCTGGACGGCACCGGCACCCTGACCCGGGTGGACATCCCGGCCGAGGCCATCGGCCTGCCGGAGGCCCGCCGCACCTACACCGCCCTGGAGCTGATGCTGGACCGCGCCTGGGACGGCAAGTGGTTCCTGTCGGCCTCGTACACCTATGCCAAGAGCAAGGGCAACACCGAGGGCTACGTGAAGTCGGACAACGGCCAGGACGATGCCGGCATCACCCAGGACTTCGACTACCCCGGCCTGATGGACGGCTCGTTCGGCTACCTGCCCAACGACCGCCGGCACAGCTTCAAGCTGTTCGGCGCCTACCAGCTGACCGACGAGCTGCGCCTGGGCGCCAGCCTGCTGGCGCAGAGCGGCCGCCCGATCAACTGCTTCGGCGTGTACCCGGGCGATGGCCCGGACCCGGTTGCCCCGCTGTACGGCGTGGCCTCGTTCTACTGCGGCGAGGGCACCAGCGTCCCGGTCTCGTACGAGGACGGCCTGCATCCGCGCGGTACGTCCGGCCGCGTGCCGTGGGTGAAGATCGTGGACCTGCGCCTGGACTACGAGCCGCGCTGGGCGGAGGGCCTGTCGTTCGGCCTGGTCGCCAACAACGTGTTCAACCGCGAGGACTACTACCGGGTCCGCGACGACTGGGACACCGGCGCCGGCGACCGGGTCTACAGCTACAAGTTCCCGACCGGGTTCGTGGCCCCGCGCACGGTGACCTTCTCGGTCCAGTACGAGTTCTGACCGCCCCGGGACAGTGGCGGGAGGGCGCCCCAGGGGCGCCCTTTTTTTTATGGCGCGGTGGCCGCCGGACTCAGCGGCCCAGCTCGAACACCACGTCCAGCGACACCGAGACGCTGCTCTCGCCCGGGGCCACCGGGGTGCTGTCGAACGCCTCGGCCTTCATCGCCCCCATCCGCGGCATCGGCACCGGCATGCCGGCGCCGCCCTCGCCGATGCTGACGATCCGGCGCACGCGCAGGCCCAGCGCCTTGGCATAGGTTTCCGCGCGCGCCTGGGCCAGCTTCAGTGCCTCGATCCGCGCCCGGTCGTACAGCGGCTCGGGCTTGTCGATGCCGAAGCTGGGGCCGTTGATCTGGTTGGCGCCGTTGGCCACCAGTGCGTCCAGCACCTTGCCGATCCTGGCCACGTCGCGCAGCTTCACGCCCACCGTGTTGCTGGCCTGGTAGCCGGTGATCACCGGTGCCTGGTTCTCCACGTAGCGGTACTGCGGGTGCAGGTTCACGCCGCTGGTCTGGATGTCGCGTTCGGCCACGCCGGCGGCCTTGAGCGCGGCCAGTACCCGGTTCATCTGCTCGGCGTTCTGGCGCATGGCGGCGTTGCCGTCGGCGGCCTGGGTGACCACGCCGGCGGACACGCTGGCGATGTCCGGGGCCTGGCTGGCCTGGGCCTGGGCCTGGACCGAGAGCAGGGTGGCGTCGGCCGGCAACGGCGGGACCGTCCCCTGCTGGGCCGCCGCCGGGGCGGCGATGGCCAGGGCCAGCGGGAGGGCGAGCAGGGAGGCGAAAAGGTTGCGCATGCGATGGGTCTCCTTGGATGGGGCCGCGCCGGCCGCGTGAAGAACGGCGGCAGGGTCGGGTTGTACGCATGAACGCGCGGTGAGCCGCTCCGGGGTCGCGGGGCGCCGGTGCCGATCGGACACCGTTCAGCGGGCAGGCGCGGGTTATCCTTTCCGAATGCTCTATCTGGCTTCCAAGTCCCCGCGCCGGGCCGAACTGCTCGAGCGCCTCGGCCTCTCCTACCGCCTGCTCGACGTCGACGTGCCCGAAGTGCGCACCCCCGGCGAGCCGGCGGCCGATTACGTGCGCCGCGTGGCCCGCGACAAGGCCGCCGCCGGCTGGGCCCTGGTATGCGCCGAGCCGGGCGCGCGGGTGCTGGGCGCCGATACCGAGGTGGTGCTGGACGGGGAGGTGTTCGGCAAGCCGGCCGACGCCGACGACGCGGCGGCCATGCTGCGGCGCCTGTCCGGCCGCACCCACCAGGTGCTGTCGGCGGTGGTGGTGCACGACGCCGCCGGTGCGCGCGAGGTGCTGTCGACCACCCAGGTGCGCTTCGCGGCGCTGGACGAGGCGGCCATCGCCGCCTACGTCGCCACCGGCGAGCCGCTGGGCAAGGCCGGGGCCTATGCCATCCAGGGCCGCGCCGAGGCCTTCGTCGAGCACCTGGCCGGCAGCCATTCCGGGGTGATGGGCCTGCCCCTGCACGAAACCGCGCGGCTGCTGGCCGCCGGCCCCGCAACCACGGCCGGCGCCCGCGCCGCGATGGCAGGATAGGAGCGCATGTCCGAGGAGATCCTGGTCAACGTCACGCCGCGCGAGACCCGGGTGGCCGTGGTCGAGAATGGCATGCTGCAGGAGCTGCACATCGAGCGCGGCTGGCGCCGCGGCGTGGTCGGCAACATCTACAAGGGGCGGGTGCAGCGGGTGATGCCCGGCATGCAGGCGGCCTTCGTCGAGGTCGGCCTGGAGCGGGCCGCGTTCCTGCACGCCAACGACGTGGTGCGGCCGGCCCCGGTCGACGCCGGGGTGTCCGACGACGCCCCGCCGCAGCCGCTGGCGCCGCCGTCGATCGTGGAGCTGCTGCGCGATGGCCAGGAGATCGTGGTCCAGGTGGTCAAGGACCCGATCGGCACCAAGGGCGCGCGCCTGACCACCCAGATCAGCATCCCCAGCCGCTACCTGGTGCTGCTGCCGCAGTCGCGCACGGTGGGCGTGTCGGCGCGGATCGAGGACGAGGCCGAGCGCCAGCGCCTGAAGACCATTGTTTCCGACCTGGCCACCAGCCACGGCGGCCATGGCTACATCATCCGCACCAACGCCGAGGGCCAGCCGGCCGAGGCCCTGGCCGAGGACATCGCCTACCTGTCGCGGGTATGGAACGTGGTCGAGCGCCGCGGCCGCGAGGCCCCGGCCGGCTCGATCATCTACGAGGACCTGAGCCTGCCGCTGCGCTCGGTGCGCGACCTGATCCGCAAGGACGTGGAAAAGGTGCGGGTCGACTCGCGCGACACCTACGACCGGCTGCAGGCCTTCGTCGCCAAGTACATGCCGGTGCTGGCCCAGAAGCTGGAGCTGTATTCCGGCGACCGCCCGATCTTCGACCTGTACGGGGTCGAGGACGAGATCGGACGCGCCCTGGACAAGCAGGTGCCGCTGAAGTCCGGCGGCTACCTGGTCATCGACCAGACCGAGGCGATGACCACCATCGACGTCAACACCGGCTCGTTCCTCGGCCAGCGCAACCTCGAGGAGACGGTGTACCGCACCAACCTGGAGGCCGCGCAGGCGGTGGCCCGCCAGCTGCGCCTGCGCAACCTGGGCGGGATCATCATCATCGACTTCATCGACATGACCGACCCGGAGCACCGCCGCCAGGTGCTGCGCACGCTGGAGAAGTCGCTGGCGCGCGACCACGCCAAGACCACGGTGTACGACTTCTCGCCGCTGGGCCTGGTCGAGATGACCCGCAAGCGCACGGTCGAGAGCCTGGAGCGGCAGCTGTCGGAGACCTGTCCGCAGTGCGGCGGGCGCGGCACGGTGAAGACCGCCGAGACGGTGACCTACGAGATCTTCCGCGAGATCACCCGCGCCGTGCGCCAGTTCGAGGCAGCGCGCCTGCTGGTGATCGCCTCGCCCAAGGTGGTGGCGCGGATCACCGAGGAGGAATCGGCGGCGGTGGCCGAGCTGGAGGAATTCCTCGGCAAGAGCATCCGCTTCCAGGCGGACGAGCAGTACCTGCAGGAGCAGTTCGATGTGGTCCTGCTCTGAGGCGCGGACCCCAGGGACGATAACGGCCAGGACGGGCAGCGACGGGACGGGGGCGGCGCTGGCCGTTGCCGCGGCGCGCGTGCGCGCCCGCCGGACCCGCGGACGGTGACCACCGTGCTGTCGCGCCACCGCCTGCGCCGGGTGCGCCGCTGGGCCGGATACCTGGCGGCCGTGCTGCTGATCGCGGTGGCGCTGGCGGTCGGCACCACCAGCCAGCTGCTGCCGCTGGCCGAGCGCCATCCGGACAAGGTGGCGGCCTGGCTCAGCGAGAAGGCCGGCCGCCCGGTGCAGTTCGACCAGGTGCGCACGCGCTGGACCCGGCGCGGCCCGCTGCTGCAGCTGGATGGCCTGCGCATCGGCGGCGGCGCCGACGGCGGCGGCGTGCAGGTCGGCCAGGCCGAGGTGCTGGTCTCGCTGTACGCCGGCCTGCTCCCGGGCCGTTCCTTCACCGAGCTGCGCCTGCGCGGCCCGGCCCTGGCCCTGCGGCGCGAAGACGATGGCCGCTGGGCGATCCGCGGCCTGCCGCTGGCCGACGGCGCGCCCCAGGCCGATCCGCTGCAGTACCTGGAAGGGCTGGGCGAGCTGCAGGTGATTGGCGGCCGCCTCGACGTCGAGGCGCCGCAGCTGGGCCTGCAGCTGCGCATCCCGCGCATCGACCTGCGCCTGCGCGTCGACGGCGCGCGGGTCCGCGCCGGTGCCCGCGGCTGGATCGATCCGCAGGCCGAACCGCTGGCCCTGGCCCTGGAGTTCGAGCGCAGCCGCGGCGATGGCCGCGCCTGGGCGCAGCTGGACGCGGCCGACCTGGCCGCCTGGGCGCCGTTGCTGGGCCAGGCCGGGATCACCCCGCAGGCCGGCAGCGGCAAGGTCCAGGCCTGGGCCGAACTGCGCGGCCGCCGCGTGGTGCTGGCGACCAGCCAGTTCGAGCTGCGCGGCGTGGAGCTGGCCGGAGCCCCGCTGGAAGGCCTCGGCCGTCCGCTGCAGCAGCTGGCCGGGCTGTCCGGACAGCTGACCTGGCGGCTGGTGGCCGGCGGCTGGCGCCTGGACGCGCCGCACCTGCACCTGGAGATGCCCGGCGGCGCGCAGCGGCTGGACGGGCTGGTGCTGGCCGGCGGCCAGCAGTACGCGCTGCGGGTGGACGAGGTCGAGCTGGGGCCGCTGCTGGCGCTGGCCGCGCTGTCCGACCGCCTGCCGCCGGAACGCCGCGCCTGGCTGCTGGAAGCGGCGCCGCATGCGCGCCTGGCCGCGCTGGAGCTGGCCGGCGAGCGCGGCGGCGCGCTGCGCCTGCAGGGCCGGCTGGAAGGCCTGGGCTTCGCCCCGGTCGGCCGCGCCCCCGGCCTGGAAGGCCTGTCCGGCAGCTTCGAGGGCGATGCCCAGGCCATCCACCTGGCGCTGGACCCCGCCACCCCGCTGCGCCTGGACTGGCCGGGCGGCTTCGGCGTGGCCCACGAGGTGCGCCTGGACGGCCACCTGCTGGCCTGGCGCGAAGGCCCGGGCTGGCAGGTCGCCACCCCGGACCTGGCGATCCGCGCCAGCGACTACGGCGCGCGCCTGCGCGGCGGCCTGCACTTCCAGGGCGATGGCACCCGGCCGTGGATGGACGTGGCCGCCGAACTGGACGATGCCGCGGTGCCGGCGGCCAAGAAGTTCTGGCTGCGCCAGTCGATGCCGCCGGCGGCGGTGCAGTGGCTGGACATGGCCCTGGAGGACGGCGTGGTGCGCGATGGCCGCGCGCTGGTGGCCGGCGACCTGGATGACTGGCCGTTCGTGCACGACAACGGCCTGTTCGACGCGCGCGGGCGGACCGAGGGCGGCCGTTTCCGCTTCCAGGCCGAATGGCCGGCGCTGGAATCGACCCAGGCCGAGGTTGCCTTTGTCGGCAACGGCTTCCAGGTGCGCGGCAGCGGCGAACTGGGCGGGGTGCCGGTGGAGCGCTTCGAGGCGGGGATCGCCGACTACGGCGACGCGCCGTTGCTGGTGCGCGCCAGCGCCCGCGCCGACGCCGGCCGCTTCGTCGAGCTGCTGCGCGCCAGCCCGCTGTACGAGGCCCAGGCCGAGACCCTGGACAACCTGCAGGCCTCCGGCCCGGCGCGGGCCAGCTTCGCGCTCAACCTGCCGCTGAAGCACGACCAGCCCGGGCGCCTGTCCGGCAGCGTCGAACTGGCCGGCACCCGGCTGGTGGAGAAGCGCTGGAACCTGGCCTTCGACGGCGTGCGCGGCGAGGTCCGCTACGACGGCAACGGCTTTACCGCCGGGGACCTTGCGGTCGCCTACGAAGGCCAGCCCGGGCGCCTGTCGCTGCGCGCCGGCCGCGGCCACGTGCAGGACCCGGCGCAGGCCTTCGAGGCCGAGCTGGCCGCGCCGATGGATGCCAGCCGCCTGCTGGCGCGCGCCCCGGAGCTGGACTGGATGCGCCCCTACGTGCACGGCCGCTCCGCCTGGATCCTGGGCCTGGCGGTGCCGGCCAATGCCCCGGTCGGCACCCCGGCGGCACGGTTGCGGCTGGATTCGGACCTGGCCGGAACCACCCTGGACTTCCCCGCGCCACTGGCCAAGCCGGCGCCGGCCACCCTGCCGACCCGGGTGCAGCTGGGCCTGCCGTTCGGCAGCGGCCCGATCGATCTGGCCTTCGGCCAGCGCCTTGCCCTGCGCGCGCGCCAGCACAATGGCGCCACCGGGGTGATGGTGACCCTGGGCAGCGCCGTGGTCGCCGGCGAGCCGCCGGCCAGCGGCATGGCCATCGGCGGCCACACCGCCGAGCTGGATGCGCTGGAATGGATTGGCCTGGCGCGCGGCGGTGGCGGCGACGGGCTGCCGCTGCGCCGGGTCGACGTGCTGGCCCAGCAGCTGTACCTGCTGGGCGGGCAGTTCGCGCAGACCCGGCTGCAGCTGGAACCGCGGGCCGGGATGCTGGCGGTGGAGGTGGACGGCCCGGCCCTGGCCGGCCACCTGCAGGTGCCGGATGCGGCGGGCGAGCCGGTGCAGGGCCGCTTCGCGCGGCTGCACTGGCAGCCGGTGGCGCGCGCGCAGGCGGAAGCGCCGGCCGCCGCGGCAGCGCAGACCACGCCCGCGGCCGACCCTGGTCCGACCGCCGCCGGGGCCGCCACGCCGGCTGCGGCGTCCGTGGCCGCTGCCGGCAACCCTGCCGCGGACCTGCCCGCGGCGCCGGAGCCAACGGCGCCGGAAAGCTTCGACCCGGCCGCGGTACCGCCGCTGGCGATCGAGGTCGAGGACCTGCGCTACCGCGGCGCGCGCCTGGGCCGCGCCAGCCTGCGCACCACACCGGTGGCCGACGGCATGCGCCTGGAGCGGCTGCAGCTGCGCGCCGACTGGCAGCAGGCCGACATCAGCGGCGAATGGACCGGCCGCGGCGCCGACGCACGCACCCGGCTGCAGGTGGACGTGCGCAGCGAGGACATGGGCCGGCTGGTCTCGGCCCTGGGCTATGCCGACTTCCTCGCCCGCGGCGAGGGCACCCTGCGCCTGCAGGCCGGCTGGCCCGGGCCGCCGGACGGTTTCAGCCTGGGCGCGCTGGAGGGCAACCTGCGCATCGACGTGCGCAATGGCCAGCTGCTGGAGGTCGAGCCCGGCGCCGGCCGCGTGCTGGGCCTGCTGAGCGTGGCCCAGCTGCCGCGGCGGCTGATGCTGGACTTCCGCGACTTCTTCTTCCGCGGCCTGGCGTTCAACCGCCTGGAAGGCCAGGTACAGGTGGGCGGCGGCCATGCCGCCACCCCGGACATGCTGATCGACGGCCCGGCCGCCGAGATCCGCATCCGCGGCCGCACCGACCTGGTGGCGCAGCAGTTCGACCAGACCATCGACGTCCAGCCCAAGTCCGGCAACCTGCTGACCGTGGTCGGCGCGGTCGCCGGCGGACCGATGGGCGCGGCGGTCGGCGCCGCGGCCAATGCCGTGCTGGGCCGGCCGCTGGGCGGCATCGCCGCGCGCACCTACCACGTCAGCGGGCCCTGGAAGGAGCCCCGGGTCGAGGTGGTGGAGCGCGAGCCGGCGGCGGGCGCGCCGGCCGGTGGCGCGCCGACGCCCCCCGAACCCGCCGCGCCAGGCACGGCGGGTCCCGACCTGGCCCGCTGAGCGCCGGCGCCAGGCCGGATCCGGCCGCCCCCGTCCGCGGCGGCCACCTGCCTGGGTGGCCGCCGGACATCGGCGGTGCAGGGCCCAGGTGTCATCATGCACACCCCTGGCTTGCCCTGGCCGGCGACCGTCCCCATCCAGCCACCATGACCGAATCCTCCCTGACCCTCGCCCAGTCCCGCCTGCTGCAGCCCGGCGGGCTGGATCCCGCCGCCCTCGACCGCGCCTTCGGCACCCTGCTGGGGCCGGGCATCGACTTCGGCGACCTGTACTTCCAGCACAGCCGCCGCGAGAGCTGGACGGTGGAGGACGGCATCGTCAAGGACGGTGCCCACTCGATCGAGCAGGGCGTTGGCGTGCGCGCGATCTCCGGCGAGAAGACCGGCTTCGCCTATTCGGACGACATCAACGCCGAGGCCCTGCGCCTGGCCGCCGGTTCGGCCCGGGCGATCGCCCGCGACGGCCGTGCCCACGCCCCGCGCCAGCTGGTGCGCAGCGGCGGCCACGCCCTGTACCCGGCGCTGGACCCGGTGGACGGCATGCGCAACGAGGACAAGGTCGAGCTGTTGCGCGCGCTGGACCGCCTGCTGCGCGCCGCCGACCCGCGCGTGCAGCAGGTCACCGCCAGCCTGTCCGGCGGCGTGGACACCGTGCTGGTGGCGCGCAGCGACGGCGTGCTGGCCGCGGACGTGCGCCCGCTGGTGCGGCTCAACGTGCAGGTGATCGTCGAGCACAATGGCCGCCGCGAGTCCGGCTACGCCGGCGGCGGCGGGCGCTATTCCTACGAGGAGCTGTTCGCCGGCGGGCGCCCCGAGCGGCTGGCGCGCGAGGCCCTGCGCCAGGCCTTGGTGAACCTGGAGGCGGTGGACGCCCCGGCCGGCACCATGCCGGTGGTGCTGGGCGCCGGCTGGCCGGGCGTGCTGCTGCACGAGGCGGTCGGCCACGGCCTGGAGGGCGACTTCAACCGCAAGGGCACCTCGACCTACGCCGGCCGCATCGGCCAGCGCGTGGCCGCCCCGGGCGTGACCATTGTCGACGACGGCACCCTGGAAGGCCGCCGCGGCTCGCTCAACATCGACGACGAGGGCGAGCCCACCCGCTGCACCACCCTGATCGAGGACGGCGTGCTGGTCGGCTACATGCAGGACAGCCTCAATGCCCGGCTGATGGGCATGGCCCCGACCGGCAACGGCCGCCGCGAGTCGTTCGCGCACCTGGTGATGCCGCGCATGACCAATACCTACATGCTCGCCGGCCGGCACGATCCGCAGGAAATGATCGCCTCGGTGAAGCGCGGCCTGTACGCGGTCAATTTCGGCGGCGGCCAGGTCGACATCACCAGCGGCAAGTACGTGTTCTCGGCGACCGAGGCCTACCTGATCGAGGACGGCAAGGTCACCGCGCCGGTCAAGGGCGCGACCCTGATCGGCAACGGCCCGGAGACGATGCAGAAGGTGCGCATGGTCGGCCACGACCTGGCGCTGGACGAGGGCGTGGGCATCTGTGGCAAGGACGGGCAGAGCGTGCCGGTCGGCGTCGGCCAGCCCTCGCTGCTGATCGACGGCCTGACCGTCGGCGGGACGCGGGCGTGATGGCCCGCGCGTGAGGCCGGCGATGCAGGACGCAGGCGCGTGGCGGCGCGGTCAGTCGTCCTGGCCGGGCTCGAAGCCGGCGTCGTCGAACTCGAGCTCGTCGTCGACGGAGGCCGCGGCGTCCGCGCCGTACCCGGCCGCCTCGCCGGCGGCCGCGCCGCCCAGCAGCGCCTTCAGTTCGCGGAACAGCTCGCGGAACGCGCGCGGCGGCTTGTTGCGCTTGCGCTCCTCCAGCGTGTTGCGCACCAGGGTGCGCAGGCGCTGGCGGTCGGCGTGCGGATGTTCGTCCAGCAGCTGGCCGAGGGCGGCGTCGCCTTCCTCCAGCAGCCGCTCGCGCCAGCCTTCCACCCGGTGCATCAGCGCCACCTCGCGGCGCGCGGCCACGCCGTCCTCGTCCAGCGCGTCGCGGATCGCGTCCAGCGCGGCCTCGTCCTCGCGCCGCATCTGCTTGGCCAGGAACGCCAGCTGGCGCTTGCGCGCGATGTGTGCGGTGATCTTCCGGGTCTGCTCGATGTGCGGCAGCAGGTCCTCGGGGATGGGCAGCTTCGACAGCTGGGTGGGGGTCAGGCCGGCCAGCTTCTCGGCCAGCTCCAGCACGCCCAGCGCTTCGCGGCGCTTCTGGCTGCGGCTGGGGGAAAGGTATTCGCCGGTTTCTTCGTCGCGTCCGCGCATGGGGTGGGGGCTCGTTCGGATGGGCGCGATTCTACCCGCATGGCCACCGGCGCCATGCATCGCCGGCGCCGGGTGCGGCCCGGCACACTATCGGATTGCCTGTTGAGGATGGGAACGTGAACGACATCGTGCGCAACGACGACAGCCAGCAGCGGCTGGACCGCCTGGCCGAGATCTCGCAGCGGCTGCTGGCCCGCGCCCGCGCGCTGGGCGCCAGCCAGGCCGAGGTCAGCTGCAGCGAGGAGCGCGGGCTCAACGTGTCCGTGCGCATGGGCGAGGTGGAGACGGTGGAGTCGTCCAACGACCGCGGCATCGCCGTGACCGTGTACTTCGGCAAGCGCAAGGGCAGTGCCAGCACCGCCGACCTGCACGAATCCAGCCTGGAGGCCACGGTCGAGCAGGCCTGCGCGATCGCCCGCCACACCGAGGACGACGAGGCCGCCGGCCTGGCCGACCCGGAGCTGATGGCGCGCGAATTCCCCGACCTGGACACCTGGCACCCGTGGCGGCTGGACGCGGACGAGGCGGTGGAACTGGCCTTGGCCTGCGAGGCCGCCGGGCGCGAGGCCGACCCGCGCGTGGCCAATTCCGATGGCGCCTCCTTCGGCAGCGGCGAGAGCCTGGCGGTGTACGCCAACAGCCACGGCTTCGTCGGCCGCGAGCGCGAGACCCAGCATTCGCTGGGCCTGGCCCTGATCGCCGGGCACGGCGAGGCGATGCAGCGCGACGGCTGGTACAGCATCGGCCTGGCGCGCCAGGACCTGGAAAGCCCGGCGGCGATCGGCCGCCGCGCCGCCGAGCGCGCGGTCTCGCGCCTGGATCCGCGCAGCGTGGCCACCGGCGAATACCCGGTGCTGTTCTCCGCCGAGGTCGCCCGCTCGCTGGTCGGCCACCTGCTGGGCGCGGTCTCCGGCGGCGCGCTGTACCGCAAGGCGAGCTTCCTGCTGGACAGCGTCGGCACCCGCCTGTTCCCGGAATGGCTGTCGATCCATGAGCGTCCGTTGCTGCCGCACGGCCTGCGCTCGGCCGCGTTCGACGCCGACGGCGTGGCCACCCGCGACAACCCGCTGGTGGTCGACGGCGTGCTCCGCCGCTACGTGCTGGGCAGCTACTCGGCGCGCAAGCTGGGCCTGCAGACCACCGGCAACGCCGGCGGCGTGCACAACCTGGAGGTCTCGGCCAACGCCGGCACCCTGCAGGACATGCTGCGCGGCATGGGCCGCGGCCTGCTGGTCACCGAGCTGATGGGGCAGGGCGTCAACCCGGTGACCGGCGACTATTCGCGCGGCGCGGCCGGGTTCTGGGTGGAGGACGGGCAGATCGCGTTCCCGGTGGACGAGCTGACCATCGCCGGCAACCTGCGGACGATGTTCGCCGCGGTCGAGGCAGTGGGCAGCGAGGTCGACCCGCGCTCGCACATCCGCACCGGCCCGATCCTGGTCGGGAAGATGACCGTGGCCGGCGGGGACTGAGCCGCGCGCGGCGCGGCGGGAGGATGGGCGCGGCCGGCACGGATTGCTATCCTTCGGCCGCTTCACCCATTGCACCGTGCGGTGCCTTTCCGACTACTTACAGGGGAAAAACGAATGAACGACTACAACAGCACCGCGGTGAGCGCCGACGAGCGCCTGTGGGGCCTGTTCGCCCACCTGTCCACCTTCATCGGCCTGGTCATCCCGCTGGGCTCGCTGCTGGGTCCGCTGGTGGTGTGGCTGATCAAGAAGGACACCATGCCCTTCGTCAACGACCAGGGCAAGGAAGCGCTGAACTTCAACATCACCGTGCTGATCGCCGCGGTCGTCTCGGGCGTGCTGACCCTGGTGCTGATCGGCTTCCTGCTGCTGATGGTCGTGGCCCTGGGCTGGATCGTGCTGTCGATCATCGCCGCCATGGCCGCCAACCGCGGCGAGGCCTACCGCTATCCGTTCACCCTGCGCCTGGTGAAGTAAGCGCCGGCGCGCGAGCACCAATGCAAAGGGCCCGGCAACGCCGGGCCCTTTGCTTTTTCCGGCCTGCGATGGCGCGGCCTTCAGTGGTTGCGGCGCACCGCCAGCTCGCCGAGCGCCTGCAGCAGGTCGCTGCCGCCGCCCAGCCCGGCCAGCGCGGCCTGCATCTGCAGCGCCAGCTGCTCCAGCTTGGCGCGCGCGCCGTCCACGCCCAGCAGGGCGGGGTAGGTGGACTTGGCCTGGGCCACGTCCTTGCCCGCGGTCTTGCCCAGGGTCTCGCTGCTGGCCTCGATGTCCAGCAGGTCGTCGCGCACCTGGAAGGCCAGGCCCAGCGCGTCGGCGTAGCGGTCCAGCTGCTGCAGGGTCGGCTCGTCGGCGCCGGCACCCAGCGCGCCCATGCGCACCGCGGCGCGGATCAGGGCGCCGGTCTTGAGCGAGTGCATGCGCTGCAGCGCCTCCAGCGGCAGCTGGCTGCCGGTGGCGTCGATGTCCAGGGCCTGGCCGCCGCACATGCCGCGCGCGCCGGAGGCGCGCGCCAGTGCCTGCATCCAGGCCGCGCGCAGCGCGGCCGGCGCCTGTGCCTCGGCCAGCGCCTCGAAGGCCAGGGTCTGCAGCGCGTCGCCGGCCAGGATCGCGGTGGCCTCGTCGAAGGCCACGTGCACGGTGGGACGGCCGCGGCGCATGTCGTCGTCGTCCATCGCCGGCAGGTCGTCGTGCACCAGCGAATAGGCGTGGACCAGTTCCACCGCCGCGGCCGGGGCGTCCAGCAGTGTTTCGTCCGCGCCCAGCGCGGTGCCGGCGGCGTACACCAGCAGCGGGCGCATGCGCTTGCCGCCGCCGAGGGTGGCGTGGCGCATGGCCGCGTGCAGGCGCCGCGGCTCGGCGGCATCGTCCGGGAGCAGGCGTTCGAGGGTGGCTTCGGTGCGCGCGGCCCAGCGCCTGAAAACCTCAGGCGCCATCGTCGGCGCCGAACGGCTGGGCGTCCTCGGGACGGTCGGGGTCGGAGAGCAGGCGCACGCGCAGCTCGGCCTGCTCCAGCGCGCCCTGGCAGCGGCGGTACAGGCCGACCCCGCGCTCGTAGGCGGCCAGCGAATCCTCAAGGCTCATTTCGCCCTGTTCCATCTTCTCGACCAGCTGCTCCAGCTCGTCCAGCGATTGCTCGAACCGGGCGACGGGGGAGGCGTCGAGGGCATCGTTCTTCGGCATGCGGCAAGTGTGCGCGGTGGGGCGGAAGGGGTCAACGCGGCGCGCGCGGCGGCTGCCAGCGCAGGACCAGGGCGTGCGCTTCCAGCCACTGCTCCAGCGGGGCGGCCAGGACGATGTCGGCGGCCGCCAGCACGCTGCCGCCGGCATCGCACAGCAGCGGCAGCTGCGCGCGCCGCCACGGCGGCACGCCACGTTCCTGCAGCAGGTGCTTGAGCGCGTGCGAATGCGCGCGGCCGCGCAGGCGGATGCGCTCGCCGCCGCGGCGCGCGCGCGCCAGCAACGGCGCCGCGAACGCGGCCTGCGCCGGCTGCCCGGTGGCATCGGCCAGCCACAGGCGGCCCCCGTCCGGCAGTTCCAGTGGCGCGCGGCCGTCCCACCCGGCCTGCCAGTGGGCGGGCAGCGGCGCGCGCTCCACATCGGCATGCAGCAGCCCGCGCCAGCGCAGCACGCGCGCGCCCGACCAGGCGAAGCGTGCCCCGGCGTCGGGCCGTGCCGGCAGCAGCTCGCGCTCGATCCGTTCCACCCCGCGCGCCGGCAGCGGCGGCAGGCCCAGACCGCGGATCCACGCCCGCAGCAGGCGCGCGCGGCGCGCGGCGGGCAGGGCCTGCAGCGGTTCCACCGGCAGCACCTGGCCGTCGTCGCCGGCAAGCTGGTCCAGCAGGGCCGCGTCGTCGGCCCGGAGCAGGGCGTCGGCCTCGGCGCTCAGCGTGGCGCTGCGGGCCAGGGCCGCGGCCGCGTGCGGCCAGCGCCGGCGCAGCAGCGGCAACACTTCCAGGCGCAGGAAATTGCGCTCGGCCTCGGCCAGCGCATTGCTGGGGTCGTCGATCCAGCCCAGGCCGTGGGCGCGGGCATAGGCCTCCAGCGCCTGGCGCGGCAGCTGCAGCAGCGGCCGCCAGTGCCAGCCCCCGCCGAACCGGCGCAGCGGGCGCATCGCGCCCAGGCCCTCCGGACCGGAGGCGCGCAGGGCGCGCAGCAGGAAGGTCTCGGCCTGGTCGTCCTGGTGGTGGGCGGTGGCCAGCACGCCGCCGCGCGGCAGGGCCGCGGCCAGGGCGGCGTAGCGCGCCTCGCGCGCGGCCGCTTCCAGGCCCAGTCCGGCGTCCAGCGCCGGCGCCACCCGGCGCACCTCGCAGGGCACGCCCAGCGCCGCGGCCACCTCCAGGCAATGCGCGGCCCAGGCATCGGCCTGCGGTTGCAGGCCGTGGTGCACGTGCACGGCGCGCAGGCCACGGGCGCGGAGCGCCGGCTCCGCGGCCAGGCGGTGCAGCAGCACGGTGGAGTCCAGCCCGCCGCTGAAGCCCGCCAGCAGCGGGCCGTCGCATTCCGGCGGCAGGTCGGGCAGCGGCAGGCGGTCGGGCATGGCCGCTATCGTACGCGGCGGCCCGGGCCGGGCCGCCGCCGTGGCTCAGGCCGCCTCGTAGGCGCCGTAGCCGTGCAGGCGCTGGTAGCGGCGCTGCACCAGCTGCTCGAGCGGCAGCTTCTCCAGTTCGTCCAGCTGGTTGAGCAGCACCGCCTTCAGCCGGCGCGCCATCTGCCGCGGGTTGCGGTGGGCGCCGCCGGTGGGCTCGCGCACCACCTTGTCGACCAGGCCCAGGCTGTGCAGGCGGCGCGCGGTCAGGCCCAGCTGCTCGGCCGCATCCTTGGCCTTGGCCGCGTCCTTCCACAGGATCGAGGCGCAGCCTTCGGGCGAGATCACCGAGTAGGTGCTGTACTCGAGCATGATCGTGCAGTCGCCCACGCCGATGGCCAGGGCGCCGCCGGAGCCGCCTTCGCCGATCACGGTGCACACCACCGGGACCTTCAGTTCGGCCATCTCCAGCAGGTTGCGGGCGATGGCCTCGGACTGGCCGCGCTCCTCGGCGTCGATGCCTGGCCAGGCGCCGGGGGTGTCGATGAAGGTCAGCACCGGCAGGCCGAAGCGCTCGGCCAGCTTCATCAGGCGCAGCGCCTTGCGGTAGCCCTCGGGCTTGGGCATGCCGAAGTTGCGGCGGATCTTCTCTTTGGTGTCGCGGCCCTTCTGGTGGCCGATCACGACCACCGCGCGGCCGTCGATCCGGGCCAGGCCGCCGACGATGGCCTTGTCGTCGGCGAAGGCGCGGTCGCCGGCCAGCTCCTGGAACTCGTCGCAGATGATCTGCACGTAGTCCAGGGTGTAGGGGCGCTGGGGGTGGCGGGCCATCTGCGAGACCTGCCACGGGGTCAGGTCGCGGAAGATCTGCGCGGTGCGGAGCCGGAGCTTGTCCTGCAGCGCCTTGACCTCGGCGTCGACGTTCACCGCCGGGCCGGTGCTGGCATTGCGCAGTTCCTGGATCTTGGCCTCCAGGTCCGCGATGGGCTGCTCGAAATCGAGGTAGTTCGGATTCATCCGTTGTCCGGCGTGCCGGGTAGTACAGGAAGGCGGGGAGTGTAGCCGAACACACGTGATTGGACCGGACCGTACGGTATGGGGCTCAGGCCGCCTGTGGCATCCGCGCCACCGCCTTGATCTCGAAACGGAAGCCGTACAGCCACTCCACGCCGATGCCGGTGAGGGCCGGATAGGGCGGCCCGCCCCAGTACTCGGCGGCGACCTGCCAGGCGCGCTCGAAGTCGCGCTCGGCGTCGACCATGAACACGGTCACGTCGACCACGTCCTCGAAGCTGCAGCCGGCCGCGGCCAGCACCGCCTCCAGGTTGGCGAAGGCGCGTCGCACCTGCCGTTCCAGGTCCGGCTCCGGCGAGCCGTCCTCGCGGCTGCCCACCTGCCCGGACACGAACAGCAGGTCGCCGGCGCGTACCGCCGCCGAGTAGCGGTTGCGTGTGTACAGGTCCTGCCGTCCTTCGGGGAATACCGCCACGCGGGTTGCCATCGTCGTTGCTCCATCGGTGGCCGTCCGGGATGGATGGCCCGCGGTCACTGTAGGAAGCCGGCCCCGGCGGATATACCGCGCAGCCCCGGCCAGACTGTTTGTAAAATCCGAACAATCCACGCCACCTGACGGGCCCATGGACCGTTTCGACGCGATGCAGGCCTTCGTCCGGGTTGCCGAAACCGGCAGCTTCACCCGCGCGGCGACCGACCTGGGCCTGGCCCGGGCCACCGTGACCCAGCTGGTGCAGCAGCTGGAGGCACGGCTGCGGGTGCGGCTGCTGGACCGCACCACCCGGCGGGTGACCCTGACCGCCGACGGCAGCGCCTTCCTCGAGCGCGCGCTGCGCCTGCTCGCCGACCTGGACGACGCCGAGACCGGACTGCCGGGCCAGGCCGCCGCCGCCCGCGGACGCCTGCGGGTGGACATGCCGAGCCCGCTGGCGCGGCTGGTGGTGGTGCCGGCGCTGCCGGCGTTCCACGCGCGCCATCCGGAGATAGAGCTGGTGCTGGGTGCCAGCGACCGCGTGGTGGACCTGATGGGCGCCAATGTCGACTGCGTGGTCCGTGGTGGCGAGCTGGCCGACGGCTCGCTGGTGGCACGCCGCCTGGCGCGGCTGGCGCTGGGCGTGTACGCCGCTCCGGCCTATCTGGAAAGGCATGGCACCCCGGCGCATCCGGGCGAGCTGGAAGGCGCCGCGCACCGTAGCGTGGGCTTCCTGTGGGCCAGCAGCGGCCGCCCGCTGCAGCCGGTCCTGCGCCGCGGCACCGAGCAGGTGCAGGTGCGCGCCCGGCCGCGGCTGGCCGTGGACGACGGGAATGCCTACCAGGCCGCGGTCCTGGCCGGGCTGGGCGTGGCCTGGATGCCGCGCTACATGGCCGACGCGCATGTGGCGCGCGGCGAGCTGGTGGAGCTGTTCGCGGACTGGCGGCTGGCGCCGATGCCGCTGTCGCTGGCCTGGCGTCCGCGACCGCAGGTCGGGGCGCGCCTGCGTGCCTTCATCGACTGGATGGTGGAACTGATGGCGCCGTACGACGCCGGCTGAGGCTCAGTTGACCCAGGGCCGGCCGATGGCGACCTTGACCGCGCGCACCACCGGCAGGCCGCGCAGCGCGTCCAGCAGCGGCGGCGCCACCCGCACCGAGTTGCCACCGTTGAGGTCGAGCACGCCGGTGGCGCCCTGGCCCTTGCCGCCGACCTGCACGTGCAGGCGCAGCGGGGTGGGGCCGGGGCGGTGGCGGGCCAGCACCTCGTCGACCCGGTTCCAGGCGCGCGGGTCGCGCAGGTCCAGGCGCAGGGCCAGGCGCTGGGCGTGGTTGGCGCACAGCTGCTCGAAGTCCCAGGCCTGCTTCAGGCGCAGGCTCCAGCCGCCGTTGAACTCGTCCTCGCGCAGGCCGCCCTGCACGACCAGCACGCGGTCGCGCACCAGCAGGCTGGCCATCTCCGCGGCGGCCTCGGCGAACACGCCACACTCCAGCCGGCCGCGGCCGTCCTCCAGCTGCACGAACACCTGGCTGTCGCCCTTGCGGCGCAGGCCCACGACCATGCCGGCCACCACCACCTGCACCTCCGGGCGCCAGCTGCGCTTCTCGTTGGCGCCGCTGGTGCCGGCGGCCCACAGCTTGTCCAGGTCGCCCAGGTCGTTGCCGACCAGGGCGCGCACGTCCTCGCGGTAGGGGTCGAACGGGTGGCCGCTGAGGTAGTGGCCGAGGGTCTCGCGTTCGCCGTCCAGCTTCTGCCGCAGCGGCCACTCGGCGCATTCGGGCAGGTCCAGCTGCAGCGCCGGGCCGGCGTCGGCCGAGGGCAGGCCGAACAGCGAGGTCTGGCCGGCGGCGGCTTCCCTGGCCATCTGCTCGGTGGCCTTGAGCACTTCCGGCAGCTGCAGCATCAGGGTGGCGCGGTTGCGGCCCAGTGCGTCCAGCGCGCCGGCGTTGATCATCGCCTCCAGCGCGCGGCGGTTGAGCTTGGTCGAGTCCACCCGGCGGCAGAAGTCGAGCAGGTCGCGGTACTCGCCGCCCGCCTCGCGCTCGGCCACGATCGCCTCGCACAGGCCGCGGCCCACGCCCTTGATCGCGCCCAGGCCGTAGCGGATGGTGTCGGCGCTCACCGCCTCGAACATGTACGGCGAGTCGTTGACCGTCGGCGGCAGGATGGTCAGGCCGAGGTTGCGCGCCTCGGCCAGGAAGCCGACCACCTTGTCGGTGTTGTCCATGTCCGAGGACATGGTCGCGGCCATGAACTCGGCCGGGTAGTGCCGCTTGAGCCAGGCGGTCTGGTAGGAGACCAGCGCGTACGCGGCGGCGTGCGACTTGTTGAAGCCATAGCCGGCGAACTTCTCCATCAGGTCGAAGATCTCGTCGGCCTTCTTCTCGTCGACGCCGCCCTTGGCCGCACCCTCGCGGAACATCTCGCGGTGCTTGGCCATCTCCGCCGGGATCTTCTTGCCCATCGCGCGGCGCAGCAGGTCGGCGCCGCCGAGCGAGTAGCCGCCGACGATCTGCGCCATCTGCATGACCTGCTCCTGGTACACCATGATGCCGTAGGTGTCCTTGAGGATGGCCTCGGTGCGCGGGTCGGGGTAGACGATCTCCTGCTGGCCGTGCTTGCGCGCGTTGAAGTCCGGGATCAGGTCCATCGGGCCCGGGCGGTACAGCGACACCAGCGCGATCAGGTCCTCGAAGCGGTCCGGGCGCGCGTCCTTCAGCAGGCGGCGCATGCCCGAGGATTCGAACTGGAACACCGCGCCGGTGTTGCCGCTGGCGAAGATGTCCTTGTAGGTGGCCTCGTCGTCCAGCGGCAGCGCGGCGATGTCCAGCGGCGGGATGCCGGCGCGCTCGTGGCGGCGGTTGATGGCCTTCACCGCCCAGTCGATGATCGTCAGCGTGCGCAGGCCCAGGAAGTCGAACTTCACCAGGCCCACTTCCTCCACGTCGTTCTTGTCGAACTGGGTGACCGGGTTCTTGCCCAGGCCGTCGTGGTCGTGTTCGGCGAACAGCGGGCAGAAGGTGTACAGCGGGGCCGGCGCGATCACCACGCCGCCGGCGTGCTTGCCGGCGTTGCGGGTCAGGTCCTCCAGCTGGCGCGCCAGGTCGATCAGGTCGCGCACTTCCTCCTCGGACTGGTAGCGCTGGATCAGCTCGGGCGAGGCCATTTCCTCGTCCTTGCCTTCGCCCATCGCGTCCTTGAGGGAGATGCCGAGGATGTTGGGGATCAGCTTGGCCACGCCGTCGACGAAGCCGTACGGGAAGCCCAGCACGCGGCCGGCGTCGCGCACCACGGCCTTGGCCGCCATGGTGCCGTAGGTGATGATCTGGCTGACCCGCTCGCGCCCGTACTTGCGGGCGACGTAGTCGATCACCTCGTCGCGCCGGTCCATGCAGAAGTCGATGTCGAAGTCGGGCATCGACACGCGTTCCGGGTTGAGGAAGCGCTCGAACAGCAGGTTGTAGGGCAGCGGATCGAGGTCGGTGATCTTCAGCGCCCAGGCCACCAGCGAGCCGGCGCCCGAACCACGCCCCGGGCCGATCGGGATGCCCTGGTTCTTGCCCCACTGGATGAAGTCGGCAACGATCAGGAAGTAGCCGGGGAACCCCATCTTGATGATGGTGTCCAGCTCGAAGTCCAGCCGCTTGAAGTAGTCCTCGCGGGTCTTGCCCGGCGCCAGCGGGTTCTTCGCCAGGCGCTCCTCCAGGCCTTCGTAGGCCTGCTTGCGGATCCAGCTGTCCAGGGTCTCGTCGTCCGGCACCGGGTAGGCCGGCAGCGCGTACTTGCCCAGGGTCAGTTCGAGGTTGCAGCGGCGCGCCAGCTCGACGGTGTTGGAGATCGCGTCGGGGATGTCGGCGAACAGCGCGGCCATCTCCTCCGGCGACTTCAGGTACTGCTCGGGGCTGTACTCGCGCGGGCGCTTGGGATCGTCCAGCACCCGGCCGGAAGCGATGCACACGCGCGCCTCGTGCGCGTCGAAGCCGGCGCGGTCGAGGAAGCGCACGTCGTTGGACGCCACCACCGGGATCCCGCGCGCCGCCGAGGCGTGCAGGGCGAAGCTGTTGAACGCCTCCTCGCCGTCGCGCCCGGTGCGGGTCAGCTCCAGGCACAGGTTGCCGTCGAAGTCGCGCTGCCAGTCGGCCAGCTGCTGCTGGGCCAGGTCGTGGCGGTTCTCCAGCGCCAGGCGGCCGGCCAGGCTCTCGCGCCCGGCCAGCAGGATCAGGCCGCTGCCGCACTCGCGCACCCATTCCGGGCGCACGGCAACGCCGCCCTCGGGGCGGTGGCCTTCCATCCAGGCCCTGGTGAGCAGCTTGGACAGGTTGAGGTAGCCGCCGTGGTCGCGCACCAGCGCGGTCAGCCGCCACGGGGCCTCCCCGGGGGCGGTGGCCACCATCAGGTCGGCGCCGGCCACCGGCTTGATGCCCACCGCCTCGCACGCCTTGTAGAACTTGATCAGCGCGAACAGGTTGTTGAGGTCGGTGACCGCCAGCGCCGGCAGCCCCAGCTCCACCGCCCGGCTCAGCAGGTTGGGCCGCTTGGCCTTGGCCGGGTCCGCCTGGTCCGGTTTCTCGGGCACGCGGATGATCGAGTCCGCAAGCGAGTACTCGGTATGGATATGGAGGTGGACGAAGCCGGACATGCGGCGGTCAGGGTACCGGGGGGGCAGGGGGCCAACAAGGCTTGACGCCGGGGCCGCGGCGCGGACCGCAGGCGCGGCGGGCTCCGGCGGGGGGCAGACCGGACGGGGGGGATCGGCGATCATCGCCGCCTCCGATCCATGGAATGGAGTCCCACGTGACCGCAACCGACCTGCGTCCACTCGCACCCGGCGAGCGCAACCCGACCCTCGATGCACTGCGTGGCACCGCGCTGCTGGGCATCCTGCTGATGAACATGGAGGGCTTCAACGGCCCGATGCTGGCGGCCGGCAGCGGCCTGGACCCGAGCCTGGCCGGCGCCGACCGGGCGGTCGACGCGCTGGTCTATTTCTTCGTGCAGGGCAAGTTCTTCACCCTGTTCTCGCTGCTGTTCGGCATGGGCTTCATGGTCATGTCGCAGCGCGCCGAGGAGGCCGGGCGTGCGTTCGCCGGCCTGTACCTGCGGCGCATGGGGGTGTTGCTGTGCATCGGCCTGGCCCACGGCGTGCTGGTCTGGTCCGGCGACATCCTGCTGGCCTACGCCCTGCTGGGCATGCCGCTGCTGCTGGTGCGCAACGCCCCGCCGCTGTGGCTGGCGCTGCCGGGCGTGCTGCTGTTCCTGGCCGGCCCGGGCATGCTGCTGCTGTACGCGCTGGCCCTGGCCGTCTCCGGCCCGGCCATGCAGGCCGCCATCGACCAGCAGATGGCGCCGATGGTGGAGCTGGTCGCCCGCGCCAGCGAGGTCTACGCCCACGGTAGCTGGGGCGAGGCGGTGGCCGTGCGCGCCACCGAGGTGGCGGTCAGCCTGTCCGGCCTGCCGCTCATGGGCGGGGCGGTGCTGGGCATGTTCCTGGTCGGCGCGGCGCTCGCGCGCAGCGGCGCGCTGGCCACCCCGGAGCGCTTCCCGCGGCTGTTCGCCCTGCTGCGCTGGGGGCTGATGCCGCTGGGCGTGGCGGTCATGGCCGGGTCGATGGCGATCAATCCCGGGGCGAGCTTCGGCCAGTTCAACGCGCGCATCGGCCTGGCCCAGGCCCTGGGCCTGCTGGCCGGCGGACTGATGTGCATGGGCTACGTGGGCTGGCTGGTGGCCCTGTTCCGCAGCCGCGCCGGCGCCGGCCTGGCGCGCTGGCTGGCCCCGGCCGGGCGCATGGCGCTGACCAACTACCTGCTGCAATCGGTGGTCTGCACCCTGGTGTTCTACAACTACGGCCTGGGCTACTTCGGGCAGATGCCCCGCGCCTGGCAGGCGGTGTTCGCGTTGGTGCTGTTCGTGCTGCAGGTGCTCCTCAGCCACGTCTGGCTGGCGCGCTTCCGCTTCGGACCGATGGAGTGGCTGTGGCGCTCGGCCACCTACCTGCGCGCGCAGCCGATGCGCCTGCGCGCGCAGCCCGCGGCCGGCCACGCCTGACGACCGTCCCGTCCTCCGCCGTCGTCCCGGCCCGGGGCCGGGACGCGGCGGCATTGCTTCCGCGCGCACGCGCCTGCCGCTAACCTCGCGCCACTCACCAGGAGCGGGTCATGGACAAGGTCGCGGCCGCGGGCCGGCGCAAGGGCAGGATCGTCCAACGCGGCGCGGCCGCACGCTGGCTGCTGGCCGCATGCATGGCACTGGCGGCCACCGCCGCCGCCGGCACGCCCGACCCCGCGGCGCCGGTCGCCGCGCCCGGCACCTCCTGCCCGCAGCGCGATGGCGACACCTCCCGCCCGCGCGTGGGCCTGGCCCTGGGCGGCGGCGGCGCGCGCGGCGTGGCCCACCTGGGCGTGCTGCGCAAGCTGGAGGAACTGGGCGTGCCGGTGGACTGCATCGCTGGCACCAGCATGGGCTCGCTGGTCGGCGGCCTGTACGCGGCCGGGGTGCCGCTGGAGGAGATGGAACAGCTGGTCCTTGAAGCGGACTGGAAGCAGCTGTTCGACGACTCCATCCCGCGCCGCGAGCGCAGCTACCGGCGCAAGCAGGACGACCGCGAAGGCCTGGCCACCTTGGGCCTGGGCGTGGGCGCGCGCGGGGTGCGGCTGGCGCCGGGGGTGCTGCAGGGCGAGCGCATCCTCTCCCTGTTCCAGCGCAAGACCCTGCACGTGGCCGCGGTGCGCGACTTCAACCGGCTGCCGATCCCGTTCCGCGCGGTGGCCACCGACCTCAACACCGGGCAGCCGGTGGAACTGGGCGCCGGCAGCCTGGCCCAGGCCATGCGCGCCTCGATGTCGCTGCCGGGCATCTTCCAGCCGGTGCGGATCGATGGCCGTGTGCTGATCGACGGCGGCATCGCCGAGCAGGTGCCGATCGACACCGTGCGGCGCATGGGTGCCGACGTGGTGGTGGCGGTGGACGTGGGCACCCCGCTGATGGAGCTGGACAGCGATGCCAGCGTGCTGCAGGTGGTCTCCCAGCTGACCGGCATGCTGACCGTGGGCAATACCCGCGACTCGACCTCGCGCCTGCGCGAGGGCGACGTGCTGGTGGTGCCCGGGCTGGGCGAGGACGTGGCCACCGGCGACTTCGCCAAGGCCGCCGAGGCCCTGCGCATCGGCCGCGAGGCCGCCGAGGCGGCGGCCGCGCAGCTGGCCGCGCTGCCGCGCTGGCAGGCCGCGCCGCCGGCAGTGCCGGAGGCCGAGGCCCCGGCGCGGATCGACTACGTGCGCCTGGAGAACGGCAGCCGCTACGACGACCAGGTGCTGGCGGCGATCCTCGACATCCCCACCGGCCAGGCACTGGACGCCGACCACCTCGAGCGCGCGACCCTGCGCGCGTACAACGAGGGCACCTTCGCCAGCGTCACCTACGAGGTCGAGCGCAACGCCGACGGCCTCACCGGGGTGGTGGTGCGCGCGCGGGAGAAGCCGCAGGGCCCGAACTACCTGCAGGCCGGCTTCCGCACCGTCACCGACTTCAGCGGCACCAACGAGACCAGCCTGCGCCTGGCCGTGCTGCGCTCGCCGGCCACCGCCTACGGCGCCGAGGCGCGCGCCCTGGTCGGGGTGGGCAGCGACCCGGAACTGCAGGGCGAGTACTACCACCCGTTCGACCCGCAGGCGCGCTGGTACCTGTACGGCCGCGCCGGCGCGCGCCGGACCACGGTGCCGGTGTTCGAGCGCGGCAACCGCCTGGCCAGCTACGAGGCCAAGGTCGCCAGCGCCCTGCTGAGCCTGGGCCGCACCTTCGGCCGCTACGGCGCCGCCGAGGTGGGCGTGGAGCGCAGCGTCGGCGAGGCGCAGGTGGAAGTGGGCGACCCGGCGCTGCCGGACGTGGACGTGGATGCCGGCAGCTGGTACGCGCAGCTGGCGGTGGACCGCCTGGACAGCCTGTACTTCCCGCGCGAGGGCCACTGGTCGCGCCTGACCTACCGCCGCAGCGCCGGCTGGCTGGGCGGCGACGCCCGCTTCCAGGAGGCCGGGCTGGACGTGCTGGCGGCGATGCCGTTCGGCCGCCACGCGGTGCAGGGTTCGCTGGCGTACCACGCCACTCTGTCCGGCGAACTGCCGCTGCACCTGCGCCACCGCCTGGGCGGACGCGGGCGCCTGGCCGGCTTCCACTACAACGAGCTGGCCGGCGAACACTATGCGGTGCTGATGGCCGGCTACAGCTACCAGCTGGCCTCGTTCTTCCGCCGCTCGGCGGTGGCCGGGGCCACGCTGGAGTACGGCAACGCCTGGGAACGCCGCGGCGACATGCGCCTGGGCGACGGCATCTGGAACGGCAGCCTGTACCTGGGCTTCGACTCGGCGATGGGGCCGATGCTGTTCGGCTACGGCCGCCGCGAGGGCGGCGAGGCGGTGCTGTTCCTGGAGATCGGCAAGCCGTTCTAGCGGCGGTTGCGGCGGCAACGACGCGCCGCAGGCGCGGCGCGCCGGCGTAGACTTGCGCGGGTGAACAACCCCGACGACGTCCTCATCCTCGGTGGCGGAGCCATCGGCCTGGCCACCGCGCTGTCGCTGCTGGAGGCCGGTCGCGGGGTGCGGGTCCTGGAGGCGGGCCGCGTCGGCGGCGCCACTTCGCACGGCAACTGCGGCACCGTCACCCCCAGCCATGCGCCGCCGCTGGCCGCGCCCGGCGTGCCCTGGCGCGCGCTGCGCTGGATGCTCAGCCCCGATGCCCCGCTGTACCTCAAGCCGCGCCTGGACCCGGAGCTGTGGCGCTGGCTGCTGCACTTCGCCCGCCGCTGCAACCAGCGCGACTGGATGCAAAGCGCGCGTGGCCGCGCCGCGATCCTGCGCGACTCGCGCGCGCGCCTGGCGCAGTGGATCGAGCGCTACGGCCTGGATTGCCAGTTCACCGCCTCCGGCCTGGACTACGTGTTCCGCGACCGGCGCAACTTCGAGGCCTACGTGGCCGAATGCGGGCCGCTGGCGGATATGGGCATCGCCACCGAAGTGGTCGACGGGCCGGACTACCTGCGCCAGGAGCCATCGCTGCGCGAAGGCGTGGTCGGCGCGATCCGGTTCCCCGACGACGCCCACCTGCGCCCGGACCGCTACACCGCCGGCCTGGCGCGCGCGATCCGCGAGCGCGGCGGGTTGATCGAGGAGCAGGCGCCGGTGCGCGCGCTGCTGCCCGATGCCAGCGGCGCCAGCGTCGAGCTGGAGGACGGCAGCCGCCGCCGCGGCCGCGAGGTGGTGGTGGCGATGGCGGCCTGGACCCCGCGGCTGCTGCGCCCGCTGGGCGTGCGCCTGCCGATCCAGCCCGGCAAGGGCTACTCGATCACCTACGGTCCGCAGGCCGGCGCGCCACGGCGCCCGCTGGTGCTCAAGGACCGCCAGGTGTTCGTCACCCCCTGGGTGGACGGCTTCCGCCTGGGCAGCACGATGGAGTTCTCCGGCCAGGACACCAGCCTCAATCCGGTGCGCCTGGGCGCGCTGGAACGCGCCGCGCGCGAGTACCTGCGCCAGCCGCCGCCGGCCCAGGCGGCGCTGGAGAAGTGGTACGGCTGGCGGCCGATGACGTACGACGACCTGCCGGCGCTGGGCCGCGCTCCCGGCCATCCTCACGTCTGGATCGCGGCCGGGCACGGCATGCTGGGCATCAGCATGAGCGCGGCCAGCGGCCAGCTGGTGGCCGACCTGGTCACCGGCCGCACGCCCGCGATCGATCCCGCGCCCTACCGGGTCGAACGCTTCCAGTAGAGGAGGAGCCATGAGCCAGACCGCCGTCCACCGCCCGCAGGCCGGGTTCGACCTGGTGGTGATCGGTGGAGGCTCCGGCGGGCTGGCCGGCGCGTTCGCCGCCGCCGCGCACGGGGCGCGGGTGGCGCTACTGGAGCCGGGCGAACTGGGCGGCACCTGCGTCAATGCCGGGTGCGTGCCGAAGAAGGCGATGTGGCTGGCGGCCGGGCTGGCCGAGCGCATGGCCCTGGCCGCCGACCTCGGCTTCGACCTGCCGCAGTCGCCGCCGGCGCTGGACTGGCCGGCCTTCATCGCCCACCGCCAGCGCTACATCGCCGGCATCCACGCCAGCTACCGCCGCCGCCTGGACGCGGCCGGCATCGCGTTGATGCCCTGCCGCGGCCGCCTGCGCGACGCACACACCGTGGACACCGACACCGGCGTGCGCCTGCGTGCCGGGCGCGTGCTGCTGGCCACCGGCGCGCATCCGCTGCGCCCGGACATCCCCGGCGCGGAACTGGCCGGGGTGTCGCACGATTTCTTCGAGCTGTCGCAGCTCCCCGCGCACGTGGCCCTGGTCGGCGGCGGCTACATCGCGGTGGAACTGGCCGGGGTGCTGCAGGCACTGGGCAGCCGGGTCGAGGTGTTCGCGCGCGGCCCGCGCCTGCTGTCGGGCATGGACGCGGAAGTGGTGGCCACGCTGCAGGCCAACATGCAGGCGCGCGGCGTGCGCCTGCACCTGGAGGCGCCGGTCAGCGCGCTGCACGCGACCGGGGGCGGGGTGCGCGTGGTGCACAAGGGCCAGGAACAGGGCGTGGTGGCGGAGGTGTTCGACCGCGTGCTGTTCGCCACCGGGCGCCGGCCCAATACCGCCGGCCTCGGCCTGGAGGAAGCCGGGGTGGAGCTGGGCGGGCACGGCGAGGTGGTGGTCGACCAATGGCAGGACACCTCGCTGGAGGGCGTGCACGCCGTGGGCGACGTCACCGGCAGGCTGGCCCTGACCCCGGTGGCGATCGCCGCCGCGCGCCGGCTGATGGCGCGGCTGTTCGGCGGCCAGGCCGACGCGAAGCTGGACTATGCCGACGTGCCCACCGTGGTGTTCTCGCATCCGCCGCTGGCCACCGTGGGCCTGACCGAGGAACAGGCGCGCGAGCGCTACGGCGATGCGGTGCGGGTGCATGCCAGCAACTTCCGGCCGATGCTGACCGCGCTGGCCGACTCGCCGCAGCGCAGCCTGTTCAAGCTCGTGTGCGTGGGCGAAGAGGAGCGGGTGGTGGGCATCCACCTGCTGGGCGAGGCGGTGGACGAGATCCTGCAGGGCTTCGCGGTGGCGCTGAAGCTGGGCGTCACCCGCGCCCGGCTGCACCAGGTGGTGGCGATCCACCCGACCTCGGCCGAGGAGCTGGTGCTGCTCTGACGGTGCGCGCACGCGCCTACAATCGGCGCATGGACGACATCTTCCACCTGCACCAGGGCGACGCGCCGCTGCTGATCAGCCTGCCGCACGACGGCAGCGAACTTCCCGCCGACATCGCCGCGCGCCTGACCGACAGCGCCCGCCGCGTGCCGGATACCGACTGGCACGTCTCGCGCCTGTACGCCTTTGCCCGCGAGCTGGGCGCCTCGATCATCCGCCCGCGCTACTCGCGCTACGTGATCGACCTCAACCGCCCGCCGGACGACGCCTCGCTGTATCCCGGCCAGAACACCACCGGCCTGTGCCCCACGGTGCAGTTCAGCGGCGAACCGGTGTACCAGCCCGGCGCCGAGCCGGACCAGGCCGAGATCGCCCGCCGGCTGGAGGCGTACTGGCGCCCGTACCACGACAACCTCGACGCCGAGCTGCAGCGCATCCGCGGCCAGCATGGCCGGGTGGTGCTGTGGGAAGGGCATTCGATCCGCGGCCGCCTGCCGTACCTGTTCGAAGGCGCGCTGCCGGACCTCAACCTCGGCACCGCCGGAGGCCACAGCTGTTCCCCGGCCCTGCGCCAGCGCCTGGAAGAAGTGCTGGCCGCACATCCGCAGTACAGCCACGTGGTCGACGGCCGCTTCAAGGGCGGCTACATCACCCGCCACTACGCCGCTCCGGAGACCGGCGTGCAGGCGGTGCAGCTGGAACTGGCCCAGCGCACCTACATGGACGAGGACAGCTTCGCCTACGACCCTGTACGCGCCGAGGCGCTGCAACAGGTGCTGCGCGCGCTGCTGCAGGCGGTGCTGGCATGAGCGGACGCGGCCCGGCCCTGGCCGCTGCGGCCGGCGAGGGCGCGGAGGAACCGGCGCCAGCCCGGCCCGCGGCCGCCACCGCGGGCGGGGACGACGCACGCAAGGCCCGCGCGCGGCAGCGCTGGGGCCTGCTGTATGCCGCGCTGGGCGCCGTCCTGTTCTCGGGCAAGGCGATCATCGTCAAGCTCGGCTACCGCCATGGCGCCGACGCGGTCACCCTGCTGGCGCTGCGCATGCTGGTGGCGTTCCCGTTCTTCCTGCTGATGGGCGCATGGGCGACCCGGAGCGCACGGACCACGCTGCACCGCGGCCACTACCTGAGGATCCTGGTGCTGGGGTCGCTGGGCTATTACCTGGCCAGCTTCCTGGACTTCGCCGGACTGGCCTACATCACCGCCACCCTGGAGCGGCTGATCCTGTACCTCACCCCGACCCTGGTCCTGCTGATCGGCTGGCTGGCGTTCGGCCGCCGCCCGGGGCGGCTGCAGTGGATCGCGCTGGCGGTGAGCTACGCCGGCGTGGGCCTGGCCTTCGGCCACGACCTGATGGCCGGCGGCGAGGGCATCGTGCTGGGTGGCGTGCTGGTGTTCGGTAGCGCGCTGACCTATGCGCTGTACCTGGCCGGCAGCGGCGAACTGGTGGGCAAGGTCGGCGCGGTGCGGCTGACCGCGCTGTGCAGCTCGGTGGCCTGCCTGCTGTGCATCGGCCAGTTCCTGCTGCTGCGGCCATTGTCGGCGCTGGACCTGCCGGCCGAGGTGTACTGGCTGTCGCTGGCCAACGGCACGCTGTGCACGGTGGCGCCGGTGCTGCTGGTGATGCTGGGGATCTCCCGGGTCGGCTCCGGCCATGCCTCGCAGATCGGCATGCTCGGCCCGGTCTCGACCATCGTGCTGAGCCTGCTGCTGCTGGACGAGCCGATGGGCGCCTGGCAGGTGGCCGGCACGGTGCTGGTGCTGGGAGGCGTGCTGCTGGTCTCCCGCGCTCCGGTGGCACGCCGCACGGCCTGATCTTCCCCACGCCGGCCTGCAAAGGCTTTGCGTAGCCCGGGCAAGCGAAGCGCATCCCGGTTCACCCCTTCCTTGTCCGGGCCACGCAAGCATGCGGGCCCTCAATCCTCCTCCGGCTTCGGCTTCCACCCCTCCACCAGCTTCTGCTGCACGTTGGGCGGCACCGGCTCGTAGTGGCTGAAGTCCAGCGCATAGCGGCCCTTGCCGGCGGTCAGCGACTTCAGCTCGGCGGCAAACCCCTCCAGCTCGGCCTGCGGCACCTGGGCGCGGACGATGCTCTCCGCGCGCAGGCCGTCGCCGCTGTCGGTGCCGACGATGCGCGCGCGGCGGGTGGCCAGCGCGCCGGTGACGTCGCCCACCTGCGCCTCGGGCACCGACACCTCCAGCGCCACCACCGGCTCCAGGACCAGCGGCCTGGCCTTGGCCACCGCATCGAGGAAGGCCTTGCGCCCGGCGGTGACGAAGGCGATCTCCTTGCTGTCCACCGGATGGTGGCGGCCGTCGTACACCACCACGCGCACGTCCTGCACCGGATGGCCGCTGATCGCGCCGCCCTGCAACGCCATGCGCACGCCTTTCTCCACCGCCGGGATGAATTGCCCCGGGATCACGCCGCCCTTGACCTCGTCCACGAACTGGAAGCCGGCGCCGCGCTCCAGCGGCTCCACCCGCAGGAAGACCTCCGCGAACTGCCCGGCGCCGCCGGTCTGCTTCTTGTGCCGGCAATGCCCTTCGGCCGCGATCGAGATGGTCTCGCGATAGGCGATGCGCGGGGGGCGCGTGACCACCTCCAGGCCGAAGCGCTCCTTCAGCCGCTCCAGCATCACCCGCAGGTGCAGCTCCGACAGGCCGCGGATCACCGTCTCGTTGACCTCGACGTTGTGCTCGACCACGAAGGCCGGGTCTTCCTCGGCCAGCTTGCGCAGCGCCTGCGACAGCTTCTGCTCCTGGCCGCGGCTGGTGGCCTGCACCGCCAGCCCGAACATCGGCTTGGGGAAGGACACCGGCGCCAGGTGCACGCCGTCCTCGTCGTGGCTGTCGTGCAGCACCGCGTCGAAATGCACTTCCTCGATCTTGCCCACCGCGGCGATGTCGCCGGCGATGGCCTGCTCGATCTCCACGTGCTCGCGCCCGCGCAGCGCGAACAGGTGGCCCACGCGGAACGGCTTGCGCCCGTCGTCCACGAACAGCTGGGTGTCGCGCCTGACCGTGCCCTGGTAGACGCGGAACACGCCCAGCTTGCCCACGAAAGGGTCGTTGACCACCTTGAAGACGTCGGCGATCACGTGGCCGTCGGCGTCCGGGTGCACCGGCACCGGGCGCTGGCCGCCGCCATCGCCGGCCACCAGCGGCGGCGGGTTGGCCTCGGTGGGATCGGGGAACAGCCGCGCCACCAGCTGCAGCAGCTCGCGCACGCCCACGCCGCTGCGCGCGGACACGAAGCACACCGGGACCAGGTGGCCCTCGCGCAGCGACTTCTCGAAGGCGTCATGCAGCTCCTGCGGCGTGAGCCCGGCCTCGCCGTTCTCCAGGTAGCGATCCATCGCCTCTGGGTCGACCTCCACCACCTGGTCGAGGATGCGCTGGTGCCACTCGGATACCGGCCCCAGGTCGGAGTCGCCGGCGCCGGCGTCGAAGCAGTCGACCACGCGCCGGCCCCAGTCCGCCGGCAGGTTCAGCGGCAGCACTTCCGGGCCGAAGGTCTCGCGCAGCTGCATCAGCACCCGGCCGCAGTCGGCGTGCTCGTGGTCGATCTTGTTGACCACGATCGCCCGGCACAGGCCGCGCTCGCGCGCGCGCTCCATCAGCCGCAGGGTGCCGTGCTCCACGCCGGTGTCCGCGTCGACCACCACCAGCGCGGTCTCCACCGCCGAGAGCGCCGACAGCGCCGGACCACGGAAGTCCGGATAGCCGGGCGTGTCGATGAAGTTGAGGTGGGCACGGCCGTCGCCGTTGGCCAGGTCGATGCTGGCGATGGCGATGTCCAGCGAGTGGCCGCGCTGCTTTTCCAGTGGATCGGAGTCGGACACGGTGTTGCCGCGTTCGACGCTGCCTGCCGTAGCGAGGACGCCGCCGGCATGCAGCAGGGCTTCGAAAAGGGTTGTTTTGCCGGCGCCAGGGTGGCCTGCGAGGGCCACGTTGCGGATGTCGTGGGTGGTGTAGGGCATGTGCCGTCCTCCTGGGGGGGATTGGAGGCCGTCATGGCAGTCCGGCACGCGCCGATCCATGGAGGACGGCCCGGGCTCGTGCCGCGGGCGGTCATGGCGGAAGCCACACCATCGCGCCTTGCGCGCGCGCGGGCACGTTGCGTCGCACAAGCACGCACGCCGGCCCGCGCACGGCCCGCTAACGGACCGGCCGCTACGCTGCGCGTTCCCTCCACGGATCGAAAGGAACAACGCCATGGGCATCTCGCGCCACGCCACCGCGCACTGGGAAGGCGACCTCAAGAGCGGCAAGGGCATCCTGGACACGCCGCAGAGCGGCCTGCTGGCCGGCACCCGCTACGGCTTCAACAGCCGCTTCGGCGAGGAGAAGGGCACCAATCCCGAGGAACTGATCGCCGCCGCGCACGCCGGCTGCTTCACCATGGCCCTGTCGGCCAAGCTGGGCGAAGCCGGGTTCACGCCGGCCGCGCTGGACACCCGCGCCGAGGTCGACCTGTCGCTGGAAGGCGGTCCGGCGCTGTCGCAGATCCGGCTCAAGCTGAAAGCGAAGGTTCCCGGCATCGACGAAAAGCAGTTCCGCGCCATCGCCGACGACGCCAAGCAGAACTGCCCGGTCTCCAAGGCCCTGTCCGCGGTGCCGATCAGCCTGGAAGCCGAGCTGGTCGACTGAATCCGCCCCGGCGGCGCGACGGGGCCTTGCCGTCGCAACGACCGTAGCGTGGCGCTTGCGTAGGCCGGATGAGGCCACAGGCCGCATCCGGGGCCCCGCCACGCACGTACTCCCCCTCGGACAAGGGCCGGGGGCGCGGTTCCGGCGCACGGCGGCGGTCGCGACGGAAGCAAGCTCACCGGATTGCCGCGTTTGCCCCCGCCACCCACCCCCGGCATAGTCCCCGGCATCCCCATCCGCAGGACGACGCCATGCACCGACGCGTGACCCGCGCCCTCCCGCTGCTGCTTGCCGCCTTCGCCAGTGCCATGGCGCTGGCCTCCCCGCAGTCTCCCGCACCGCAACCCGCGCCGCCGTCCTATGCCGGCACCACCGCCGAAGCGGTGCTAACCGCGCGCCGCATCCACACCCTCGACGCCGCCCATCCGCAGGCCACCGCCATCGCCTGGGACAAGGACGGACGCATCCTCGCCACCGGCGAGGCTGCCGAGCTGCGCCACCGCTATCCGCAGGCGCGGCATATCGATGCCGGCGACGCCACCGTCATCCCCGGCCTGATCGACGCCCACGCCCATCTGATGGAGCTGGGCTACGCCCTGCTGCGCGCCGACCTGTCCGGCGCGCGCAGCGTGGGGGAAGTGGTGCAGCGCCTGCAGGCCCATGCCGCCACTGCGCCGGAAGACGCCTGGATCGTCGGCTGGGGCTGGGACCAGAACCTGTGGCCCGGCGCGCGTTTCCCCACCGCCGCCGACCTCGACGCCGCCTTCCCGGATCGCCCGGTGTGGCTGTCGCGCATCGACGGCCATGCCGCCTGGGCCAACACCGCCGCCATGCGCGCGGCCGAGGCGCTGGAAGGCGCGCGCCGCTTCGACGGCGACTGGCAGCCCGAGGGCGGCCGCATCGAGCGCGGGCACGGCCGTGCCACCGGCGTGTTCGTGGACGGGGCCATGCGCCTGGTCGAGCGCGCCATGCCGCCGCCGGACGAGGCCTGGCGCGCCCGCGCCCTGGAGCAGGCCCTGGCCCTGGCCGTGGCCAACGGCCTGACCGGCGTGCATGACATGGGCGTGTCGCGCGCCGACCTGGCGCTGATGCGCCGCTTCGCCGACGAGGGCCGCCTGCCGCTGCGCATCAGCGCCTATGCCGACGGCGACCGCGAGGCGCTGGCCGACCTGTGCGAACACGGCGCCTACCAGCACCCTGGCGGCCGCCTGCAGATGAAGGGCGTGAAGCTGTTCGTCGACGGCGCCCTCGGCAGCCGCGGCGCCGCCCTGCTGCAGGACTACAGCGATGCCCCCGGCAACCGCGGCCTGCTGGTCACCGACCCGGCCGCCTACGGCGCGGCGGTGATCCGCGCCCGCGACTGCGGCCTGCAGGTGGCCACCCACGCCATCGGCGACCGCGGCAACCGCATCGTGCTGGACACCTACCAGCAGGCCCTTGCCGGGCTGGGCGCCCGCGCCGACCACCGCTGGCGGGTCGAACACGCCCAGGTGGTGGCGCCGGAGGACTTCCCGCGCTTTGCCGCGCTGCGCCTGGTGGCCTCGATGCAGCCCACCCACGCCACCTCGGACATGGGCTGGGCCGGCGCCCGCCTGGGCGAGAAACGCCTGGCCGGCGCCTATGCCTGGCGCCGCTTCCTGGACCTGGGCGTGCCGCTGGCCCTGGGCTCGGACTTCCCGGTGGAACAGGTCGACCCGCGCCTGGGCCTGCTGGCGGCGGTCACCCGCCAGGACCGCGACGGCCAGCCGCCCGGCGGCTGGCTGCCCGGCCAGCGCCTGGGCGCGCTGGAGGCCCTGCGCGGCTTCACCGTGGATGCCGCCCGCGCCGGCCACGACGAGTCCAGGGTCGGCCGCCTGGCCCCGGGCCTGCGCGCCGACTTCGTGGTCCTGGACCGCGATCCGCTGGCCATTCCCGGCGCCGAGCTGGACGCGCTGCAGGTCCGCGCCACCTGGGTCGACGGCCAGCCGGTCTTCACCGCCGAGTGAGGCCCGGCGGGGCGGGCAGGGCGCCGTTCACCTTCCCGGTGGCCCCGCCGGTGCAAAACCCGGATAATCCGCAAAAGCCGGTCGGGCACGCTTCCCAAGTGGATGCCTCCGACCGGCTTTTTCCGTGTCTGGACCGCCGCATGTCCGCAACGCCCCGATGGCGTTCCGTCCCCGCAGGGGAACGGCCAGGCGGTGCCCCGGCACGGTTCCATCCCGCGGCCCCGATGGCCGCCAGATAAAGGAGTTGCGGCCATGGGCCAGTCAGTCGTCGTCCTCGGTGCCCAGTGGGGCGATGAGGGCAAGGGCAAGATCGTCGACCTGCTTACCGAGGAGATCGGCGCCGTCGTGCGCTTCCAGGGCGGCCACAACGCCGGCCATACCCTGGTCATCAACGGCAAGAAGACCGTCCTGCACCTGATCCCGTCCGGCATCCTGCGCGACGACGCGCTGTGCCTGATCGGCAACGGCGTGGTGATCTCCCCGGCCGCGCTGCGCAAGGAGATCGAGGAGCTGGAAGCCTCCGGCGTGGAGGTGCGCAGCCGCCTGAAGATCAGCCCGGCCGCGCCGCTGATCATGCCGTACCACATCGCCCTGGACCAGGCGCGCGAGAAGGCCGCCGGCGGCAAGGCCATCGGCACCACCGGCCGCGGCATCGGCCCGGCGTACGAGGACAAGGTCGCCCGCCGCGGCATCCGCATCGCCGACCTGCACTATCCCGACCAGCTGGCCGAGAAGCTCAAGAGCGCGCTGGACTACCACAACTTCGTCCTCACCCAGTACCTGGGCGTGGAGCCGGTGGACTTCGAGGCCACCTACAAGGAAGCGCTGGAGTTCGGCGAGTACGTCGAATCGATGAAGTCCGACGTGGCCGGCATCTGCCACGACCTGCGCAAGCAGGGCAAGCGCGTGCTGTTCGAGGGCGCCCAGGGCGCGCTGCTGGACATCGACCACGGCACCTACCCGTACGTCACCAGCTCCAACACCACCATTGGCGGTGCCCTGGCCGGCACCGGCGTGGGCGCGCAGGACATCGACTACGTGCTGGGCATCGCCAAGGCCTACGCCACCCGCGTCGGCGGCGGCCCGTTCCCGACCGAGCTGGACGACGAGATCGGCCAGGGCATCCGCGACCGCGGCGCCGAGTACGGCGCCTCCACCGGCCGCCCGCGCCGCTGCGGCTGGATGGACATCGTCGCCCTCAAGCGCGCGGTGGCCATCAACGGCATCACCGGCCTGTGCATCACCAAGCTCGACGTGCTCGACGGCATGGAGAAGCTGAAGGTGTGCATCGCCTACGAGTACCGCGGCAAGCGCACCGAGTACGCCCCGCTGGACGCCCAGGGCTGGGAGGAGATCACCCCCGTCTACCTGGAGTTCCCGGGCTGGAGCGAGAACACCCACGGCATCACCAACTGGGACGACCTGCCGCCCGCCGCCCGCGCCTACCTGCGTGCCCTGGAGGAGCTGGCCGGCTGCCCGATCAGCATCGTCTCCACCGGCCCGGACCGCGAACACACCATGATCCTGCAGGATCCGTTCGCCTGATCCACCGCCGTCACGCGGATGCCTGGCAGGCGCATCCCTGCCAGGGACCCGGAGCCTCCGGAAAGCCCCGCGCAAGCGGGGCTTTCCTTTTCTCGCAGCCCAGACAGGGCCGAAAAGCCGCATCCAGGGCCCCGCGCCGCATGTCCATCGCGTCGTCCCGGTCTTGAGCCGGGACCCAGTGGCTTTGCCTTCCGCCCGCAGCCGGGGCCGCCGCGCGAATGTCCCCTTCCGCCGCCCCTGGTGGACGCACATAGGGACTCAACAATCTCACGATGTGAGAACGCTGGTCGCCAGAATGCGCCACGCGCAAGAATGCTTGCCTTGGAATCCATCACAGGGGGACAGATTGGACTCGTTGCAGATCGCTGCGTCACTCAGGCGTTACGGCTTCGAGGAAGTTGAGCAAAGAACGCACGCACTCGGTTACTCCCATCCGGCCATGGGTGGGCAGCGGGTCTACCTGAAGGTGTCCCGGGCCGAGCGGGGGGAAAGGGCGATGCCCGTGGGCAAGCAGCCCTTGGTCCTGCACCCGGCGACGGCCGCCCATCCGGGCTTCGCCCGCACCCGCGTCGCGGCCATGGGGCCGAACTACCGCTACAAGAATTCGAACATGTCGGCCTTTCCGCGCAAGCCGGGGGAGAGCGCGACCGGCATTGCAGTTGACGTGCCCGACCTGGCCGCGCTGGAAGAGTTGCTCCTGCTGCTGGGAGTGCCCGTGGCGCAGGCAGGGGAGGCAGCCACCGGCCTGCCCGCGCCGGATCGTCCCGCGGCGCGTACCGATGCCCCGCGGCAAGACGGGCCCGCGCCTATCCATCCGGCGTCCGGCGAGGCTGCGGTTGCGTTGCAGGGCGCTGCCCGCGGCGCCACGTACCACGCAAGGGAGGCGATCGACTTCGCGGAGCATTGCTGCCAGGGCACCGGGCGCCTGGAAGCGGGCCCCTTCAACCTCGATGCCCTGGCCATGGCCATCGAGGGGCCCCGCCGCCTGCGCTTCTGCCCGCTGGGCAACCGACCCGCGGCGCCCAGGCTGGCCCTGGTGGGAATCACTCCCGGCAGCCAGATCGAGGCGTTTGCCGACGCGTTGTCCACCACGGACGTGGCCACCGCCGCAAGCCATGCGGCCTTCAGCGGTGCCCAGCAGGCCATCAAGAAGCTTCTACAGGCGCATGGCTTCGCCGCGCGATTGGGGATCAGCCTGGAAGGCGACCTCAACCAGAACCCCGCGATCCTGACCACCTCGGTCGTGAAGTGCTGCCTGATGGTCGACGACGGTTACAGGTTCGCCGCCCCGGACATCGCCGCAAGCCCGGCCGCGCTGAAATGCGCCACCGAGCGCCTGGTACGGGAGCTGCGCGGGTACGCCACGCTCGAATGGATCGTGGTCTTCGGCGGCCCCGCCTGGGAGGCCTTGCATGCCCTGTCCTTCGAAGGGCGGCCCGTGATCGAGGCGCTGCGGGAGGGGGGAAGGCATGTGGTCCAGTTGCCGCACTTCGCCCAGAACTTCCAGCAGCGGGAACTGTATGCCTGCGATGATCGCGCCGAGGCCGAGCTGATCGCCGCAAAGCCCGATCGCGCACGCTATGCGGACGAGGCGCGCCGCATGCGGCATGCGCTGCTGGTCGAGCTGGCCAAGGCGTAGTCGATCGAACGGCGCCGGAACCCGGTTAGGTAACGGCCGCGTCCGGGACCCGCCCCGCATTCCTCAACCGTCGTCCCGGCGAAAGCCGGGACCCAGTGGCTTTGCTTTTCCTCCGTCGGCAAAGCGAGGCGAGGGGCCTGTCCCCGCTACCCGCCCCGCACCGCCAACGCCCGCGCCGGGTTGTGCACGAACAAGGTGCGCACCTGCGCCTCGTCGAACCCACCCTCGCGCAGCGCCGGCACCAGCGCCGTGAACAGCGGGTCGAACGGATTGAACTCCCCGCCATCCGCCTGCCCGGCGTTGTACCAGCCCGCATCCTGCGACACGAGCACCTGCCCGAGCAGGCCCTCGTCGCGCATGCGCCCGAGCATCTCCACGTACCGCGCTTCCTGCCCGGGCCGGAACCCGTCGAACGACACCCACGCCCCGCGCCGGGCCGCGCGCACATGGTGCTCGTGCTGCACCTCGCCCTGGGCATGCACCCAGATCCAGGCCGAGGCCGGCACCCCGGCGCCTTCCAGCAGGTCCAGCTGCGCGAACGCGCAACGCGCATTGCGCCCCGGTTCGACCTCGGCCCACGGCCCGGTATGCACCGCGATCGCCAGTCCCGTGGCCCGCTGCGTGCGTGCCGCCGCCAGCAGTACCTTGCGCTCCAGCGGTGTCAGCGGATCGCCCTCGATCCCGAGCTTCACCAGCCCCGGGCGCACGCCCGTGCCGTCGATCCCGTCCTGCCACTCGGCGATCCAGCGCCGTGCCAGCGCCTCTTCGCTTTCCTCGTGCACATAGGGCGGGATGAAGCGCCCGCCCGCCGCCAGGTACGCGCCGGTCACCGTGACGATATGCAGCCCGCTGGCCTGCGAGAGCCGGCGCAACAATCCCGGGTTCCGGCCCAGCGTCGTGGCCGTGCAGTCCACCAGCGTGCGGCAGCCCTGCTGGTGGATCCGGCGCAGGTAGGGCAGCGCCACCCGCAGCACGTCCTCCGCATCCGGCGCGATGGGCTCGGCCACCTGCTCCGAGTGCGGCCGCAGGTCCGCGTACAGGTGCTCGTGTGCCAGCGTCAGCCCCAGCTCAGCCGCATCCACCGGCCCGTTGACGGTCATCACCTGGCCCGCCACGGCGCGCGGCGCACCCCGCGCCGGCCCGGGTAACCCCATGGCCAGCGGCATCGCCGCCAGCGCCGCGATCAGTTCCCTGCGATGCATCTTCGCTGCCTCGGTGGGACGGATGCGGTCATCCTAGCGCTGGCCGGCGGGTGCCGCGCATCGCGCCCGTTCATGTCCAGCTAGCGCTGGCCTGGGACGTTTCCCGTGCCTCCGGCGGCCTCTGCTTTTCCCCGTGCATCGCAAGGTGGGCGGGGCAGGCGCAGACAGGTCTGGCGTGGCCAGGACATCGTCGGGGACACGCTCTGGCGTTCCTAGGGTGGGCTTGTGGCCTGCGATTGCGGGGACACGGTTGCACCATTGGGCGCATCCGCTCCGGCTGCCACCGGCGCTTGCGAAACCTCGCGTGGGGCACCTGCGCCGGCGCTGTTCGCCGCTGGCTGGACTGCCGCTGCTGACGCAGCGGCGACTTCGGCCGGCCTTCGCGGACGATGATCGTTGAGCGCGCAGAAGTAGATGAGCTCGTTGGCCAGCCTGCGCTTCTCGCGCGGTATGTCGCGTCCGGTCTCCTTCCTGGCGAGGTCGAGGTCGCGGATTTCCCTGTTGATCCGGATGATCTCGCCAACAAGCGTGGTCCTTTCACCCGTCATTCCCATCGGGGAAACCGTCGCGCTGTCGTACATCCTGGAGATCGCGCCTGCCGAAGCGCCCGCCACGCCGGACCATGCCCGGATCGCGCTGCCTTCAACCAGCACCGGCGCAATGATGGTGCCCGAGACCACGCCAACCACACTCATGATGTTCTTGATTGCGCGCGTTTTCCCTTCCTGGCGCGCTCCTGCTCGCGCGACGCCCGCGCAGTAATCGTTTGCCCTGTTAATGAAATGGTCTGCTTCGGCCTCGCTATCGCCGGTTGGGACGGGAGCTGGTTGTTCATACCAGTAGCCCGGCTGGCTTCGCGCTTTTTCCGAGTTCACCATCAGTGCGTCGATCGTGCCGCAGCCTGTGATCGGAGCGACCAGCGCTGCCAGAAGCAGCAGGCTTCCGGCTCGGAAGAATCTCAAAAGTCCCTGTTCCACGGCGACTCCCCGGGGCAAGTGCCGCGCAAGTGTTGCCATCGTCACTATTTCTTCGATACTCCCGCCCAGGGCTTGACAACCCGGGGGTGTCATGGGCGGCCCGCCTGTGTTGGAAGCGGTACTGGAACCGCTGTACGCAGCCGTCCTGGAGCCAGGGCGGCTGGAGGAATTCAGTGCCGCCCTGTGTGCCGCCACCGGCAGCCATATCGGCGCGGTCATGGCCCACGACGCGGGCAACGCTCGTGGCCGGCTGGAGCTGCTGGTCGGGGCCGATCCGGCCTACATGGCCGCCTACGAGCGCGAGTTCGCGGCCGAGAATCCATGGATGCAGCGCAGCACGCACCTGATGCGCCCGGGCACGGTCATGGATAGCGACGCCGTGCTCCCCCGCAGCGAACTGCGCCGCACCCGTTACTACAACGAGTACTTACGCATCGGCGACATCGAGCAATCCCTGGCCCTGTGTGCCCAGGCCGATGCCGAGGGCGTAGTGGTCGCCACCCTGTGCCGTCCCGGGGGCGTGGGCTACACCGAGGCCGACCTGGCCCTGGCGCGTAAGGTTGCCCCGCACTGGGGCAATGCCTACGCCATCCTCCGCCACATGAGCTGGCTGGAGCGGCAGGTGAAAACCCTGGAAGGCGCGGTCGAAGCCTCGCCGCTGGCGATGCTGATGCTCGACGCCCGTGGCTGCGTCATCCGCCGCAACCCCGCCGCCGAGCGCCTGCTCGCACAGGGCGACGCACTGCGTCTGGTCCACGGCCGCCCCGAAGCTTGCCACGACCCGCAACCGTTCCGCCACCTGCTGCACGACGCCATCGCCGGAACCGCGGGCGACGGCAGCACCCGGCGCCACGCCGGCAAGCGCCTGCTGAAGAACGCTGCCGGGCAGGGCGTGCTGGTGGCGGACATCCATCCCATCGGCGCACCCGGCGGCCTGGGCGCGGCAGCCGTGGTGTTCCTGCAGCCGGTCGGCGCACCGGCGGCGGAAGGACTTGCCGCCATCCTGCGCCATCTCTTCGGCCTCACGCCCTCCGAGGCCGCCCTGGCCGTCGCCCTGCTGCGGCATGGCGACCTCGCCCCCGCCGCGGTCGAATGCCGCATCACCACCGGTACCGCGCAGACCCGCCTCAAGCTGGTCTACGACAAGGCTGGCGTGCACGGCCAGATGGCGCTGGTCCGCCTGCTGGCGGCAGTGGCCGCGATGGCCGACTGAGGCATGTGGCCAGCAGCCGTCCCACGCTTGACGCCGCAAGGAGATACCCCGTCGTCATGCAAAAAAAGCCGGCACCCAGCGTCTTTTGCATCGATGCGAACCCTGCTGCAGACGCACGCGCAATCTCGTGTACCTGTGTCGGGCCGGTCCCTCGGCCCGCCGGCAGTCGCTGTAGCAGGAGGGAGCTGGCCGCCTAAGGCGGACGGGTGGCACCGATGCCTCCTGCGGCACCGTGCACGGCTGACTAGCTGGGCTCCGCCAACGTGCGCCCTACCTCCTGCCCGGCGAGCACGACGAAGATGGCTCTCCACTCACGGTGACTACCTCGGCCGCGGCGCTGCTGTCTACCAGACGGGAGGCGGGGGTCCCTGCATTTCCGGCTCACCAGCGGCGCCGGGCGGAATGCTCGGGTGCGGCAGGGGGAGCACCCATTGGGGATCGAGGCGGCCGGTGTGCCCGCGATGCGGCGGATGACGTGGGCAGGTGCCGTAGGTCGCTCTTGGCCTCGACGAGGTTTGCCTCATAGCCTATATCGTGATCCCGGGGAAGGGCGAGCGTAGATCGTGTCACGGCGGCCTGGCACGCTTGGCGTTGTTGTTTCCTGCGATGTGGCTGCGCTTCGTCGTCTTCCGAGCGTGCCTGCTGGTACTGCGACGTGCGGTGGCGTGATGTCCAGTCTAAATTGGAGATAGACGATGCCGATGAAGATTCTGGCACTGTGTGCGCCGGTACGGCGGTTGGCGTGCCCCTAGGCAGTTGCAGGCATGGGCCGCCCGTACGGGTACTACTTCCGGGGATCCCAGACGTTGAACCAGTTCGAAGCATGGAACCTCAGACTGTTGCAGAACTTCTTTCCAGCGGGTTCATCCGGGGGGGAGGTCTTCCTCGGCGCCACCCCGGAGGAGCTCGATCGCATCGGCGTGGACCTCGGCGGGGATGCAGGCTTTCTGAAAGCAGTCCGGGAGGGGCCATCATGGCCGTTGCCGGCTAAGTTCGAGGACCGGGTGAGGCTGTTGGTCGAGCAGCGTACCCGGACGGCGCGCCGGGGCCCGTCGTACGTCGACCCGCGCCAGCTCGATCCGGGTTACCACCCGCGTGGACAGGTTGAAAGGTCCGCGCCAACCTACCTGCCGTACCTCGCCGCCCTGGCGCGCGCCGCGGCCGCCTCGGGTGGGGATGGGTACTATGCACGCCTTCGTGCAGACCTCGCGCTGCCGGCTAATTGGTCCGCCCAGAACATGGGGCGGATCGTCCAAGCGTGGGAGGACCTCCAAGCATGGACAAGGGCGACGGAAGGGGCGTTCGGTACATTCAACGTCCGTAGGCTCGGTGGCTTCGTGCACGTCGGGTTGCCAAAGTCCCAGGTGATATTGACGTCGGGCGACATCCCCGCGATCCATGCGCTCTTCCGATCCCTTGGAATTGAAGCAGGCACGCCGCTGTCGCAGGCGCAGCGCGCCAGGATGCTCGCTGCGTTGCGGGTCGGGGACCACCGCGTGTCCAGGGCGCTGGCGCAAGCGGCACGCGAGGCGGCGTATTCTGGCGAGCTGGAAGCCATCCTCGTGGCAATCCACGAAACGTGGGATGGCCGTCCGACGGGTGACGGCGGGCCTCGCAGGTCATGCCATGACGAGGGTGGGGATGGGCCGGCAAGGGAGGCCGCGCTCGGTCTGTACGTAGAGGGGGCGCTGCCGTGGCGTTTGCAGGTGCGCTTTGCCGGCGGGCCAGCCTTGCAGCTCGACGGGGACGCGGATGTCGAAGGGTGGCGTCCGCGGCGACTGCAGGATGGCGAAGTGGTGTTGTCCCATGTGAACGGCCCGGCGAAGGAGATCCTGACGTGTCTGCCCTTTCGGTCGGAGCTCCAGGGCGTGGCTTGGAGGCTGCCGCGCCGGCCGATTTGGGTCCTCGGTAGGGAGGGGGGCTCCCTCTTCGAGCTGTGGGAGACAGGTCTTTCACCCTATGGGAACGTCTTCCTGCTGGCGGACGAGCAGGGAGCCAGCGTGCTGGGAGAGTATCTGGAACGTGCAAACCCTCGGTACGAGGAGGTGGACACCAGCGGCCTCCCTCCTGGTTGGCGCATGGTGTGGCTCGAGGAGCAAAGCCTCACGGACGATCAACTTTCCCTTCCACAAGTCCGCAGCACTGGGCGCATATGTCGCTTGGTGGGAGGCACATCCGTCACGATTGGTGGATCGAGGCATTATCTCCACTACGATCTGCCGCGCGTCCTCGTTTCGGGGCCGACCGGTTCGGTGCCATCCTGCAACGGCGTTCCCCTGCGGCCATTTCCCGGGGAACCCCAAGCGCCCCCCGTGGAGGGCGTCCCGATGGCTCGTCCCGTGGCCAGCTTCGAATTGCCGGATTTCGTGGAGCAAGGCGGTGTCTTCTCCATCGAGGTCTTCGAGCAGCACGGACCGAAGCTTCCCGGAGGCACCACCTTACGCGTGAAGGATCCGGAAGCACTCCCCCTTGAGGCGGGAAGCGCCGGTTACGGCGTTGATCCACACGGACGGCCCATCCCTGTCTCCGGTGACGGCCTCGGGACGCCGTTCGACTCCATGAATGCCGAGTGCCAGGCCGGGACTTTCCTCGAGGCTCCGGAGGACGCCGACCTCCTGGCGCATGATGATTCCGCCTCGGGCAGTTGGGAGACGAATCCCGCTGCCAGGTTCCTGGATGCGCTAGCAACGGCTAGGAGAATGTCGTACGGACGAGCGAAGGCCTTGCTGGGCCGGCTCCTCTCCGGCGGCAATGCCCCCGTCGAGCCTTGGAGGCTGTTGGAGGATTTGCGCGCTCGTGGCCACGTGGAGCTCGAGAGGTCGGGCGCCGCCCCGAGCTACGTCCATGCGGCGCCCCCAGCCTTGTATGAATTGCCTATCAGGATCGGCCGTTCGAGGCTGTATGGCCTCGCCGGGACGATTGCGTTCGCCCAGTGGCGTACCCTCGGCGCGCTATCCCTCGGATGCAAGAGGCTCGTACAGTTCAGCCGTAGCAAGGGCGATCCCACGCATGCGGCTTATCTCCCGGTGCTCAGGTTGCAGGCGTTCTTCACGGCGGACGAGCTGCGCACGCGCGCTGCCCAGACAGGCATTGCCGTGCTCCCACCCATGGCGCTACGTATGGCTAGATGGTCGGTGGGGATGCGGGATGTACGCTCTGGGCTGATGGCGAACTCCAGCCCCCTGCCTCCGCGGGACGAAGCAGCCGGCATCAGGGTGTTCGACGCCGAGGTGGGGCGTTTCAAGTACTGGCGTGGAGGCTTCCAACGGCCGGAAGGGCAGCAATTACTCTTGTACGAGTACGAGGACCCGAAGGTGCCTGGTTCGAGGGGCTACGTACTTGCGCACAGGCAAGGTTTCTCGAGGGTGCACGACCTCCGTTGGGCCAGATGGCTGGCGGTGGTGGGATCGGCCGCTGCCCCGAGCCAGGGATGGCGGGAAATCGTGCCGGCCTCGAAGGGCAGGTCGGGCTGGGATGTGTGGGTGCCTGCCAGTTTGCGGTTCCCAGCCGTCATCGAAAGGGCGCTCGTGCTTTGTAAGGGGTGTCCGCCGGACGAACGCCAGATGGACGCAGGCCGGGAGGACGGAGGAAGGCTGGACCTGATCTTCGCGCGCTCCCGCCATGCCCCTGGGATAAGGGTCGATGCATCGACCTTCGCCGGGATGGCGACGGGCAGGTGGTTGGTATACGAGGGGGTTCCGGATGACGTCTTGAGGGTCGTCCGGGGAAGGTTCAAGGAAACGTGGTAAGGCGATAACGGATGGACAATCCAATCCAGGCATACGAGAAGCTGCAAGCCGCCGTGAGGCGCTACGTCAAGAGCGCCTTCAAGACGAACTCGCCGACGTTCGAGGATGAACGGGGGGCCTTGCTGGAGACCAACGGCGTCCTTTTCCAGGACGCGTATGTAGAGCCGGTCCCCTCTTACGCACACGGCAAGAAGCTCCAGGAGCTCGAGGGAGGAGACATCCCTGGAATCGGAAAGGGCCTGGGACCCTTCAAGGAGATCGTCGGTGCCGGACTCTTCGACGGCCCGTACCCGCTGTTCGTCCACCAGCAGGAGATGTTGCGGACGGCATTGGCGCGGTCCGGGGAAGGGGGGCGGCATTGCGTGGTGGTAACCGGTACAGGTTCGGGAAAGACGGAGTCGTTCCTATTGCCTGTCTTAGCGGGGATCATCAGGGAGGCAGCAGCGGAGTGGAGTGCCGTGCCGCCGCGCGCGTGCGATTGGCCCTCAAGTGGCAAGTGGGCGCTGGATAGGTGCGTCGCACGGGGTGAATCCCGGCCTGCAGCCGTGCGTGCATTGGTCCTGTATCCGATGAATGCCCTCGTAGAAGACCAGATGTCTCGGTTGCGCAAGGCACTCGATTCGGACGCCGTACATGCGGCGCTCGATGCGACCTTGGGCGGGAACCGAATCAGGTTCGGCCGCTACAACGGCAAGACGCCGGTCGCGGGCCACCCGGTTGGCGGAGGCAGCGCCGGGAAGAAGAAGGAATGCGAGGAGGCTATCGCCAAGGCAATCAAGGAATACGAGGCCATCCGTGCCGAGCTCCGATCGGCCCGGGAAGACGGAGAGCGCGAGCGTCTTCTGGAAGCGAGTCGCTTCATGCCGCGGATGTCCATGGATGCCGCGGAGATGTTCCATAGATGGGAGATGCAGCGCAACCCACCGGACATCTTGGTGACGAACGTGAGCATGCTCTCGATCATGCTGATGCGACATCGCCACCCAGACCTCGCCGGGGATAGCGCGGACGAGGACATTTTCGATAAGACGCGCGAATGGCTCAGGGAGAGCGAAGGTCACGTCTTCCAGCTCGTGGTGGACGAATTGCACCTATACCGCGAGTCCGCTGGAACGGAAGTTGCGTACCTGTTGCGCTTGCTGCTCGATCGCCTTGGACTCTCCCCTGATAGCAAGCAACTAAGGATACTGGCTTCCAGCGCCTCGCTCGAGGGCAAGGAGGCCTACCGGTTCTTGGGCCAGTTTTTCGGCCTCGGAGGGAAAGCGAAAGATTCGTTCAGGATCATCACCGGGGAGAAGCTCCACCTGCCCGGAGACGATCCCTCTTTTCAACCCGAGGTGGCAGCGGCGCTCGCCCAGTTAACCCGGTGCAGCGTGGGCGACGACGCGCGTGCACGGGCGCTGGAGGTCTATGGGATGCTCGGGAAGGATGCGTGGCCATCGTTCCTCATGGCCGCCTTCGCCGAAGAGGGGCGGTTGGTGGCGAGGCCCCTCACAAGGCTCGGGGATGTGTGGTTCGGCTGTCTGCCGCGGGAGGATCGAAAAGCCGCGCTGGAGGGTTTGTTCCTGATGGTGGCGGCAGTCTTGCGCGAGTACAGCGGTGATTCTCCCCAACGGTTGCCACGGTTCAGGTTCCACTGGATGGCGCGCAACATCGACGGAATTTGGGCGACGATCCGTCCCAGCCGGCCTGATGACCCCAAGCGCCTGGTCGGTCGGCTGTCCCCGGAGCCACAGCTTGGGACGTCTGACCGAGACGATGCTGGACCGCTGCTCGAGGTGCTCTATTGCGAATGCTGTGGGACGCAGCTTTTGTCGGGCAGGAAGACGCGGGTACAGGTCGAGTACGCGGGCGCCGCGATCCCCGGCGTCCCGGGTAGTGGCGCGTCGCCTTGCCCGAAGTTCGAGCTCACGGCCTTGCCATACGACCTAGACGGCGTGGACGGACAAGGGCGGGATGCGCGGACGGACCAGCAAACATACGACGCGCGAGGCGTCGTGTGGATGGGGCGAGAGGGTGCCGGTCTTGATGGCCGGTGGAACCAAGGTTCGATCGAGAAGCGTGCTGAAATAGGACAGCGTGGCCGCCCCGTCGTGGCGCAGGAGGCTGAATGGATGCCCGCGAGGATCCATCCCGGTACCGGGGTAGTGAGCGTCTATCCTTCGGCCGGGATGGAGGACGAAAAGGATGGGATCCGCTGCAGCTGGTTCCATGTGAACGGAGACGGATCCGGGATCTTGGCGATGCCGCAGCGATGCCCGAACTGCGGCATTGATTACAGCGAGCGCAAGGGGGGGCGTCCTTCGCCGATCCGAGCATTCGCCACTGGCTTGGCCAAGGTGTCCCACTTGCTGGCGACGGAGCTAATTGCGCGGTTGCCCGAGTCTGGGAAGAAGTTGGTCGCTTTCTCCGATAGCCGCGAGGCGGCAGCTCGCTTGGCCATGGATGTGGAGAGCGAGCACTGGGCACATCTTTTGCGGTCCATGCTCCAGCGGGAGCTGCTGGAGCGGTCGATACCCCGAGGCGAACTCAACAAGGCAAGGATCTGGGAACTCCTGGATGCAGGGGACGTGGAAGGGGCAGTGCTCCTCATCGATGAAGTTGAGGATGATGGCGAGCGGAATGAACTGAACGTCTTCCTTGGTGAGGCAAGGCGGCAAATGCGGCATGGCCCCTCGGAGGAGTTCTTGGCCAAACTTGCACGGATCCGGGCCGCGAAACCTGGTTGGGTGAAGCTTGACCGGCTATTCGGAAGGCCCGATCCAGATGGCGTGTTACCGCCCATCTGGGCAGGATTCGTTTCCCTAGGGACCAATCCGGCAGGTCCGGGCTATCAAGACAAGCTCTTGGGTGACAAAGAGGCTCCCCGCGATTGGACCAGGGTACTGGAGGGCTGGGGGGGAACGGTACCGTCGCTTGGGCGGAATCAGGAGCAGATTGACGACGCCGCACTGCTGAACGCACGGCTGCGGCAAAAGGCCTGGCGGGCACTGTCAGGGCGGTTGCTTTACGACCTTGAGGCGCGCGGGCTCGGTCATCTGGGCCTTGGGCCAGGACATTTCGGAACAGGGGGCGACGATCGGAATGCACTTAGGGAAGCCTGCGACGGAGTCCTCCGGATACTGACTGAGCAGAATCAGATCGACCCGTACCCATGGAACGGGAGTGCGGACCCGTGGGCGGACGATGATCCGAAGCCGGGCGCAAGAGGGGTTGCGAAGAAGCGGGTCAGGGGGTATCTCGAAGAGGTCGCGAAACGCAATGCAATGTCCTTCGAGGAGTTGCGGAACCACGTACGCGATGCGTTCATGCGCGCGGGGCACCCCTGGGGCGTCGTGCGTCTGGGTGGCGCGTCAGCATTCGTCGTCCAGCCAGAAGCCCGCTGTTGGTCCTGCGACGGGTGTGGCCAGATCCATTGGCATAAAAGCGGTGGCGTGTGCACCCGCTGCATGGGGCCCCTGACCGCGGAACCCAATGGCCCGACTTCCCGCGAACTCCGGGAAGGGCACTACTACGGAGAGGAAGGCGATGCCCCCCGCAAATACCGCCTGCATGCGGAGGAGCTTACGGGACAGAGCCAAGACCAAGCGCAGAGGCAAAGGCACTTCAGGGGAATATTCCTGAAGGGTGAGATGCTTTCAGACATCGGGCAAAGGGAGGCGATCAGGCGGGTCGACGAGATCGACTTCCTTTCGGTCACCACCACCATGGAGGTCGGCGTCGATATAGGGTCGTTGCAGGCTGTCTTCCAAGCGAACATGCCGCCGGAGAGATTCAATTACCAGCAGAGATCGGGCCGTGCCGGCCGTGCGGGGCAGCCCTTCTCCGTGGTCCTGACGTATTCGCGCGGCCAAACCCATGACCGCTTGCACTTCGACCATCCGGGGGAGATGACGGGCGGGATCCCTCCGCAGCCAACGCTCGCCATGGGGGCCGGGCAGCAGGTTCTCGCGGACCGGGTCATGGCCAAGGAGCTGCTGCGGAGGTTCTTCAAGCGGCGTACGACTTGGGAGGAAACGCAGGGGACACCCGATACCCACGGCGAGATGGGCCTTGTGCCAACACATCCCGATGCCCTGCAGGCGGACGTTGCAGGCTGGATATCCAAGAATCGTCAGGAGGTGGTGTGCATCTCCAGAGTCATCGCCGCGGGCACTTCCATCGAGCCTGAAGCCCTAGAGGCGGTAGCCGCCAGCCTGCCGGACAGGATTGCCGGCGCCTGCCGCGCCAGGGAACTGACGAGCGCGACGTTGGCGGGGCGCTTGGCCGAAGCAGGGATCCTGCCGATGTTCGGGATGCCCACCTCGGTAAAGCAGTTGTACTTCTACTTTCCGAGGGCGGCGGAGGAGGGATGGACCCTCGACCGCCAGGCGGACCAAGCACTGGCCGATTTCGCGCCTGGTTCCCGCCGCACGTGGGACAAGCGGATGCTTACCCCTGCCGGATTGATCGGTGCTCCGATGCGCCGGGGGAAAGGAAAGTGGGTCGTGACGAAGCCCCCGGTGCAAGCCGCGTACGCCTATACCCATTGCACGGCATGCGGGTCGATGGGCGAGGCCCCGTTGGGCGACTGGAGATCGGAGGCCTTCGCGCCCGAGGACGACGTGGCATGTCCGAACTGCGGTGCAAGTGCATTCCGGTTTGCGGCTTTCGTGCCCAATGCGTATGTGACCGATCTCAGGTACCACGATCCACGCGATCCATCGTTTGCGTGGGAAGCGGAGGTTGGCCGCACCATCATCGCCGCCCCGTCGAAGCCCATCCAATCCGGAAGTATGGGAAGGGTGGAGCTCCATTTATTCGCGGGGCGAGTCGTTCGGCTGAATACCAATGGGCGGAAGCTCTTCAGATTCCGCGAGGATTGGGTCCCGTCGCAAAACGGGGGGGCATCGCTGTCACAGGCCGATGGGGACAACGTCGTCCTTGTCGCTTCCGAAAAGGCGGATGGAGCCAGGTACACCGTTGCGTTGTGTTCGCCGAAGACCACTGATGTGTTGGCCGTCCGTGCATATTGCGGTGGTGGCCTGGAATTCTTCAGCTGGGATTCGCGGCACCGCAGGGCGCGCACCCGCGCGGCTTGGTACTCCGCGGCTACCATCCTCCAGCGCATCATCGCGTTGCGCCTTGACGTCGACTCCATGGATATCGAGATCGCTTCGGTGCATGGGCTTGCGGACGAAAGCGGTCGTTGTGGGGCGGGTGAGCTTTACCTGGCCGATGCCCACGCGAACGGAGCGGGCATAGTGGGGTGGGCCAATAGGAACTGGCAGGGCGTGTTGCGGGAATGTCTCGATGAATACGGCATTTTCGGCCGGCTCCTGTCGGAGGAGCGGGTGGCGTTCCAGAATGGTCAACATTGGCGGACTCCGGATCGCCTGCTCAAGGGTTTCAGGAACCGGCACATCCATCCACTGCTGGACTGCATGCTTGGCCTAGACCTCCTGCGATGCCTCGACGACCCGGCTTATGTGCCGGGGGGCGATGCCGCCTTCGTGGAGGAGGCGATGCGCCTCGCGGCGGCATACTGCAGGGCGTTCCCGGGAGGGAGAGCCGTTTGCTCTGGCGAAGTGGCTGGATGGGTCGAAAGTGGCGAACTGTTCGGCATCGTCCATCCATTGTGGTCCGTCACCGTCGGCACAGCGAACCGTGTTGGGGCACTCCATGCCCTGGCCGCGGAGCATGGATGCGGACGGGTGAGGTTCGTGGATACGTTCAACCTGGCACGGCGTATGGCGTGGGTTCGTTCCCGTATCCTCGCTGGGGACGAGTTCCCGGCGGTGGCCGCGGAATCCAGCGTGCCGGGTAACTCCGACGGGGAAGGTCTGGATGCACCAGCGGTGCGTGCATTGGACGTTGGAACCACGTTCCGTTGGCGGGGGCTGGATTGGAGACGGATCGAGGAGCGGCCGTTGAGCGAGGTCATGGGCCAGAGCGCGGCTTGGCTTGCGGAGGCTGCCGTGGCGGGTGGTCTATGCAGGGTGCAAGTCCAGGTCGCGGGGAGCATCAAGCGCTTCAAGCGCATCGGCATAGATGAAGACATGCAGGATGTGGCGGGGGCACAGGCGTGTGGGCTCGTGGTGCTCGCAAAGCGCGTGTAGGAGCAACGGATGGCAAGGATATTCGGGAGGCTGCCGGAGAACGCGGCCGAGAGAAAGGTCGTTCTGGCATTGAAGGAACAGCTGCCGGCGGGCTGGGTGGTGGTCCCTGGTGTCCGGTGGGCGAGGCAGTCCGGGGGGCGCTTGTGCGACGGCGAGGCCGACGTGGTCGTGCTTGCGCCTGCGCTGGGGATGTTGGTGGTCGAGGTGAAAGGTTCGCGCGAGTTCCGCGTGACGCGGGATGGTTGGGAACGGCTTGATCCATCCGGCGCATGGACCGCCCTCGACCGTACCCCGGTGGAGCAGGCCATGTCGAACGCGCATGAGTTGAAGAGGATCGTATGCGATGCCTTGCGCATTGGCCCAGCGTTCCCTGGCCTCCATGGATGGCTCGTCGTGTACCCCAATGGCCATGCGAGTTCGGTCCCTGCACTCTTCGACCACAGGACCCTGGCCACCCGCTCGGACATGCGCAATTTGTTCGCCCGGGTTAGGGACGCGCTGCTGGCGCGCGGCTCCGCGGAATTGGGTGCTAGGTTTTCCGAAGCAGTCGCGGAGAAGGTGGAGACGATCCTGACGAGCTCCGATTTCCGGGTGCTGCCAGCGGACGGCGAGGAGGAGGTTGGTTCAGACAAGGATGCAATCGAGGTGCTCACCGGACAGCAGTTCGCGGCATTGCGCGGGCTATTCGGGTTCCCGTCGGTCGCGGTGGCCGGACCGGCTGGGTCGGGCAAGACCCTGCTGGCCCTCCAGCGGATGGAGGCGGAGCTACAGGCTGGCCGAAGGGCTTTGTACGCGTGCTACAACAAGCGGCTAGCCGAGGTCTTGCGGCTAAAGAGCCCCGGGCTTGCCTCGAAAATCCATAGCGTGGACAGCTTGTTCGGAAGGACCTGTCCGTGGTTGGCAAGAAAAGGCGATGACGATGTTTTCCACAGGCGGGAGCTGCCCAACGCGGTGTTCGACGTGGTTTCAGGCTGGGCGGAAGGAGATAAATTCGATGCCGTGATCGTCGACGAGGCCCAGGATCTCAGCGACTCGCAGGTCATCGCATTGAATGCTTTCGTGAAGCAGGGCGGGAGCTGGTCGGTTTTCATCGACCAGCGCCAGGACTTGTACGGGAAGAGATTGGACGAGGCGTTGATGACGGATGTTCTGTTCAGGCTCGCCCACAACTGCAGGAACACCACCTGCATCAACGACAAGACGAATCGGCTGCTGGGGACAGCCATAGACTCCATGCCGGGAATGCCGCGAGGGGTGCCCGTGTTGGTGGAGTCCATGAAACGCACGCAGATGGCGAATCGGGCCTTCCAGCTGGCCAGGGAATGGGGGGTGGGAGGAGCCAACACCGTGGCGATCCTTAGCCCCTACGTCTTGGCGAAATCGGCCATGGCAGACGTCCCCCGTGGCCATGGGATATCGCTAACGACTGATTTGAACGGTCTCCATGCCTCCGGCACCGCCTACTTTTCCACGATTAAGTCCTTCAAGGGCATAGAGGCGGACTGCGTCATTCTGGTGGATGCGGACCATCCCGATCATGGGAATCCAGCGTTTACGCGCGAGGACCTCTATGTTGCATGTACCCGTGCCAAGACGCGGTTGGCGATCCTGACACAGGAAGGCATGGCCGCCGGCTACTACGAGGGATGAGTAAGGGCGTGGGGATCTGTGCCTTCGGCCGTCCATCCGTGGTTGCATGGTGGCGGCACATGCCTGGCCTCAGGGGCGATCTGCTCGGGGGGCGCCTGGCCCCCTGAGTGTGTCACCGCTTGAGGATCCTGGAGAGGTGGGCTCCGACGGCGCGTGCCAACCCAACGGGGACAGCGTTGCCTATCTGCGTGTACTTCGGGGCTTCGCGTTCGAAAATGCCCTGGCGGGGATTGCCGGCACGCTTGATCCCGCCGGTCGTGCGCTTGCCTGCGAACTGGTACCAGTCTGGGAACATCTGCAAGCGGGCCCATTCGCGTACGGTGAGTGTCCTGGGTTGCTCGAAATGGACGTAGTCGTCGGGCAGCGAGGTGGCCGTGATGGTGGGGCCTGCAGGGCCCCATCGGGGTGGGAGGAGCCGCTGGGCGAACTTTCTGGTCTTGAATCTCTCCGGCACGATCCCGCCCGTCCTGTGCATCGCCTCGAACTTGGCAATGACCGCGGGGCTGTGCTTGCTGTACTGGTGCTCGGTGACTGGCGCGCCCTCCCCGAGCGGCCTGCCTCCAGTGGATGGCATGCGGAAGTACTTCTGGATCGGGGTCCATGCCGGCAGGGGATACGAGGCCGTCACCCCGCCGTTCACATGGTCGGGGTCCACTAAGTCGCCTAGCACGTCTATCAAGTCTGGAGCCAATCCCGGCGAGGGATGGGGAAGGTAGCCACGCGCCACAGCCTCCTCGTCGGCCCCCTCCCTCAAGAGCCCGTTCCCCACGTCGTTGCGTATCCCCACGAGGAGGATCCGCGGCCGGTTTTGGGGGACGCCGTAATCCTTCGCGAATACAAGCTGGGCAGCAACCGTGTATCCTGGGATGGCCCGGTAGGTCCCAAGTACGTCGCGCCAAATCTCACCCTTGACGCCGGTGGAGGTCCAACGGCTATTCAGGAGCCCACGGACGTTTTCGAAGAGGAAGGCACGTGGCCGGAGGCGGTGGATGATGGCCGCCATGTCTTGGTAGAGGTGGTTGGACGATAGTTGCTCCCTCTCCACCGAATAGGAGCGCCTATGGCCGATGCCGGAGAAGCCCTGGCATGGGGGGCCGCCAACTACTAGGTCCAGTTCCCCGTGTTCGATGCCAAAGGTGTCTCTTAGGCGTTTCCCCAGGGCGGGAAGGTACTTCTTGTCGAGCACCATGCCCTTTACGTCGGACGAGTGGAAGCCCGGCTCGGCGAGCCATTCATGCCGGTCGACCCTGTTCAGGATGTAGGTTCCGCGCGCGTCGTCGTTCAGTTCGTTCACGAACACCGGCACGAAGCCTGCTTGTTCAAGACCAAGGGAGAGACCGCCGCATCCGGCGAAAAGATCGACGAACTTAAGATCCTTCTTGCCCAAACATTACTCCACTGGACCTGTAGGCCAATCCCAATCGGGATGGCCCGCTCTCATTCCCCAACGCGGATTCGGTCCACGAGTCGGGACAAAATCCGCTCCCGCTTGGCTGGTCGTGCGAGCTCGCACTCCCAGACCCGATACACCCGCCACCCGGCCCTCCTCAATGCCTGGTGGTTGCGCTTGTCCCGCAATCGATTAGCTTCAATCTTCGTGGCCCAGAAGCCGCTGTTGGTGCCGGGGATTCGACCATTCTGGCAACGATGGCCATGCCAGAAGCATCCTTCCACGAAAACCACTACCCCATACTTTGGCAGAACGAGGTCCGGTCGTCCAGGTAGGTCCCTTGCATGGAGCCGGTACCGAAGTCCGGACGCATGCAGGAACGATCGGACCAGCAGTTCTGGCTTGGTGTCCTTGCTCCTGATGCGCGACATCCGTTCGCTTCGTTCCGATGGGCTAAGGGTGTCTGTCACGTTCGGGGATTCGTTCGGGATGCCTGAAGTCGGGGGCTGTGCGAGACCCTCACCGGGGGGACATTCTAGGAGGCTTTCTGGTGGGCCCGCTCACTGTCCGGGGAGGGGCAAGCAAGGGAGGTTGCGCCTCGGGCAGGCAGGTCTGAGAACATTCGGCGCAAGCTGTGAGCTTGAGGAGCGATGCCAGCTGCACGGACAACGTCCTAGCACCACTCGGTTGGTGCCCGGTTGCCTATGTCGTAGGCAATCCACGATTGGCACGCCCCAGGCCCGTAAACGTGTGCGGCGATTAACTGGCTGCTGCCAGGCGAAACCACGGCGCACCTCGGAAGTTCGGTCTGCTCCCTTGCGCTACCTTGCCCGCCTCGTCCAGCCGGCGGCTCTGCTCCTCGCTCAGCCACTGGAGGGGCTCCAGCACCCTCGCTGCCTCGATCGATGGAGAGGCGGCCAGATCCTTTGGCGAGTGGACGCCCCCAGATCCACTTCCCGGCAAACCGCCGCAGGTTAGCCTGCAGTCCTCGATCTCCCTGCTAGGAGCCCCGCGGAAGTGGACTGGGCCGGAGTATGTGCCTGGGGTGAGGTGATCTGAACCAGGCGTCCGGGGAGCTCCCGGGGGAGGGGCAGGGGCCGCCTGGAGGGGGGCTGGCGCAGAGACGGCTACCGGGGGAGACGTGGACGACCAGAAGTGGGGGCTCGGCGGCAGGCCGAAAGCGGACCTGGTCGGGGCTGGTCCCAACACTTTCCCCTTGCACACGAGGCCTGGGCTTTACGAGGCGGGCTGGTTGGGCGGCAGCTTTGGAGCACACGCTGGCAGGAAAACGCAAAGGACGGGCACGGCGGCAACAAGCTCCTGCGGGGCTGCCGCAAGGAGGACCTGGAGTTCTCGATCCTGCAGCGCGTCGGACCGGATATGCCCGCGGCCGAGGTGATCGAGATCGAGGGCCACTGGAAGCAGCGTTTGCATACCCGCGCGCCGTACGGCTTGAACGACAACTGATCCTTGCTGCCTGCGGCAGCGCGGCTTCGGGGCGGGTATCCTGAGCCGCCTTTCAGAACACGCGGTGCCGCCATGGCCAAGGCCATCAACCCCCTCCAGGAACAGCTGCTCAAGGCCGGGCTGGTCAAGGAGTCCAAGGTGGCGCTGGTGGCGCGCGAGCAGGCCAAGGCGCGCAATGCTAAGGGCGGGGCGGCCGGGCCCAGCGAGATCGAGCTGGAGGCGCAGCGGGCGCGGGCGGAGAAGGCCGAGCGCGACCGGGCGCTGGAGGCCGAACGCCGGGAGCAGGCGCGGCGGCGCGAGCTGCAGGCCCAGGCCAGGCAGATCGTGCGCGACCGGCGGGTGCAGCGCAGCGGCGAGCTGGAGTACCGCTTCACCGCCGGCGGGGTGATCCGCACCCTGCTGGTGGACGAGGACCAGCGCCGCAAGCTGGCCTCCGGTGCGCTGGTGATCGTCGATGCCGGCGAGGGCTTCGAGCTGCTGCCGCGGGCGGCGGCCGACCAGGTGCGCGAGCGCGACGAGTCGATGATCGTGGTCGACCATGGCCAGGCCGCGCCCGAGGCGGTCGACCCGGACGACGAGGACGCGGCGTACTACGCGCAGTTCAAGGTGCCCGACGACCTGATGTGGTGAGCCGGCTTCCTCGTCAGCTAGGCACGCTTGGCCCGCCGCACCGCCCGTACCTTCCTTGACGGGCCGCCGCCGCAGTAGAAGCAGGTCGTCGTCGCCGGCCTCGAGGCCGCTGACGAAGATGCCGGCCGGCAGGCGCAGGCGTTCGAGCACGGCGCCATTGCCCGGGTCGATGCGGCGCAGCTCGCTCTCCTCGTTCTCCCATGTGCCGTGCCACAGGGCATCGCCTGCCCAGCTGACGCCGGTGACGTAGCGGTCAGATTCGAGGCTGCGCAACACCTTGCCGGTCTGCGGATCGACCTGGTGGAAGCGGCGGCCCTGGTATTCGCCCACCCACAGGTGGCCGTCGGCCCAGGCCATGCCGGAGTTGCATTCGCCGGTACGGCCAGGCGCGGGGATGGTGTGCAGCACCGCGCCGGTATCGGGGTCGATCTTCTCGATGCGGGTTTCCACCAGCTGGTAGAGGTGGGTGCCGTCGAACGCGGTGCCGGCGTCGCAGGCGCGCTCGATCACCCGCTCGGTCTGGCCGCTGTCCGGATCGAACGCGACCAGGCGCGGGCCCAGGGCGGCCCATACCCTGCTGCCGTCGAAGCTCACGCCGTGCACGCCTTCGGCATCCTCGAACGGCCCGTATTCGCGGACCACTTCGGCCTGGTACTCGATCGACCGGGGGGAGGGGCGGATGTCCATGCTCTGCCTCGCAGTTGCGCGCCGGGTGTGGCGCCGTGGTCCTGAAGCTACGCAGGCGGCGCCACGGCCGGGAGTAACAATGTCGTCGCGAATCCCGCCAGCGGCGGCGCCAGCCAGCGCCGCGCGCGGCCGCGCCCCAATGCCCGTGCGTGCCCGGCTTCGGCCAGTGCCGCCAGGGCGCGCTGCACGCTGCGCGGGCTGGTGCCCAGGGCCAGCGCAAGTGCACCGCTGGACCAGGCCTGGCCGTCGGCCAGCAGGGCACGCACGGCGGCATGGGCGGCTTCCAGCGGCGGTTCGAGCAGGACCACGCGTGCCGCGGCGCGGGCCTGCAGCGCGAAGCCAGCGCCACGTGCTTCGATCCCGGCCCAGGGGGCGACCAGGGCGCGCAGGCGCCCGATCTCCACCCGCAGCCGCGCGCGATGGGTCTCGTCGAAGCGGCGCACGCGGAAGGCCGCGGCGATAAGCGCCTCGCGGGGTGCCGGCTCTGGCCAGGCCGCGGCCAGTGACTGCGCCAGCGCGAACAGCACCGGGCGCCCGGCAAGGGGCAGCCAGGCATCGCCCAGCCGCACCCGCCGCCGGCAGCCGTCCACCACCAGTGCATCGGAGGCGAACAGCGCTTCCACCTCGTGCAGCGCCAGCAGGCGCGGCGCGCCGGGCACGTGCAGGCGCGCAACCGGCTGCCGCAGCTGCGCCTCGGCGTTCGCCACTTCCGCCAGCAGCGCGGGGATGCCGGCGCGCGCGGCCGCGGCACGCGCCCGTGCGAGCGCTTCGCGTGCCGGGGCGGTGCGCACCGCGCGCAGGGACAGCTCGGCGGCGGCCAGGCTGGCGACCGCGGCCAGCGCCGGCGGCAGCATGGTGCCCTCGAGCGTGGACAGCGCCTTGCGGGCTTCGGCCAGGCGCCCGAGCAGCAGCAGGCGACGCATGCCCAGCAGGCGTGCGTGCGCGGCGTTGGCGTGGTCGCCATGGGCATCGAGGACGGCGGTGGCGCGGGCCAGTGGCTGTTGCGGAAGGTCCAGCTCGCGCAGCGCCAGGGTGATCTCGGCCTCGGCCAGCACGCAGCGCGCATGCGCCAGCGGCTGCCGGATGCCGAAGCCGCGCGCGGCCCGGCGCAGCAGTGCGCGCGCGCGTTGAAGCTCGCCCAGGCGGGCCATCGCCGTGCCGCGCAGGGCCAGCGCCAGCGGATCCTCGCGCAGCGCGACCCGCTTCAGCGCGCCCAGTGCGTCGCCGGCGGCCAGATCGCTTGCGGCGGCGGCGAGCGTGGCGTCCATGGGGTTACCTTGGCGCTTTCGGGGGCAACATGCAGCTGGCATGGCAGCACGCCATCCGGTGGCGGTCGTGGGCGTGCTCCGCGCACGATGTGCGCCCGGTGGACGGGCGATCCCGGCACTGGCCCCGAGGGCCGCTGGAAGGGCCCGCATGCGGTGGTGCCGGAAGGCCGCGGCGCGTTGCGCTACGGATGCGGCCGCGCCACCACCGACACGTCGATCTGGTCCAGACGCCAGTGCAGGCGGCGCGCCACCGCGCGTACTTCCTCCACCTGCTCGGCGTCCAGGCCAGGGCTGTCGAGCAACACGATGCCGGAGAGGTGGAAGCCTTCCTCGTGCAGGCGCACGGCGCAGCCATGCACCCAGGGCAGGTCGGCGACGGCACGGGCCAGCTGGCCGGGCAGGGGATCGGGATCGCTGCGGTCGAGCTTCTGCGGGCGGGCGTCGTGCAGGTCGCGCACCGCGGCCCGCAGGTTGCTGGCACCGTCGTGCAGCACGCTGCCGGCGATGAACAGCGCCGCGGCCGCGTCGGCCCACCACCAGCCCATGCCGATCCCGGCCACGCCGGCGATGCCGGCCAGGCCGGTCATCCAGTCGGCCTTGCCCACGTCGGCATCGGTGTGCAGCGGCTTGAGGCTCAGCTGTTCGGCCAGCTCCATCTTCTTGCGGCCCAGGATCACCGGCGGCACCACCGAGACCACCATGGCGCCCATCATGATCCAGCCCTGCCACACCACGTGGCCGCCAAACACCATCGTGCCCACCACCGGGCGGGTGGCGGTGAGCAGGGTATGCAGGCCGTCGTAGACCAGGGCCAGGCCCACGCCGGTCAGCGCCACGGACGAGATCAGGAAGTTGATGTCGAACGCGCGCTCGCGGCCGGTGATGTATTCGGCGTCCACGCCCTTGCGGCGGAAGCGGCTGGCGACCAGGAACGCGGCCGGCGGCACCAGGCTTAGGATGTCCTCGACCAGCGCGGTCTTCATCGCCTGCGAGCCGCCCATCACGAAGTACATCATGGTCGCGACCAGGCCCATTACCAGCAGCGACCACCAGCACAGGTGCTCGGCGCGGCGCAGGCCCCGGCGCTGTTCGCCGGGGAGCTCGCGCGCCGGCGGGCGCAGGGCGATGGGGTTCATTGCGCGCCCTCCTGGTCCACCAGGTACTGGTCGAAGGACAGGTGCCAGGCCGGCTGCCCGGGCGGCAGGGCGACGCGGCGCTCGGGCATGGGACCGTCGACCCCGGCGCGCAGGCCCAGCCGGCGCGACCAGCCGACCTTGGGCTGCCACGGCGAGTCGGGGTGGTAGCCGCCGATCACCGCGTGCAGGCGCGCGTGTTCCAGCTCGCCCAGCAGCGCGTCGTGGCCGCCGGGCTTCCATTCCACGCGGTAGCCATGCGCGGCGGCGAAGCGCTGCACCAGTTCCGCTTCCAGGCCGGAAACGCTGCCGTCGGGCGCGATCCGTACCCACGGCGGATCGTCGCTGGCGCCCACGCGCATGGCGTCCTGCGCGGCCTGCCGGCTGAGATCGTCGGCATCGCGCGGGTACGGGCCGCAGCCGGCCAGAGCGGCCAGCGCCACCACGCATGCCAGGGCAGGGATGCGATGCATGGACGCTCTTATGGGCGCTGCGGGGTGAACGCGATGTCAGGTCGGCGGAGTCTGGGGCTTGCCGGTGTTGGCGTCCCGGATGCGGCCTTCGGCCGCGCGCACCCGCGTCCTCCAGGCGCACGACGCCCGTGCCGTCGCCACGGCCCCGCCACCTTGAAGGCGACGCTCTTGCAGGGCCCGGAAGCGAAGCGCACCCGGCTTCCCCCCTCCCCGTGGTCCTGGAACGCTACCGGGCCCCGGCTCACCCCGGGGCGACATTGAGGGATGGTGCGCGGGCCGACGGGCACTGGATCACATGCCGGCAACACCCGCGGTGGGAGCCTGCGGCCAAAGCCAGGCCCCATCCATGCACCTGATCCAGCTGTTCCTGCCGCTGCGCGACAACGATGGCCAGGCGTTCCCGCGGGCCCTGTATGACGAGGTCCGCGCGGCGCTGGCCGAGCGCTTCGGCGGGGTGACCGCATTCGTGCGTTCGCCGGCGGTCGGGCTGTGGGAGGACGGCGAGGGCGACGTGCAGCGTGACGACGTGGTGCTGCTGGAGGTGATGGCCGACCACGTGGACCACGGCTGGTGGGTGTCCTACCGCAAGGGCCTGGAGCGTCGCTTCCGCCAGGACGAGGTGCTGGTGCGGGCGACGCGGGTGGAGCGGCTGTAGGCGTCATCGGAGTGCAGCCGGGGTGCACCTGGCAATGCCGCGACCAGGGAGGCTGTATCGGAGCACGGGTGTGCTACGCCTATCCGGGCTACGCTTTGCAACCTGCGCACGAGCTGGAGCTGTTGATGGCCTATACCAACCACTACCTGGAAGCCGAACCTTCCCGCGCCGAGGTGGACGCGCGCGAGGGCCCGCTGTTGCTCGAGTTCGGTGCGCCGTGGTGCCCGCACTGCCAGGGGGCGCAGCCGGCGATCGAGGCGCTGGCCTCCGAGCATCCGCAGCTGCAGCACCTGAAGATCGAGGACGGCCGCGGCAAGCCGCTGGGACGCTCGTTCAAGGTGAAGCTGTGGCCGACCCTGGTGCTGCTGCTCGATGGCCAGGAACTGGCGCGGGTGGTACGGCCCGTGGCCGGCGAGGACCTGCAGCCGCTGCGCGCGGCCCTGGGGGGCGGCTGAGCGGGGGCATGGCGATGGACGCGATGAAGTGCGCGCGGGTGGCGCTGCTGGCGCTTGCGCAGGCGGGCGCGGCGCTGGCCGGCGAGGGGAAGGACGCCGCGCCAGCGCAAGCGGCCGCGGTGCTGGAGCGGTTCCGCACGCCCGCCGAGGGGATCCGTTCCGGCGGCCGCATCCAGGCCGCCGACCTGCCGGCCTTGCAGGCAACCGGCATCGTGCGGGTGATCGACCTTACGCCCGATGCCGAGACACCGGATTTCGACGAGGCCGCCGCGGTGCGCGCGGCCGGACTGCACTACGCCAACCTGCCGATCGCCGGGCCGCAGGACATCGACCGCGAGGCGGTGCTGGCCTTCGACGCGCTGCTGGCCGGAAGCGGGGGGCCGACCCTGGTGCATTGCGCCAGCGGCAACCGCGTGGGGGCCCTGGCGGCCCTGCGCGCGGCCTGGCTGCACGGTGCCGACGAGGAGGCCGCGATCGACGAGGGCCGGCGCTGGGGCCTCACCGGGCTGGAACCGGTGGTACGCCAACGCCTGCGCCAGGCGCGCTGCATTGCCGATGCCGCCGATGTGGCGGCCTGCGCGGACGGCGGCTGAGCCGGCTCAGCGCCTGCGCGCGCTGAGGAAGGTCCACAGGTCCTGGTAGGACGGGACCAGCACGTCCTGCTCGCAGCGCCCGGCGAAGTGCGCGTCCACCGCCTGGCGGATCAGCGGCAGCACCTCGCGGCGCAGGGCGCGGTCGGCGGCATCGTCGCGGCCATGGCCGCAGCACTGCATGCTCAGCACGCCGCCGGGGCGCAGGGCGCGCGCGATGTGGCCGATGATGCCGGTGATGAATTCGGCGCGGGACTGGCCCTCGCGCACCGGGTCCATGGTCAGGTCGTAGACCACGGCATCCAGGTCGCGTGCCTGCGCGATCCAGGCGAAGGCATCGCCGGTGACGATGCGCGCGTGCGGGCTGTCGAAGGCGTCGCCGCACAGCGCCGGCAGGTGCTGGCGGCAGAGCTCCATGACCCGCGGGTCGATCTCGACCATGGTCAGCTCGGACGGCAGCGCGTCCAGCGGTTCGAGGGTGCGGATCAGCTCGGCAAGCACGCCGCCGTCGCCGCCGCCGAGGATGGCGACGCGTTCCAGGCGCGGATGGGCCAGCAGCGGGCTGGTCATGGCGACGCCGTAGGCGACGTCGGATTCGGAGATCTGGAGGTCGCCGTCGAGGAAGAGCTGGCCCCCGAAGCGCGGGTGGCGGGTGACGACGACGTGCTGCAGGCCGGTGTGCTCGTCGGCGAGCAGGTGGTTGGAAGCGGCCGGTGCAACCGGCGGGAGATGCAGGCGGAGACCGGCGCGGTGGCCGTTGGATGGAATCAATCCGGGTTCCTCCTGTTGCGGTGGATGGACCCCCATGCTGGTCAATCCGGGCGGAGGGTTCAAGTTCCGCTCCATCGCGGCCGCATCGCGCGGGGCGGGGCGGTAACCACGATGGCGGGACGATCCGTCGCATCCGTGGCCCGTTGACCACATCCGATGCACGGGAGCAGACTGCGCGCCGCCGGTGGCGGCACGCCGCCGGTGCGTCGTTCCGCGACGCTTTCGCGCAGGCGCCGCACGTGGCATGCAGGCGCCTTTCGGAGTCCAGATACCAATGTCCAGCGACAGTCATCCCGGCCCCGGGCCGCTGACGGTGCTGGCGACCGCCTGAGCGATCGGGACTGGTTCGCCGCCGCTGCCGCCGGCCCGTGGCCGAAACGAGGCGAACCCGATGAAGAACCCGATCCTGCTGCGGCAGCCCGGCGCGGCGGCCGTCACCCTCGCTGCACCCCTGGCCGCGCTCGACACCGCCGATGCGGTGGAGCATCCCAACAGCATGGACCGCGACGATGCGGCGGCGGTGCTCGCGGCGCTGCCGGTGCCACGCGCGGTGGAACTCCTGGAGCAGCCCGAGCTGCGCGACGCCAGCGTGCTGGTGGCGCGGCAGGACTTGGCGCTGGCGGCCGGCTGGCTCGGGCAGATGGCCCATGATCGCGCCACCGACATCTTCCAGGGCCTGGACGCGAAGCACCGCGACCAGCTGCTGTGGCGGCTGGATCCGGACACCCGCGATGCGATCCGCAAGCTGCTGCGCTACCCGCCCAACACCGCCGGTGCGCTGATGACCACCGAGTTCGCGGCAGTGCCGGCGGACTGGACCGTCGGCCGCACCCTGCAATACGTGCGCGAGGTCGAGCGCAGCCGCGAGACCGTCTACGCCATCTACCTGCTCGATCCGCGGGAACAGACCCTGGTGCAGGTGGTGACCATGCGCCGCCTGATCACCGGCGAGCCGGACGCGCCGATCCTGCAGGTGGCCCAGGCCACGCCGCCGGTCGCGGTGGACGCGCAGATGGACCAGGAGGAGGTGGCGCGCCTGATCCGGCGCCACGACCTGCTGGCGATCCCGGTGGTGGACGCGCGCGGGCACGTGCTGGGCATCGTCACCGTGGACGACGTGCTCGATGCGCTGATCGCCGAGTCCACCGAGGACGTGCACAAGTTCGGCGGCATGGAGGCGCTGGACAAGCCGTACATGCGCATCGGCTTCGGCGAGATGATCCGCAAGCGCGCCGGCTGGCTGGGCGTGCTGTTCCTGGGCGAGATGCTGACCGCCAGCGCGATGCAGCACTTCGAGGACCAGCTGGCGCGGGCGGTGGTGCTGACCCTGTTCATCCCGCTGATCATGAGCTCCGGCGGCAACTCCGGCTCGCAGGCCACCTCGCTGCTGATCCGCGCGCTGGCGTTGCGCGAATTGCGCCTGGGCGACTGGTGGAAGGTGGCCCTGCGCGAGATCCCCACCGGCGCGGTGCTGGGCGCCATCCTCGGCCTGCTGGCGATCGCGCGCATTGCCGTGTGGCAGTACGCCGGGCTGTACGACTACGGCCCGCACTGGGGGATGGTGGCGCTGACCATCGCCGCGGCGCTGGTCGGGATCGTGGGCTTCGGCTCGCTGTCCGGCTCGATGCTGCCGTTCGTGCTGCAGCGCCTGGGCTTCGACCCGGCCAGCGCCTCTGCGCCGTTCGTGGCCACGCTGGTCGACGTCACCGGGCTGGTGATCTATTTCAGCATCGCCGCGCTGATCCTGGGCGGCACGCTGCTGTAGCCCCGGCTGTCCCCGGAGCCCCGTGCCCCGCGTAGCCCTGGCAGGCCGCAGGCCGCATCCACGACCCCGCGCGCTGGAAGCCGCGCCATTGCAGCCGTCGATGGCCCGGCTTCCTGCCGCCTTGCTTGCCACCCGGAGCCACCGGGTCACGACCCAAGGACGGGACGACGCTAGGGACGCGTCCGGGCTGCGCCCGCCATCCGGCATCATTCGCGCATGTCCGCATCCGAAGCTTCCGGCTCCACGCCGCTGACCCGCGCCGCCATCGCCCGCAAGGCCTGGCCGATCATCCTGGCCAATGCCTCGGTGCCCCTGCTGGGGCTGGTCGATACCGCGGTGATCGGCCGCTACGGCAGCACTGCCGATCTCGGTGCGTTGGCGCTGGGGGCGCTGCTGTTCAATTTCGTCTACTGGAGCTTCGGGTTCCTGCGCATGGCCACCACCGGTTTCGTGGCGCAGGCCGCCGGGGCCGGGGACGAGGCCGAGGTGCGCGCGGCGCTGGCGCGGCCGCTGCTGATGGGCGCGGGCCTGGGCGTGGCGATCTGGCTGCTGCAGTGGCCGCTGGTGGCGGGCTACTTCGCGTTGATGGATGCGAGCGCGGCGGTCGCGGGTACCGGCGCGGACTACTTCGCCGCGCGGGTATGGGGCGCGCCGGCGGCGCTGGCGCTGTATGCGTTGTGCGGCGCGCTGGTGGGGCTCGGACGCAGCCGCACGCTGCTGGCGGTGCAGCTGCTGCTCAATGGGCTAAACGCCGCATTGGACGTCTACCTGGCCGGCGTGCTCGACCTCGGCGCACGCGGCATCGGTTACGGCACGGCCATCGCCGAGTGGACCACCTGCCTGGTCGCCGCGGTGGTGGTGTGGCGGATGCTGCGGGCCCGCCATCGCGACGGCGAGCCGTTCCTGCCCTGGGCACGCATCGGCGACCGCGCACGGCTGCGGCGGACGCTGGCGGCCAACGGCGACATCATGGTCCGCACCCTGTGCCTGCTGGCCGGCTTCGGCTGGTTCGCGCGCCAGGGCGCGGCGCTGGGCGATGCGACCCTGGCGGCCAACCACCTGCTGTTGCAGCTGGTGTCGTTCAGCGCGTTCTTCCTCGATGGCTTCGCCTACGTGGCCGAAGCGCAGGTGGGGCATGCGGTGGGCGCGCGCGATCGGGCCCGCTTCCGGCGGGCGGTGCGGTTGAGCAGCGAGCTGGCGGTGGCGACGGCGGCAATGCTGGCCGCGATCCTGTGGCTCGGGGGTGGGGCTATGGTGCGGCTGCTGACCACGCTGCCGGACGTGGCGGCGGTGGCGCTGGCACATCTGCCGTGGGTGGCGCTGTACGTACTGCTATCGGTGGCGGCGTTCCAGCTGGATGGGGTGTTCATCGGCGCCACGCGTACCCGGCAGATGCGCAATGCCGCGCTGCTGTCGGTGGCGGTGTTCCTGCTGGCGGCGTGGCCGGCGGCGGCATGGTGGGGTAACCACGGGCTGTGGGCGGCGTTCGTGGTGTTCGTCGTCGCGCGGGCGCTGGCGTTGGTTCCGTATTACCGGGGGCTCGATTCGGAATTGGGCGCGTAGCCCGGATAAGGCCGCAGGCCGCATCCGGGGCCGTCGCATTGGTATAGCTGCGGTAGCGGATGGCAATCCCCGGGTGCGCTTCGCTTACCCGGGCTACAAGCGTGCGTCGTTCTCGTGAGTGCGACCGGGTACGCCATCTTCGCGATGGATACAGCCTTGGTAACCGGCCCTCTCCCCCGTCCCCCTTCCCCAGTGGGAGAAGGGACGGGGCTGGGTTTGATCCGCGCCCATGGGCGCGGGTGTTTGAGGGGACTGCCAGACCGGCTCGCCGACGCCATCAGCGGCGTTCTTCGCGCCGGTGCCGGGCCAACATGCCCTCTCACCCGGTGGGGAGAGGGCGCCAGGCAGCGGCATCATCGAATGGTGATTGCACTGCGCGCCGCTCACGCGCCTGGCTGTAGCCTCGTTGCCACACACGAGGACAGACCATGAGCACGAACAACCACCAGGATCCGGCGAAGGATCCGAACGAATCCAACGACGGCGCGCAGTCCAACCGCACCACGCCGCCGGATGCGGGGCAGGGCGAGTCGCTGCCGGAGGCCCCGGCCAGCGATCCGCAGGCAGGCATCGACCGCGAGGTCGGCGACCTGGAGGACCCGGACGCGGAGGACGACGGCGCGCTGCCGGGCCGCGCCGGTGGAGGACTGGCCGGCGGCTGATCAAGCCCCTCCCCGCAGGGCCGGCCGCGTGCCATTCACGTGGCGCCGGCCACAATGACGGGCCGCTCCGATCCCGCAGGCCCGTGAGTCCGCAGCGCCGCCTACCGCTTATCGTCGCCACCGCCCTGTTCATCGAGAACATGGATTCGACGGCGATCTCCACTTCGCTGCCGCAGATCGCGGCCGACGTGGGCACCGAGCCGGTGGCGCTGAAGCTGGCCCTGACCACCTACATGCTGGCGCTGGCCGTGTTCATCCCGGTCAGCGGCTGGGTCGCCGACCGCTTCGGCGCGCGCCGCATCTTCGTCGGTGCGATCGCCGTGTTCCTGGTCGGCTCGCTGTGCTGCGCCGCCAGCGACGGGCTCGGCAGCCTGGTGGCGGGCCGCTTCGTGCAGGGCGTGGGCGGGGCGATGATGGTGCCGGTGGGCCGCCTGGTCCTGCTGCGCAGCATCGAGAAGGCCGAGCTGGTGCGCGCGCTGAGCTGGCTGACGGTGCCGGCGATGCTGGGCCCGATCCTCGGCCCGGTGCTGGGCGGCGCGATCACCACCTACGCGCACTGGCGTTTCATCTTCCTGATCAACATCCCGATGGGATTGCTGGGGATGTGGCTGGCCTGGCGCTTCGTGCCGGAGCTGCGGCAGCCGGTCGGGCCGATGGACTGGCGTGGCTTCCTGCTGTCGGCCGGCGGGCTGGGGCTGGCGATGTTCGGGCTGTCGGCGATCGGCCGCGGGCTGGTGCCGGGGGCGGCGATCGCGCTGGTGGTGCTGGTCGGCTTCGCCCTGGTGTTCGCCTACGTGCGGCATGCGCGCACCCACCCGCATCCGCTGCTGTGCCTGGACCTGCTGCGCTATCCGACCTACCGCGCCGGCGTGCTGGGCGGCTCGCTGTTCCGCATCGGCATCGGCGCCACGCCGTTCCTGCTGCCGCTGATGCTGCAGCTGGGCTTCGGCCTGGATCCGCTGCAGTCGGGCCTGATCACCTTCACTTCCACCGCCGGGGCGATGTTCATGAAGGTGGTGGCGCCGCGCATCCTGCACCAGTTCGGATTCCGCCCGGTGCTGGTGTGGAACGGCCTGCTGGCCTCGGCGCTGCTGGCCGGCTTCGGCCTGTTCCGCGCCGATACGCCGTACTGGCTGATGGTCTCGGTGCTGCTGGCCAGTGGCTGCTTCCGCTCGCTGCAGTTCACCAGCATCAATGCCATCGCCTATGCCGAGATCGGCCAGGAGCGCATGAGCCAGGCCAGCAGCCTGGCCGCGGTGGCGCAGCAGGTGTCGTTGGCGCTGGGCGTGACCATCGGCGGCTATGCGCTGAGCGTGGCCGGACGGGCCACCGGCGGCGGCGATGGCGATCCGCTGGCCTTCCTGTTCGCCTTCCTCACCGTGGGCGTGATCTCGGCGATCTCGGTGTTCGAGATGCGCAAGCTGGCGCCCGATGCGGGCGCCGAAATGGCGGGCCGCGCCGAGGCCGGCCACGAGGTTACCGAGCCGAAGGTAGAGGCGCGGCCGCAGGCCTAGTCCATCCACGCAAGGCCACGTGCGCGCCGTGCCCGGCCGCCCAGGCCTGCCCGGGGACATGCATCAGCCTGCCGCCTCGACCGGGCCGGTACCGGCGCCGACCCGCGGATCGCCCAGGCGGCGGCCGGCCAGCGCCTCGAACTGGATCGGGTCGTGCGAGCAGAACAGGGTGAGCTGCGGCTCGCGCAGCGCCAGTTCGCGCAGGCGTTCGCGGCTGTGCAGGCGTGCCCGCCGGTCCTTCTCCATCATCCACTGGTAGAAGCGCAGGCCCGGCGTGCAGCGGGGCTCGGCGTGCATCTCGCGGGCGTCGAAGTAGGCGTCGCCGGCCAGCAGCAGCCAGTCGTGGTCGCCGCGGATGGCCACGCCCGCATGGCCGTGGGTATGGCCGGGCAGGTGCACCATCAGGATCTCCGGTGGCAGGCCGCGCAGCGCGGACACGGCCTCCAGTCCCATCCACGCCTCGGTGCGCGCATCGTCATAGGCGAGCCAGCGCCCGCGCGAGCCCCACTGCTGCGGGCGGAAGCGCTGCCGGTCCAGCCAGGTGCGCTGGCGCGCGGCGGCTTCCTCCTCGATCGCGCGCAGGTGCACGGTGGCGTTGGGGAAGTCGTCCAGGCCGCCGGCATGGTCGAAGTCCAGGTGGGTAAGCACGATGTCGGTGACGTCCGCGGGGGCGTAGCCGAGCGCCTGGAGCTGGCGTGCCGCGGTCATTTCCGCGCGCAGGTCGGGGGCGAGCAGGCCCAGGAAGAACGCGCTGAGGCGGTCGCGGGGATGCGCTACGTCGCGCAGGCCCAGCCCGGTGTCCACCAGGACCAGGCGGTTGCCGGCTTCCACCAGCAGGCAATGGCAGGCCAGGGAAGCGCGGGTGAACACGCCGCGGGTGCGGCCGTCCATCAGGTGTCCGCCCAGCGGACAGGTGGAGATGCAATTGAGGTGGTGGACCTTCATGGCGACTCCGCTTGGCGTTGCAGGCTGGAAGCGTGCAACGCCGACGTGGTGGCCGTTGCGATCCGCGCCGGGGAGATGGCTGCACCAACTGCATTTGCTCATGGCCTGGCGTGATCCCGGGATCACGCGCGGGCGGTTGCCACCCGCGCAAAAGGAAAGGGCCCCGCTTGGGGGCCCCTTGGCACTGGAGAGCCGGCCGGGATCAGCGCTGCTGGCCGCGGTGCTGCTGGTCCTGCTGGTTCTGGCGACCCTGCTGGTCGTGCTGCTGCTGTTGCTGCTGGTTCTGCCGACCCCGCTGCTGGTCGTCCTGCTGCTGCTGGTTCTGGCGCTCCTGCTGGTCCTGCTGCTGTTGCTGGCCCTGCTGGTCCTGGCGGCGCTGCTGGTCCTGCTGGTTCTGGTTCTGCTGGTTGGCCATTTTTGCGCTTCCTTCTTCGAGGCCATGGCGGAGTGCCACGGTCCGACGACAGTGTCCGCATGCATGCGTTAGCAAGGCGCCCAGTGCGCGGTGAACGCTGCTTTACGAAATCCCCGATCGATCGCGCCGGAAGCTTGCAAAACAGCAGGTTGCGCGCACTGGCGCGGAGTTGCGCGTTATTGCCGTGCGTTATCGGCTTATGCGTTGGAATGTGGCTGGTGTATCCGCGTGCAGGGGGATGAACCGGACAGCGTTGCCGGTGCGTGCGCGGGTGGTTCGGGGATTCCCGGCCGACCACGCACCGGCGGTGTTGCTTGTCGCGCGCTTGGGGCGGGAGGGCCACGGGCGCTGGGGTGTCGACGGTGGTGTCGACGGACCCGGAAGCGGCCATCAGCCTGGTCCGACCACGCAAAAAAAAGCCGCGGCGCCAGGCGCCGCGGCGTGGTTTGCGAAACGGCGGGTGCTTCTTACTGGCCTGCCGTGCCCGATTGCAGGGCGCGGGCCTGCTCCAGGTGCTGGGCCACGTGGTCGCGGGTAAGGCTCAGGTGCTGGCGCACCTCCTCGCGCTCGGCGGCCGGGATCAGCTTCTGGTCCAGGGCCTCCAGCGCTTCGGTGTGGCCCTTCACCATCGCGTCGACGTAGGCCTTGCGGTAAGCCTCGCCGTCGAGGTCGTCGAGCGTGTCGCGTTCCTGTTCGCCCTTCTGGCGCTGGGCCTGGGCATCCTGCGACTGCTCGTCCGGGCCCAGGGCGCTGGTCTGGGTGCGGTTCTGGGTGTGCTGGTCGATCATCAGCCGCGCATAGTCGGCGGTGGCGCCGGTCACGCCCTTGGCCAGGGCCTGTTCGCCGGCGGCGATCTCGTGCTCGTTGATGGCGTTGAGCACCCCCAGCGCGCTGGCCTCGGCGGGGCTGGTGGCCTGGTCGTCGCCCATGGCCGGGTCGACGGTCGCGCCCGGCGGCTGCGCCGCCGGATCGGCGGCCGAGGTGTCCGGCACGCCCGCGTCCATCTCACCGTCGCGGTTGCGGTCGCCGCAGGCGGCGAGGCCGGCGATGGCGAGCGCGAGCAGGGCGGGGGTGGCGATGCGTTTGATGTTCATGCGGTCTCCGTTGCGGGGGAGGAGGGGCCGGACGCCGGCCGGGAGAGTGGCCGGCGTCCGGCTGACCACGGCGAAAGGAGCATCGCAGGCGCCGTGGCCGGGGACGGTCAGGCGGCGCGCTGCTGCGCCGCGGCCTGGTTGCCGCCCTGCTCGGCCAGCAGGGTCAGCTTCTCGTCGGTGGCCTTTTCTTCCTCGAGGGTCTCGAGGATCAGCGGCAGGGCTTCCTTGTAGCCGAGCTGCTTGGCCAGCGCGGCAAGGGTGCCGTAGGCGGCGATCTCGTAGTGCTCGACCTTCTGCGCGCCGCCGATCAGGGCTGCGTCGCGCAGCGGGCCGGCCTCGATCGAATCGATGACTTCCTTGCCTTCCTCGACCAGGCCTTCCATGGCCGCGCACTTGATGCGCTTGAGGCGGATGTCCAGCAGTTCGACGATCTGGTCGATGCGCTCGATCTGGCCCTGGGTTTCCTCCAGGTGCAGGCGGAAGCCTTCGGCCAGTTCCGGGTTGTCGGCGGCGCGCGCCAGGCGCGGCAGGGCCTTGGTCAGCTGCTTCTCGGCGCTGTAGATGTCCGACAGCTCGTGGATGAAAAGCTCTTCGATGTTCTTCACCGCCATGACGGATGCTCCTTCGTCTGCGGCCGGATGGGATGGGTGGAATGGGTGCACGCCGGCCATGCGCAACGTGGACCATGGTGGACGGGTGGGCATTGGCTGCAGGTCCAATGCCGGTGAAATCGATGTTCAGCAGGCGTGGCGTGCGTTTCATCGCGCTTGCACGCCTCCTTCATCGCGCCATGCGCGGCGCCGCGGTTCCATGGGACATGCGGCATCGGCCGCGTCGCCCAACGAGGAGGATCCACATGCGCATGCCTGTTTCCCCAGGGCCGTGGGCCATCGGCCTGCTGGCCGCGATCTCGCTGGCGGCCTGCGGCTACCAGGCCGCGGCACCGGAGGAGAACGGTGCCAACACCACCGGCGAACGCGGCGCCGGCGCGGCGCTCGAGCGCGATCCGGCGCCGGACGCTTCGCCCTCGCCGGAGGGCAGCGGCCGGGTGGTGCAGCTGGCGATCGAACAGGAGCCGGCGCCGCACCTGGTCGATGCCAGCGGTGCCTCGCTGTACTACCTGGAAGGCAACGTCGACGGCACCAAGTGCGACCAGGCCTGCGAGGGCGTGTGGCCGCCGGTGCTCGGCAAGGGCCAGCTGCAGGCGACCGACGGCGCCGGGGCCGGCACCACGGTGGGCAGCCTGCAGCGGGCCGACGGGGTTCAGGTCACCTGGCGCGGCCAGCCGCTGTACCGCTATGCCGGCGATCAGGGTGCGCAGCGCTCGGCCGGCGATGGCGTGGTCGACGAATGGGGCCACTGGCAGCTGGCCCGGCCCTGACCACGGCGGCCGGCGGGCGGGGCCTGCCGGCCGCGAGCGGGCAAGAAAAAAGCCGGCACAGGGCCGGCTTCGTGGAAAGCGCGCTGGGCTAGCCGAGGGGGAGGTGGGCCGGCTCGCCATCGCGGCGGGGGAGTGCCGGCAGCGGCGAGGGGTCGGGTACGTACTGCTGCAGCAGTTCCGGCAGATGGCGTTCGAGCCGGTCCAGGTCGAGTGCGTCAGCGTGTTCCGAAGCAAGCATCTGGGACATCTCCTTTCCGGCGGCCTTGCGGCACGCCGCTCCTGCCGTGTCGCGTCGGGGGAAGGTCCGGACATCGCCGGGAGCGCCCGCTAGCGTCCTTGCGGCGGGCGGTGTCCGGCGAGTGGACACGCGTCCGAATCTGCCTGCCCAAATGTTCAGATCGTGTGGAAAAACAGGGGGTTGGACATGACAAATGCGTAAATTGTGCTGCGCTGCACAAAAGTTCAGGGCCTCTTGGCGGCTCTCACCCCCTGAGACGCGGAAGGTGTACAAATGTACACCATGAGCCAGAACGACTTTCCCTCCCTGCCACCCCAGCGCGCCGCCGTGCTGGACTTCCTGCGTCGCGAACTGGCCGCGGGGCGGGCGCCCAGCCTGGCGGAGATCGCCGATGAGTTCGGCTTTTCCTCGCGCAATGCCGCGCAGAAGCATGTCCAGGCGCTGGTCGCCGATGGCCTGCTGGAGCAGGTACCGGGCCGCAAGCGCGGGCTGCGGCTGCCTGGCGGCGGGGCGGACCTGCTGCCGCTGCCGGTGCTGGGCCGGGTGGCGGCCGGCCTGCCGATCAGCGCCGAGGGCGTGGCCCGGCTGGGCCCGGTGGGCGAGGGCGGGGAGGCGCTGTGGCTGGACCGGCGCCTGTTCTCGCCGCGGCCGGACTACCTGCTGCGGGTGCAGGGCGATTCGATGATCGAAGACGGGATCCTCGACGGTGACCTGGTCGGCGTGCACCGCACCCCCGAGGCCCGCGACGGCCAGACCGTGGTGGCACGGGTGGATGGCGAGCTGACCATCAAGCGCCTGCAGCGCGGGGCGGACCGGATCCGCCTGCTGCCGCGCAATCCGGCCCATGCCCCGATCGAGGTGCATCCGGGCCAGGACTTCGCCATCGAAGGCGTGTACTGCGGCCTGGTGCGAAGGGGTTGAGATGGCCCAGGTCGTTGCCATCGACAGCCTGCTGGCCGCGCGCACGCTGTGGCATGCCGGGCGCAGCGCCCGGCTTCCGGCCGACGGCGAGCCGAGCGGGCACGCGGCGCTGGACGCGCGCCTGCCGCATGGCGGCTGGCCGCGGCGCGCGCTGACCGAGCTGCTGCTGCCGGCCAACGGCGTGGGCGAACTGGCGCTGCTGCTGCCGACCATCGCGCGCATGACTGCCGCCGGCGGCACCGTTGTGCTGGTCGCGCCACCGTTCATTCCCTATGCCCCGGCCTGGCAGGCCGCCGGCGTGGACCTGGCCGGGCTGCACGTGGTCGATGCCTCCCCGCGCGATGCGCTGTGGGCGCAGGAGCAGTGCCTGCGCAGCGGCGCCTGCGCGGCGGTGCTGGGCTGGCCGCCGGGTGGCGACGACCGTGCCCTGCGCCGGTTGCAGGTGGCTGCCGACAGTGGTGACTGCTGCGGCTTCGTCCTGCGCGACCGCCGCCATGCCGCCAATGCCTCGCCCGCGGCGCTGCGGCTGCTGCTGGAGGATGGCGGCTGGCGGGTACTCAAGTGCCGGGGCGGGCAGCCGCCCTCGGGGCTGGTGCAGCTGGCGCACTGACATGCCCTTGCATGTCGTCCAACTGCCGTGGAATCCGGCCGGCCTTCCCGTCCCCGGGTGCCGGCACGGGGAGGGCGGCTGATGCTCTGGGCCTGCATCCTGCTGCCGCAGCTGGCGCTGGACGCGGTGCTGCGCCGCCATCCCGAACCGGAGGCGCCGCTGGCCCTGGTCGGCGGTCCGGCGCAGCTGCGCAGCCTGCATGCGGTCAACGCCGCCGCGGCGGCAGCGGGGCTGGTGCCGGGCATGCGCCTGGCCGCCGCGCACGCGCTGCTGCCGCAGTTCGCGATGGTCGATTACGACCCCGCGGCCGAGGCGCGCGTGCACCGCTTCCTCGCCGCCTGGGCCTACCGCCACAGCTCGCTGGTCAGCGCCCAGTGGAACTCGGCCATCGTGCTGGAGGCGCGCGCCAGCTTCCGCCTGTTCGGACCCTGGCCGCGGTTCGAGCGGCGCCTGCGTGGCGAACTGGAACAGCTGGGCTTCCGCCATCGCATCGCCCTGGCCCCGACCCCGCGCGCGGCGCGGGTGCTGGCGGGCCTGCGCGATGGCATGGCGGTGATGGATGCAGCGGCCTTGCCGGCATTGCTCGACCGTGTCCCGGTGCGACGCGCGGTGCTGCCCGGTGACGCCGGCACGCGGCTGCAGCGCATGGGCATCCGCACCCTGGGCCAGCTGCGCGCGCTGCCATCGGATGCGCTGCGCCGCCGCTTCGGCCAGGCGCTGCTGGAACACCTGCAGAAGCTCTATGGCGAAGCCGACGATCCGCTGGAGTGCTACCAGCCGCCGGAGCATTTCGACGAACGCGTCGAGCTGGGCTACGAGGTCGAGACCCATACCGCGCTGCTGTTCCCGCTGCGGCGCCTGGTCGGCGACCTGTGCACCTACCTGTCGATCCGCGACGGCGGCGTGCAGCGTTTCGTGCTGCGGCTGGAACACGAGCAGGGCCATACCGACGTGGAGGTGGGCCTGCTGGCACCGGAGCGCAGCGCATCCATGCTGTTCGAGCTGGCGCGCGGGCGCCTGGAGCGGGTGGAGATCGAGCGCCCGGTGGTGGGCATGCGCCTGCTGGCGCGGCACCTGCCGCCGTTCGTGCCGGCGATGCAGGACCTGTTCGCGCAACGCGCGCAGCAGGCGCTGGACTGGCCGCAGCTGCGCGAGCGCCTGCGTGCGCGCCTGGGCGACGAGTCGGTGTACCGGGTGGCGCCGCAGGGCGATCCGCGTCCCGAGCGCGCCTGGTGCCGGGTGACCGGCGACGAGGCGAAGGTGCCTGCCGCGCCGCCGCGTCCACCACGGCCCACCTGGCTGCTGCCCGAACCGGTGCCGCTGCACGATCCGCGCCTGCAGGTGCTGTCCGGCCCGGAGCGGCTGGAAAGCGGCTGGTGGGACGGGGGCGACGTGCGCCGCGACTACTACGTGGTGCGCACCGGGCGCGGCCAGCGTGCCTGGGCGTTCCGTGCCGCCGGCGCGCGCGAGGGCGGCTGGATGCTGCACGGGTGGTTCGCATGAGCTGGGACGACGCCATCGACGGCGTGGACCGGGAAACCCCTGGCGCCCGCGTGCCGCGCTTCCGCCAGGTCGCCTGGCGCCTGGCCCGGCGCGAGGCCGGCGCGCTGGAGGCGGCCAACGACGACGCGCCGGTCGCCGAAGACGGCCTGCCGGCCTATGCCGAGCTGCACTGCCTGTCCGAGTTCTCGTTCCTGCGCGGCGCCTCCAGTGCCGAGGACCTGTTCGCGCGCGCGGCGCAGTGCGGCTACGAGGCGCTGGCGATCACCGACGAATGCTCGCTGGCCGGCATCGTCCGTGCCTGGGAGGCAGCGCGCGCCACCGGGGTGAAGCTCATCGTGGGCAGCGAGTTCGCGCTGGACTGCGGCCTGCGCTGCGTGCTGCTGGTGCAGTCGCGCGCCGGCTATACGCGCCTGTGCGAGCTGATCACCACCGGTCGGCGCAATTCGGCCAAGGGCAGCTACCGGCTCTCGCGCGCCGACGTGGAGCGGGTGGTGCGCATGCCGCCGCCGGGCGTGGAAGCCGGGGAGGTGGCAGGCGAGGGCTGCGGCCTGTTCGCGCTGTGGTTGCCGGGCGCCGAACCCGATCCGGCGCAGGGGCGCTGGCTGCGCCTGCTGTTTGGCGAGCGCGCGTACCTGGCGGTGGAGCTGCACCGCGAGCAGGACGATGCCGCGCGCCTGGCCCGGCTGCAGGAACTGGCGGCACGGCTGCAGATGACGGCGGTGGCGGCGGGCGACGTGCACATGGACGTGCGCCGGCGCCGGGTGCTGCAGGACACGCTGACCGCGATCCGCCACAACCTCACCCTGGCCGAATGCGCCGACCGGCTGTTCCGCAACGGCGAGCGCCACCTGCGCACGCGCCGCGCGCTGGCGGCGATCTATCCGGCGCCGCTGCTGCAGGCTTCGGTGGAACTGGCGCGGCGCTGCCACTTCGACCTCAAGGAAGCCGGCTACGTCTATCCGAAGGAACTGGTGCCGCCGGGGCATACCCCGACCAGCTGGCTGCGCCAGCTTACGGAAGAGGGCATGCGCCGGCGCTGGCCGGAGGGCGTGCCGCCGAAGGTGGCCGCGCAGATCGAGGAGGAACTGGCGCTGATCGCCGAGCTCAAGTACGAGGCGTTCTTCCTCACCGTGGAGGACATCGTCCGTTACGCCCGCGGCAAGGGCATCCTCTGCCAGGGCCGCGGCTCCTCGGCCAACTCGGCGGTGTGCTTTGCCCTGGGCATCACCGCGGTGGATCCGGCGCAGACCCGCCTGCTGGTCTCGCGCTTCCTGTCCAAGGCACGCGACGAGCCGCCGGACATCGACGTGGACTTCGAGCACGAGCGCCGCGAGGAAGTGCTGCAGTACGTGTATGGCAAGTACGGGCGGCGGCGCGCGGCGCTGGCGGCCACGGTGATCCGCTACCGCGGCAAGAGCGCGGTGCGCGACGTGGCCAAGGCCTTCGGCCTGCCCCCGGACCAGATCGGCCTGCTGGCCGAATGCTTCGGCTGGGGCAATGGTGCCGCGCCGATGCGCCAGCGCCTGTCCGAGGCCGGGTTCGATCCGGACAACCCGCTCATCAACAAGGTGCTGGCGCTGGCGGCGATGCTGGAAGGCATGCCGCGCCACCTGTCCCAGCACGTGGGCGGTTTCGTGATCTCCGACGCGCCGCTGTCGACCGTGGTGCCGGTGGAGAACGCGGCCATGGCCGACCGCACCATCATCCAGTGGGACAAGGATGACCTGGAGACGATGGGCATGCTCAAGGTCGACTGCCTGGCGCTGGGCATGCTCACCTGCATCCGCAAGGCCTTCGACCTGGTGGAGTGGTACCGCGGCGTGCGCCTGGACATGGCCACCCTGCCGCGCGAGGACCCGGCCACCTACGAAATGCTGCAGGCCGCCGACAGCGTGGGCGTGTTCCAGGTCGAATCGCGCGCGCAGATGGCGATGCTGCCGCGGCTGCGGCCGAAGACGTTCTACGACCTGGTGGTGCAGGTGGCGATCGTGCGCCCCGGGCCGATCCAGGGCGGCATGGTCCATCCCTACCTGCGCCGGCGCATGGGCAAGGAGCCGGTTAGCTATCCCTCCGAGGGGGTAAAGCAGATCCTCGGCAACACCCTGGGCATCCCGCTGTTCCAGGAGCAGGTGATGGAGCTGGTGATCCATGCCGGCTACACGCCGGAGGAGGCCGACCACCTGCGCCGCTCGATGGCGGCCTGGGGGCGGGGCGGCGACATGGAGCCGCACCGCCTGAAGATCCGCCGGCTGATGGAAGGCAAGGGTTACGGCAGCGGGTTCATCGACCAGCTGTTCGAGCAGATCAAGGGCTTCGGTTCCTACGGCTTCCCGCAGAGCCATGCGGCCTCGTTCGCCAAGCTGGTCTATGTCAGCGCCTGGCTCAAGCGCCACGAGCCGGCGGTCTTCGCCTGCGCCCTGCTCAACTCGCAGCCGATGGGCTTCTACTCGCCCAGCCAGATCGTGCAGGACGCGCGGCGCGGCCGCGGTGGACGCGAGGGAGTGGAGGTGCGGCCGGTGGACGTGGCCTGCAGCAGCTGGGATTCGACCCTGGAGCCGCTGGGCGAGGGCAGGCAGCCGGCGATCCGGCTGGGCCTGCGGCTGGTGGCGGGCCTGTCGGAAAGCGCGGCGCAGGCGATCGTCGATGCGCGGCGCTGGCGTCCCTTCAGCGACGTGGCCGACCTGTGCCGGCGTGCGGGACTGGATGCGAGGGCGCGCCAGGCCCTGGCCGAAGCGGGCGCGCTCGATGGCCTGGCCGGCCACCGCAATGCCGCGCGCTGGGCGGTGGCCGGGATCGAGCCGAAACGGCCGCTGCTGGATACCAGCCCGGATGAAACCCGCATCGAACTGCCGGCGCCGCGCCTGGGCGAGGAGCTGCTGGCCGATTACCGCAGCACCGGCCTGAGCCTGCGCGCGCATCCGATGGCGCTGCTGCGCGCGCAGATGGTGCAGCGGCGGATCCTGGGCGTGCGCGAGCTGCGGCAGCGCCGCCATGGCAGCGGCGTGCACGTGGCCGGCCTGGTCACCCAGCGGCAGCGGCCGGCCACGGCCAAGGGCACGATCTTCGTCACCCTCGAGGACGAGCACGGCATGGTCAACGTGATCGTGTGGCCGGACCTGGCCGTGCGCCAGCGCAAGCCGCTGCTGCAGTCGCGGCTGATGGCCGTGCGCGGACGCTGGGAACGGGTGGACGGCGTGGAGCACCTGATCGCCGCCCACCTGGAGGACCTGAGCCACCTGCTGGGCGGGATGCAGGTCGAATCCCGCGATTTCCACTGATCAACCGCGCATTGCGCAAGGAGGGCGACATGGACCTGTTCGACAACGGACCGCAGACCCTGGTGGAGGACGCCGAGGGCGGTATCCGCTACTGGGCGGAGTTCCTGCCGCCTGCGCTGGCCCGGGAATGGTTCGAGGCGCTGCGCGACGGCTGCCGCTGGCAGTCCGCGCGCAGGCCGATGTACGACCGCGTGGTCGACGTGCCGCGGTTGATGGCCTGGTATGCGCTGGACGAAGTGCCTGGAGGGCTGCCCCTGGGCCAGATGCTGGAACGGGTGAGGGCGGTGGTGCCCGGCGGCTACACCAGCGTGGGCCTGAACTTCTATCGCGACGGCAACGACAGCGTGGCCATGCACAACGACAAGCTGCACCAGCTGGTGCCGGGACAACCGCTGGCGCTGGTCTCGCTCGGCAGCGCCCGGCGCATGAACATCCGTGCCAAGGCCGGTGGCCGCGCGCTGGGCATCGACCTGGAGCCGGGCAGCCTGCTGGTGATGAGCCACGCCAGCCAGACCACCCACGAGCACGGCATCCCCAAGACCGTGCGCCCGGTGCCGCCGCGCATGAGCGTGGTGTTCCGCGCGCGGCCGCAGGTGACGCGGGCGCGGGACCCCTGGCAGATGCACGCGCCGGAAGCGGAGGGTACGCAGGCAAGCGCGGATGCGCGCGACCGCGCGCCCGGGGCGCGGCAGCCGCCGGTGCGGGGCGCGGCACCGGAGAAGATGGCATGAGCCGCCGGCGCATGGGCGAGGCGGCCGCGATGTCTCCGGCGTTTGCGGAAACCGTGGCGATCGACGGCCGCTGCTTCGCCTACGTGTTCCCCTGCGCCTGGGAGGACCACTGCAAGATCGGCTTCTCCGCCGATCCGCTGGGGCGGATCGCGGCGCTGCACCCGCGCTGGTTCGGGTTCTTCGACCTGGAAGGCGGGATGCTGGTGGAGGCCGAGTCCATCCGTGACGCGCGCGACCTTGAGCTGGAGCTGCGCGCAGGACTGGGCGGGTACAACGCGCCGGCGCCACTGGCGATCCGGGTTCCGGCTGGCGGGCATACCGAGTGGTTCCGCGGCGTGTCGGCGCTGCTGGCCGAGCGCGTGGCGACCCTGGGCGCGCGTGGCTATCGCACGTATCGACTGGGCGACTGGCTACAGGCGGCGCTGCAACAACGCGCGGACCGACTGCACGAGTGGACCCTGGTGCAGCTATCGGTGGACGAGCTGGAAGGCCTGGCCGGTCCCACGCCGGCGCAGCAGCGGGTACGTGATGCGCTGGATGCGTGCAGCGCGCTGGGCGTCGGGCTGGAGCCGCGGCTGGCTCCGTCCGTCCTGGCCTGGTATCGCGGGCCGGGTTGCGGCTCGCGCGCAGTGGCTGGCAGCCAAGCTGCCGGGGGCGGCGACATCTGATTCCCCTCACGTCACCCCGGCGGAAGCCGGAGCGACGGGTGTTCCGCTCTCCCTTCGGGTGGCAGGACATGCTCGCGCGCCTCCGGCGCGCATGTCCTCGCCGCTTCCCGTGGAGACGGCCGGGGCGCGAGCGGGGGCGGAGGAAAGGGACGGGCGCCGAGGCCGTTGCCGGGCGTAGCGAGGCTGGTGTCTTGGCGCGGGTGGTTCGGGTGTCCATCCCGGATGCGGCCTTTGGCCTTATCCGGGCTACGTGTCGTAGCCCGGGTAAGCGAAGCGCACCCGGGTTCCCTTCCCCCCACCCCTCCCCCGGAAGGGAGGGGCCTGGTGCTCAGCGGGCTGGCTTTTTCGCGGTCCGGCGCGTGGATTTCTTCGTAGCCTTCCGGGTGGGAGACTTGCGCGCGCCGGTCCTGGCTGCGGCCTTTTTCGTAGCGGACCTCTTCGCGGCCTTCTTCGCTGCCGTCTTCTTCGCGGGGCTGCTCTTGCGCGTGGTGGTCTTCTTTGTCGCCTTCTTCGCCGCGCCCTTGCGGGGGGGCAACTTCCGGGCCGCGGTCTTGCGTGCGGTCTTCTTTGCAGCGGTCTTCCGGGCGGTCTTCTTCGCGGGGCTCTTGCGCGCAGCGGCGGTCTTCTTCGCCGCTTTCTTCGTCGCCTTCCGGGCCGTGGATTTTGCTGCGCTGCTCCGGCTGGCGGTCTTCTTCGTGGCCTTCTTCGACGTCTTCCGCGCGCTACCTGTCGCCTTCTTCGCCGTTGCCTTCTTCGTCGCGGATTTCTTCGCGGACTTGCGGGCGGCGGATTTCCTGCCCGAGCCGGACTGCTTGCCGCCGCCGTCCTGCTTGTTGACGGTGGCCCAGGCGATGCGCTCGGCGGTGTCCTCGCTGCGGCCGCGCTCCTTCTCGCTGTCCTCGATGTGCTCGGCCTGGCGCTTCTGCTTGTCGGTATAGCTGGACTTGTCACCACGTGGCATTGGCTTGCTCCTGCGATGCACCGGTGCGTGCGGCCACAGGAAAACGCCATCGGGGTAAGGCATCCGTGAAATGCACGGGCTTCGTTGCAACGCATCGCCGGGCGATCGGCGGCGATGCGCCCGCCGGTCACCGCCATCCGCGCAAAGGAAAGCCCCGCATCGCGGGGCTTCCCGTGGCTGCTCCCGGCGCGCCGCGCGGCGCGCGATCCTTGCTCAGCGGAAGCGGATCTCGCCGGCGAAGGTGATGGTGTCCACGTCCACGTTGACGCCGTTGGATTCGGCGCGGCGGCGGTCGTAGTTCAGGCCCAGGCCCCAGCGGCGGCTGAAGTCGTAGCCGGCACTGATGCCGTAGTACGGCTTGGTCGAGCTCTCGTCGTCGACGATGTCGAAGCGGTCCTCGCGCAGCTGCAGGGTGACGCGCGCCAGGCCGGCGCGGGCGCCGACGAAGAAGTCGGTTTCCTGCGGGCCGAAGTGCTTCTTGGCGACGATGCCGGCGCCGACGGTGACCAGGTCCAGGTCGTAGTCGCGGCCCAGGTACTCGGTGTACAGCGAGCCGACGTGGCCCTCGACGGCGAGGTTCGGGGTGAACCAGTAGCCGCCGCCGACCAGCAGCGCGATGTCGTGGTCGCTGCCGCGGAAGTAGCGGCCGTAGCTGACTTCGATGTCGCTGTTGCCGGCTTCGGCGCGGACGAAGGGCTGGCCGGCGAGGGCCTCGGTCGACAGGGTGCCAAGGGCCAGGGCCGCAGCCAGGGCCAGGATGTTCTTCATGTATGACCTTCCAGTGGTTTTCTCGGTATGCCCGTCCGGGCGGCGCGCACTTTGGCCGGCAGGTCCAGCAGTGTCAGGAATTTGTCAAAGGTTCGGGCGCAGGGGCGCCCAAGCTGCGAAAATGAGGTGCCCAGACCAGCGCGTCGTGGCGGCAGCGGCCGCCAGCGGCTGGCACGTTCCGGAAAGGAGGTCCGGGCGGTCCTGCCAGGCGCGGGCTTCCCCCATCCGTGTTCGAGATTTGTCGTGTCAAACCCCCCGAAAGAGCGCCGCCGGTCCAACGCTCCCGTGGACCCGCAGCAGCTGGTCGCCGGCCTCACCCCCGGACAGCAGGCGACCGTGGAAACCATGCGCCATTTCCACTGGGAACTGCGCTTCGTGCGCCGCCCGCTGTTCCAGCCGCCGATCCCGTTCCTGTTCGACCGCGACGGCAAGCGCTACGTGGTCCTGCGCGAGGACGGCAGCATCGACGAGCATCCGGACCTGCCGCTGCGCGACTGAGCCGCGCAAAAAGAAGGCCCCGCCGTAGCGGGGCCTTCTGGCGGCAACGCGGGCGCCCGGATCAGGCGCCGGCTTCTTCCTTGTACGCGTCCACCGGGATGCAGGCGCAGAACACGTTCTTGTCGCCGTAGACGTTGTCCACGCGCGAGACCGGCGGCCAGTACTTCTGCTTCTTCAACGACGGCAGCGGGAACGCGGCCAGCTCGCGCGGGTAGGCGTGCTTCCACTCGCTGGCCGACACCTGCTGCGCGGTGTGCGGGGCGTGCTTGAGCGGGTTGTCCTCGCGGTCCAGGCGGCCGTCCTCGATCGCGCGGATCTCCTCGCGGATCTGGATCATGGCGTCGATGAAGCGGTCCAGCTCCTGCTTGGACTCGCTCTCGGTCGGTTCGACCATCAGCGTGCCGGCGACCGGGAAGCTCAGGGTCGGGGCGTGGAAGCCGAAGTCGACCAGGCGCTTGGCGATGTCCTCGGCGCCGATGCCGGTGGCCTTCTCCAGCGGGCGGATGTCGAGGATGCACTCGTGCGCGACCAGGCCGTTGCGGCCGGTGTAGAGCGTCCTGTAGTGCGGGGCCAGCCTCTTCGAGATGTAGTTGGCGTTGAGCAGGGCCACCTGGGTGGCCTTGCGCAGGCCGGCGGCGCCCATCATCGCGATGTACATCCAGCTGATCGGCAGGATCGAGGCGCTGCCGAAGCTGGCCGCGCTGACCATGCCGACCTTGCCGTCGCCGCCGAGCGTGCGCGGCAGGAACGGCGCCAGGTGCGCCTTCACCGCGCACGGGCCCACGCCCGGGCCGCCGCCGCCGTGCGGGATGCAGAAGGTCTTGTGCAGGTTCAGGTGGGAGACGTCCGAACCCCACTTGCCCGGCTTGGCCAGGCCGACCAGGGCGTTCATGTTGGCGCCGTCGGTGTACACCTGGCCGCCGTGGGCGTGGATGATCTGGCAGATCTCGACCACGTCCTCCTCGAACACGCCGTGGGTGGACGGGTAGGTGATCATGATCGCGGCCAGGTTGGCCGAGTGCTGTTCGGCGCGGGCGCGCAGGTCCTCCAGGTCGATGTTGCCGTTGGCGTCGCACTTGACCACCACGACCTTCATGCCGGCCATCTGCGCCGAGGCCGGGTTGGTGCCGTGCGCCGACTCGGGGATCAGGCACATGTTGCGGTGGCCCTCGCCGCGGCTGGCGTGGTAGGCGCGGATCGCCAGCAGGCCGCTGTACTCGCCCTGGGCGCCGGAGTTGGGCTGGAAGCTCACCGCGTCGTAGCCGGTGCACTCGGCCAGCATCGCCTCCAGCTCGGACACCAGCTGGGCGTAGCCCTCGGCCTGGTCGGCCGGGGCCAGCGGGTGGACCTGGCTGAACTCCGGCCAGGTGATCGGGATCATCTCCGAGGTGGCGTTGAGCTTCATGGTGCACGAACCCAGCGGGATCATCGTGCGGTCCATGGCCAGGTCCTTGTCCGACAGCGAGCGCATGTAGCGCAGCAGCTCATGCTCGCTGTGGTAGGTGTTGAACACCGGGTGCTGCAGGAACGGGCTGGTGCGCAGCAGCTCGGCCGGTAGCGCGTCCGGGGTGGCGGCGTCCAGCGCGTCGATGGCGATGCTGGCGCCGAACAGGCCGGCCAGGGCGGCCAGGTCGGCGCGGGTGGTGGTCTCGTCCAGGCTGATGCCCACCGCCTCGCTGTCGATCTGGCGCAGGTTGATGCCGGCCTCGCGGGCGCGGGCCAGGATCGCGCCGGCGTCCACGCCCTTCACGTGCAGGGTGTCGAAGAAGCGCCCGCCGACCTCGATCCCGGCATTGCGCAGGGCCGCGGCCAGGATCGCGGCCATGCGATGGGTGCGGCGGGCGATCCGGGTGAGGCCCTCGGGGCCGTGGTACACGGCGTACATCGAGGCCATCACCGCCAGCAGCACCTGCGCGGTGCAGATGTTGGAAGTGGCCTTCTCGCGGCGGATGTGCTGCTCGCGGGTCTGCAGGGTCAGGCGGTAGGCCGGGTTGCCCTCGGTGTCCACCGACACGCCGATCAGGCGGCCGGGCATGGAGCGCTTGAACGCGTCGCGGCAGGCCATGAACGCCGCGTGCGGGCCGCCGAAGCCGAACGGCACGCCGAAGCGCTGCGAGTTGCCGACCACGATGTCCGCGCCCCATTCGCCCGGGGCGGCGATCAGGGTCAGGGCCAGCAGGTCGGTGGCCACCGCGACCAGGCCGCCGCGCGCGTGCACGGCCTCGGCCAGGGCATGATGGTCGCCGATGTGGCCGAAGGTGTCCGGATACTGCAGCAGCACGCCGAAGCACTCGGCGTCCATCGCCTCCTCCGGGGTGCCCACGCGCAGGGTGATGCCCAGCGGCTCGGCGCGGGTGCGCAGCACTTCCAGGGTCTGCGGATGCACGGCGTCGTGCACGAAGAAGGTGTCCGACTTCGACTTGCCGGCGCGCTTGGCCAGGGTCATGGCCTCGGCGGCGGCGGTGGCCTCGTCCAGCAGGGAGGCGTTGGCGATCTCCATGCCGGTCAGGTCGGCGCACATCTGCTGGAAGTTCACCAGCGCTTCCATGCGGCCCTGCGAGATCTCGGCCTGGTAGGGCGTGTAGGCGGTGTACCAGGCGGGGTTCTCGAGGATGTTGCGCAGGATCACCGCCGGGGTGTGGGTGCCGTAATAGCCCTGGCCGATGAAGCTGCGGAAGACCTTGTTCTTCCTGGCGATGGCGCGGATCCGGGCCAGCGCCTCCTCCTCGGTCAGGCTGCCGCCCAGGGCCAGCGGCTCGGCGGACTTGATCCCGGCCGGGACGATGGCGTCGGTCAGGGCCTCCAGCGAGTCGTGGCCGACGGCCTGGAGCATGGTGGCGATTTCGGCGTCGTTGGGGCCGATGTGGCGGCCGACGAAGGCGTCGTGCTGCTCGAGTTCGCGCAGGGAGGAAGCGTGCTGGGACATGGAGAGCGGTCCGGACAGGGCAGGAATGGAGGCCGCGCACGGGCGCGGCGGGGTGCCCCTCTGTCCTTTTGCCTGAGAGTTTGGAAGCCGCGCGGACGAGGTCGCGTGCTTCGTGCCCCTTCGGCGCCGGCGCTGGCGCTCTCGCGTGGCCGGTCTCTCCAGAGTGTTTGCAGCGGCGGTGGTATCGGGCCTGAGCGATTACGGGCGTTTGCGCCTTCGGCAGCCGGCCGGGGCCGGCTTCTCCCACCAGGTACAGCGTGGCGATTATACCGTGGCCGCGGCGGCGGGCAGGCCGGGGGCGGCGGCACCCGGGGGCAGCCGGACAGGGCAAGCCCGCCAGCGCCGCCGGGTGCAGCGGGGATGGGCGCTTGGCTTACCATGGCCATCCTTTCGGGACCGCGGCCCATGACCTCCGATCCGGACCACGCCACTGCAGCAGCGACCATCGCCATTCCGGAGCCGGCCGCGGTAGCCGCGGCGGCGGAAACCGCGCCCGCGGGCGGTGCCATGGGGCCAGCCGCACCCAGCGCGATCGACCGCCTGGTGCGCCTGCTCAAGCGCGAGCCGGTGCTGGTGGTGTCGCTGGTCTATGCGCTGGTGTCGGCCATGGGCATGTGGTCGCACTACTGGTTCTACCGCCGCCTCGACTTCCCGATCCTGGAATACCTGCAGGGCGCCGACCTGTTCGTGATCGGCCTGCGCCGGCCGGACTACTTCCTGGTGGTGCTGGCGGTGCTGGCCTTCGTGCGGGTCAGCCTGGTCCCGGTGCGCTGGGCCGCGCGCAATCCGGAGCGCGCACGCGCGCTGGCGGCGCGCCACCCGTGGATCCGCTGGGTGTTCCTGTTCCCGGACGACAGGAAGCGCTGGCTGGTGTCCGGGCTGTCGTTCGAGACCCAGCTGGTGCTGTTCGGCCTGGTGCTATCGCTGCAGTACCTGCTGGTGTGGAGCGTGCTCAATGCCAACCGGGTGGTGGAGGGCCGCTCGGACCTGCCGCAGGTGCGCCTGACCCTGGCCGGGGCCGACGCTCCGGTCCCCGGGCAGGCGCGGCTGCTGGGCACCACCAGCGCCTACGTGCTGGTGTGGTGGCCCGGGCCGAAGCAGGTGGAAGTGTTCCCGGTGGCCAACCTGGCCCGGATCGAGCAGGTGCGCGCGCCGGAAGGCGGGCAGCCGGCGCATGATGCCGAGCTGCCCGCGGACGCGGCGCCCGGCGCCGAAGCCGCGGATGCCGGGGCGGCTGCGCCCGCGGCCGCCGATGCGATCCAGCCGGCCCGGGAAGGTGGCCCGTCCCGATGAGCGCACGCAGTACCCGGACCCTGACCCTGCTGCTGGCCGGCCTGGCGATGTTCGGGCCTTTCTCGATCGACACCATCTTCCCGGCCTTCCCGCAGATGGCCGCGCAGTTCGGCGCGGACAAGGTGGCGATCCAGCAGACCATCAGCGTCTACCTGATCTCCTACGCGCTGATGAGCGTGGTGCATGGTCCGCTGTCGGACGCACTGGGACGGCGGCGGGTGATCCTGGCCGGCCTGGTGGTGTTCACCCTGGCCTCGGCCGGCTGCGCGCTGTCGCGCGACCTGCCCACGCTGCTGGCGTTCCGCGCGCTGCAGGGGCTGTCGGCCGGAGTCGGCCTGATCGTCGGCCGCGCGGTGATCCGCGACGTGCTGCAGGGCGACGACGCGCAGCGGCTGATGAGCCAGGTCTCGGTGATCTTCGGCATCGCCCCGGCGATCGCGCCGATCATCGGCGGCTGGATGCTGGGTGCCGGGCGCTGGCCGCTGATCTTCTGGTTCCTGGCCGCGTTCGGCCTGATGCTGCTGGCGAGCGTGGGCCGCTGGCTGCCGGAGACCCATCCGCCGGAACTGCGCCTGCCGCTGCAGCCGCGGCGGCTGCTGCGCGACTACGCGGCGATCGGCGCCAACCCGCGTTTCCAGCGCCTGGCCGCGGCCGGTGCGCTGAACTTCGCCGGCATGTTCCTGTACATCGCCTCGGCGCCGGCATTCCTGATGGACCTGCTTGGCCTGGGCGAGCGCGAGTTCGCCTGGCTGTTCATCCCCACCATCGGCGGCATGACCCTGGGCGCGTTCCTGTCCGGGCGCCTGGCCGGGCGCTGGCCGCCGGGCCGGCAGGTGGGCGCGGGCTTCGCCTGCTCGGCCACCGCCGCCGCGCTCAACGTGGCCTACAACGTGCTGGCGCCGCCGATCGCGGTGCCGTGGGCGGTGCTGCCGATGAGCCTGTTCGCCTTCGGCGTGGCCCTGGTGTTCCCGGTGCTGACCCTGGCGATCCTGGACATGTACCCGCGCCAGCGCGGCGCCGCCTCCTCGCTGCAGGCGTTCTTCCAGCTGGTGCTCAACTCGCTGGTCGCCGGCCTGCTGTCGCCGCTGCTGAGCCACCACGGCCTGCACCTGGCGCTGGGCATGGCCGCGTTCGTGGCCGGCGGCTGGGCGATCTGGCGCTGGGAGTCCAGCGTCGCCCGGCGCGCGCGGCCGCCTGCCTCCCCGCCGCCCTCCGGCCCGATGATCGAGCCGGGCGAGCAGCTCTGACCTTCCTTCCTTCCCCCCGGAGATCCCGATGTCCATCCAGTCCAAGGCCCGCCGTGACGCGCGCAAGCGCAAGGCCGAACGCGAGCGCAACCGCGCCCGGGCCGGGCGCCCGCCGATCGAACCGCATGCCGAGCTGCGCGACCGCGACGGCAACCTGCTGGCCGGCGTGGTGCGGCAGGGCGGGGTCTGGGTGCTGGGCATGGACGGGCGCATCGCCGGCAGCAGCGACAGCGCCGCGCAGATGCTGATGCTCATGCGCCGCGCCCAGCGCCTGCACGAGGAGCAGGGCGTGCCGGTGAAGCTGGTGTACTCGGACGTGCTGCGCGACGAGGCGGCGCTGGAGGCGGCGGCCAACGGCAAATCGCCGGAGGAGTACGAGCAGCAGCTGGAGGCGGAGATGGCCTCGGCGCGCCCGGTCGATGGCGAGGACGAGGGCGAGCGGCAGGAACCGGATACCTCCGGCCCGGCGCTGCACTGAGTCCCGCCCGCCGCAAAGGCAAGGGCCGGCTTGCGCCGGCCCTTGCTGTTTGCAGCTTCCGTCGGCCCGCCTCAGGCGTCCTTGGCCGGGGTCGCGGCCGCGGGCGCCGCCTGCGCCGCCGGCGCCTGCCAGCCGCAGGACTTGCCCTGGTTCTGCTGCTGCAGCCATTCCTGCAGCGGGGCGAAGTACTCCAGCACCGCGCCGCCGTCGATCCGCTCGCTGCCGGTCAGCTCCTTGAGCGTGGCCTGCCACGGCTGGCTGGCGCCGCGCGCCAGCATGGCGCGGAACTTCTCGCCGGCGGCCTCGCTGCCGTGGAAGCTGCATTCGTACAGCGGGCCGGTGTGGCCGGCGGCCTCGCACAGCGACTTGTAGAACTGGAACTGCAGCAGGTGCGCCAGGAAATAGCGGGTGTACGGGGTATTGCCCGGCACGTGGTACTTGGCACCCGGGTCGAAGAACTCCTCGCCGCGCGGCTGCACCGGGGCCACGCCCTGGTAGCGCGCCTTCAGCTCCCACCAGGCCTGGTTGTAGCGGTCCGGGGTGATCGAGCCGTCGAACACGCCCCAGCGCCAGCGGTCGATCATCAGCCCGAACGGCAGGAACGAGACCTTGGCCAGGGCCATGCGCATCTGGGTGTTGATCAGCGCCTCGTGGCTCTGCGCCTGGCCCTGGACCAGGCCGATCGACTCCAGGTACTTCGGCGTCATCGCCAGCACGATGGTGTCGCCGATGGCCTCGTGGAAGCCGTCGTTGGCGCCGTTCTGGAACAGCGGCGGCTGCGGGTTGTAGGCCAGGTCGTAATAGATGTGGCCCAGCTCGTGGTAGATGGTGGTGAAGTCTTCCTCGTTGGGCTTGATGCACATCTTGGTGCGCACGTCCGGCGACTTGCCGTCAGCGCCGCCCATGTTCATGTCCCAGGCGCTGGCGTGGCAGACCACGTCGCGGTCCAGCGGCTTGATGAACTGGCTCTTCTCCCAGTAGCTCTCCGGCAGCCGGGGCATGCCCAGGGAGACGTAGAAGTCCTGGGCGCGCTCGGTCATCGCCTTGGCCATGGCCAGCTGTGCCTCGCGCTCGGCCTCGAAGCGCTCGCGCGGGCCGGGGCTGGGGCCGCGGCGGTGCAGGGCGGCGCTGAGCAGCTGCTGGTACTGGCGCTCCAGGGCGGCGGTGATGTCCAGGTCGCCCACGCCCTTGTACGGCTGCAGCATGTCCCAGAGGTTGCCCCAGTCCTGCTGCCACATGTTGCCCATCAGGTGCGCCGGCAGCAGGCCCTCGCCGACCACGCCGCGTTCCACGCCGTAGGTCTGCTGCAGCTTGTCGCGGGTGTAGCAGTGCAGCTGCTCGTACAGCGGGCGCACCTGCTCCCACAGGCGGTCGGTCTCGGCGGAGAAGGCGTCCGGCTCCATGTCGTAGCCGCTGCGCCACATCGCGCCGGTGTCGGCGTAGCCCAGTTCGCGGGCGCCCTCGTTGACCAGCTCGACGAAGCGGACGTAGTCCTCGCGCATCGGTTGGGCGATCGAGTGCCAGCCGGCCCAGGCGTCGAGCTGGGCGTCGTAGTCGCGGCTGGAGCGCAGCACGTCCTCCAGCTCGCCCAGCTGGCGGCACTTCCTGGCCGCGCCTTCGCCGCTGCAGTAGGTGCCGGCGCCGTAGGCGCCTTCCATCTTCGCCGCGATCCGGGTCAGCTCGGCCAGCTTCTCCGGGTCGCGCGGGGCGGGCATGGCGGTGGCCTGCTTGAGCAGGTTGAGGGCGCGCCGGCTGTCGTCGGACATCGGCTGGCCCTCGAACTTCTTCGCTTCCTCGATCCAGGCATTGAGCTGGGCCAGGGCGCGCTCGTTGGCCTTGGCCGCCACCAGCTGGCTGTCGTCGTTGATGTAGGTCGAGGACAGCCACTGCGCGGAAGTGAGCTCCGGATAGGCGGCCTTGAACTCGGCGTTGATGCGCGCGACGAACTGGTCGGCGGTCTCGCCGTTCTCGGCCCGGGCGGCGGGCTTTTCCTGTTCCGGGCTGGGCGTCTTGCGGCAGGCCGACAGCGACAGCAGGCCGGCGGCCACGGCGATGGCCAGCAGCAGGGGGCGATGGTTCACGAGGGGTCCCTTTGCGTGAGTGCGACCGGCGAAGGCTAGAGGCCCGGGATGGCACTGGCAAGGCGCGGCGCGGGGACCCGTCTTCTCCCCTCGGGGGAAGCGGCCCCGAAGGGACGGACGAGGGGCGGACGGGGCCCCCGGGACATCGCCGCCCTCAACCCCACTCCATGGGGCGAGGCGGGCTTACTGGCCGCTGGCGCAGCCGGCGAACAGGTCGCGCGAGCGATCGTAGACGGAGGTCCTCACCTGCATGAGGCCCAGCACCGAGTGGAACAAGTTGTCCTGGTCGGCGCGCCCGTTCGCACGCTGGCGCAGGCACTTCAGGTCGAGCCCGCGGTCCTGCGCGAATTCCGGCGAAAACCACATCACCATGGGCACGCGGGTCTGCTCGGCCGGCGCGATCGCGTAGGGCACGCCATGCAGGTAGAGGCCTTTCTCGCCGAGCGACTCGCCGTGGTCGGAGAGATAGATCATGGCGGTGTCGTAGTCGGGCAGGGCGCGCAGCGTGCCGATCGCGCGGTCCAGAAAATGGTCGGTGTACAGGACCGTGTTGTCGTAGGTGTTGACGATCTGCTCGCGGCTGCAGTTGCCCAGCTCGGCGGTGTCGCAGGTCGGCGCGAAGCGCCGGAACTGCGCCGGGTAGCGCTGGAAGTAGGCCGGGCCGTGGCTGCCGAGCTGGTGCAGCACCACCACGCGGTCGCCCGGCCTGGCGCGCACCTGCGCGGCGAGGTCGTCGAGCAGGATCTCGTCCATGCAGCGCCCGTCCTTGCACAGCCCGGGCTTCTTCGCGTCGTCGAGCTGCTGGATCTGCAGGCCTTCGCACACGCCCTTGCAGCCGGACTGGTTGTCGCGCCACAGCGTGGCGATGCCGGCGTGTTCGAGCACGTGCAGGAGCGACTGGTGGGCGCGGATCTTCGCTTCGTCGTAATCGTGGCGGCCGAACGGCGAGAACATGCACGGCACCGAGACCTCCGTGCTGGTGCCGCACGAGTGCATGTCGGGGAAGTTGATCACCCCGGTCTGCGCCAACTTGGGCGTGGTCTGGCGCGCATAGCCGTTGAGGCCCCAGTTCTGCGCGCGCATGGTCTCGCCCAGCACGATCAGCAGCAGGCGCGGGCGGCTGCCCGGCGCGCGCGGGGTCGCCATCGCATCGTGCTCGATCGGCAGCTTCGGCTTGTGCTTGATCGGCGAGTCGGTCTTGAGGACCTGCATGAGCGCGACCAGGTAGTTGACCGGCGTGGCCAGGTAGCGCACCTCGCGATGGTTGCGCATCAACGCCGACAGGCCCTGGAACGACAGCATCGAACCGGCGGCGCCGACCGCCGCGATGGCCGCCAGGAACAGCAGGCGCACGCCGAGCGCGCGGCTCCAGCTGCGGCGGCGCAGCCGCACCCGCCACAGCACGGCGATCGGGAGCGCCGCGTAGAACAGCAATGGCCACAGCAGCGCGGGCGTGAGCAGCTCGCGCGATTCCTTGTGGTCGGTGTTGAGCACGTTGCGCAGCATGTCCGCGTCCAGGTAGACGCTGTAGCTGTTCATGTAGTGCGTGGCGAACGCGGTGGTGACGAACAGCAGCGTCAGCAGCGGCTTGGCGTTCCAGCGCCACACCAGCAGGCCGAACAGCAGCGCGTGCACGGAGACCAGCAGGAAGAACAGCGACGCGGCGAAGCCGATGTCGCCGGGATGCGTCGCGAGCGACGCATGCCAGAACATGCGGTTGCAGGCGAGCGCGAAGAATACGCTGCTGCCCAGCACCAGCGTTTCCACCGACACTTCGGGTCGGTGCGTCCAGTCGAGCGCGCGCAGGCGCGAGAGCACGCCGCTGCGGGGCAACGAGAGGCTCATGCGGTTTCTCCCGCCGCGCCGGCCGCGGCGCTGCGCGCCCGCGGGCGCAACAGCCACAGGTACAAGCCGAGCGACACGCCCCAGCAGACCGCCAGGGCCCACAGGTCGTGGGAGAGGAAGTGCGCGCCGCGCAGTTGCTGGGAAACGCCGAACAGCAACCCGGCGCCGAGACCGATCGCCAGCCCGGCCTTGCGCCAGCGCGGGCGGACCGCCAGCGCGGCGAAGTACAGCGCGACCCAGGCATAGCCGCCGCTGGCATGCCCGGCCGGGAAGCAGCCCGACGCCGGAACGCCCTGGCGCGATTCGAACAGCCCGTAGAAGGCGTGGGTGCCGCCGTAGCTGGCCAGGTCCCACGGGCAGTCCATGTGCGTGGCTCCCTTCAGCAACGATACCGCCGCGGTCGAAAGCCCCACCGCCAGCACCACGTACAACGCCGGGCGCGACCAGGCGTTCCAGCGCGGCGAGCGCCGCGCATACAGGCCGAAGACCAACAGCGCCAGCGCCGCGGCGGTGCTGGCCTGCTTGCCGCCGCGATGCACGAGCTTGGCGGTGAACCAATGGTCCTTGAGCAGCCAGTGCCCGCCTTCGGCGTGATAGATCTGCGTGGCCAGCCATTGGTCGACGCCGCCGGCCGTCAGCAGCGCGCTCAGCGCCAGCACCGCCGCCAGCGGAATCCACAGGTGGGTGGCGACGAAGCGGCTGTACGGACGGAGAACGGGGAAGGCATCCGTGGCGGATGCAGGCATCAGGTTCATCGGGCGCCAACGGGCAAAAGGCCGTTTCCGGCAATGGCGGGCATGATCCGGGCCGGTTTGTCGGAAAGCGGTCGGACAACCGTTGCCCAGCGCTTAACCTCAGACAACGTCCCCGGCGGTTCAGTTGCCGTTGTCGTCGCCCGCGCCGGCCTGGTCTTTCGCGGGCGTCACGCAGCCCGGCTTCAGTGCACTGCCCGGCACCAGTTGCCAGGCATTGCGGTTGGACTCGCCGATGTCGATCGCCTGCGCGCGGTCCACGCAGGGGCTCATCGCGTCGCGCAGCACGAACAGCCAGCGCCGCTGCGGCGCCTGCGCCACCCAGTCCGCGGCGCGTGCCCATTGCACGTCCCAGGGCTGCTTGAAGCCGAAGTCCACCGCCGGCCGGTCCGCCTGCAGCAGGTTCTGCTCGCGCCAGGCGATCATCCCCAGTTCCGCGCCGGGGCCGATGCGCTCGCCCACGCGCTGCATCAGGCCGGCCGCCGAGCTGTAGGGATCGAGCGCCACCATCAGGCCCAGGCCATGGATCGTCCACAGCAGCGCCGTGGTGGCGACCACCAGCGCGCCGGCGCGTCGCAGCCGCGCCCAGGCCGCGAGCAGCAGGACAGGGATGGCGAAGGCGAGCAGCCAGGCGCCGAACACCTGCATCGCCGCCGGGTCGATAGCGCGCTTGAGCGCGCCCCGCATCGCCCATCCGGCCTGCATGCACAGGCCGGCGCCGACCGCCAGCGCGGCCAGCGCCAGCAGCCAGACATAACCGGCCAGGACCCAGCGGGTCGCGCGCCTGCGCAGCAATCCGGGCAGCAGCGGCGCGGCAGCCACGGCCAGCGCCGGCAGCATCGGGAAGATGTAGACCTCGCGCTTGCCGGGGCTCGCGCTGAAGAACGCCAGCACCAGCACGCTCCAGCCGAGCAGCAGCCAATGGCGCGGATCGCCGCGCCGCAGGCGCCGCCGCCAGGCCGGCAGCAGTTGCGGCAGCAGCAGGCAGCCCGGCAGCCACAACGTGGCGATCACCTGCAGGTAGTACCAGGCCGGCTGCACGTGGTGCCAGGCCGCGGTGTAGCGCGTGCCGGTCTGCTTGAACAGCAATTCGTGCGCATAGGCGCGCAGGCTGGGGTCGGGAGCCTGCCATAGGGCGATCGCCAATGGCAGCAGCCACACCGCCGTGCCGGCGACGAAGGCCGGGACCGCGCCCAGCCATGCCGGCCATGCGCCACGCACCGCGTCCGCGCGATGCCGGTGGCGCCAGGCCGCCCACGGCAGCAGCACCAGCAGCGGCAGGAAACCCACGCCCTTGGTCACCGTGCCCAGCCCGGCGGCGAACGCGCCCAGCGCCCAGGCCGGCCAGTCGGGGCCGCGCAGCAGGTGCCGCAACAGTCCCCACAGCGACAGCGTGGTCATCGCCACCAGCACCATGTCGATCTGCGCGCGCTTGGCCAGCACCCCGAACTGCAAGGTGGCGAACAGCGCCAGCACCGCGTAGTGCGCCACGCGCCGGTTCCAAAGCCGGCGCGCCAGGTCCCAGGTCAGCCACAGGGTCGCCAGCGCCGCGAGCAGCGAAGGCAGCAGGAAGGCGACGCGCCAGTCGCGCACCAGTTCGAACGCGCCGGCCTGCATCCACATGAACACCGGCGGCTTTTCCGCGTACAACTCGCTGCCCCGGTGCGGCAACAGCCACCGCCCGCTCTGCACCATCGCGCGCGCGGCGAGCACGAAGCGGGGTTCGTCCGGCGGGTTAGGCTGGCGCAGCCCCAGCCCGGCCAGCAGGGAGAGCACGATCGCCAGCAGCGCGGCGCGGTAGGCCCAACGCCGCCGCCGCTCCAGGGGTGTGATGGAAGTCTGCACGTTGGAATGCGGGCAAAACGGGCGCAGACTATGCCGCGGCGAGCGTGGGAAGTTTGTCGGAACCTGCCGTTTCGACGCGCTTCCGACATCGCCCGGCTACGATGCACGACCACATCTTTCCCGGAGACCGACGATGCGGCTGCTCGTCATCGAGGACAACCGCAATCTGGTGGCCAACCTGTTCGACTATTTCGAGGCGCGCGGCCATACCCTGGATGCCGCGCCGGACGGCATCACCGGCCTGCACCTGGCCACCACGCAGCCCTACGACGCCATCGTGCTGGACTGGATGATGCCGCGCATGGACGGCCCGGAAGTGCTGCGCCGGCTGCGCGAGGAACACCTGTCCGAACTGCCGGTGATCATGCTGACCGCGCGCGACGAGCTGCCCGACAAGATCGCCGGCTTCCGCGCCGGCGCCGACGACTATCTCACCAAGCCGTTCGCGCTGCCCGAGCTGGAAGTCCGGCTGGAAGCGCTGCTGGTGCGCGCGCAGGGGCGTGGCCGCAGCAAGATGCTGACGGTCGGCGACCTGAAGCTGGACCTGGCGACGCTGGAGGCCAGCCGCGCCGGCAAGCCGCTGCACCTGTATCCCGCCTGCCGCAAGCTGCTGCAGGTGCTGATGCAGGCCAGTCCGGCCGTGGTCACCCGCGAGAAGCTCGAACAGGCCCTTTGGGGCGACGAGCCGCCGGACGGCGACATGCTGCGCTCCCACATCTACGACCTGCGGCGCAGCGTGGATGGCCCGTTCGAGGAGAAGCTGATCCACACCCTGCCGCGCGTCGGCTACCGGCTCGGCCCCGCCGGGCACCAGGAACGCCTGCATGCCGAATAGCCCGCGTCGCGCCCTGAACCGCAAGCGCGGGGCCCCGCCGGCGCGGCGCCGCATCCCGGACGGCGCGCGCCTTCCATGAAGCCGGGCGGGATACGTTCCAGGCTGGGCGGGCTGCGCGCGCGCGTCACGCTGTGGCTGGTGATCTACGCCGCGCTGATCTCGCTCGCGGTGTTCATCCATGGCTTCATCGTCAACGAGCAGGCCGAGCAGCTGACCTGGCGCTCGCTGCTCAAGTCGGAGTTGGCCCACTTCGTCCAGCGCAGCGCCGAGGATCCGCACTACCACTGGACCGACACCGAGACCGTGCAGCTGTACGGCGACGACGACGACTCGCCGGCGCCGCCGGAGTTCGCCCGCTTCGGCCCGGGCATCCACGACGGCATCGGGTACCAGGGGCGCGACAAGGTGCTGATGGTGCAGGACGTCAACGGCCGGCGGCTGGTGCTGGCGCTGGACATCACCCAGTTGCAGGCGCACGAGAACAACCTGGGGTTGTGGATGCTGGTCTCCAACATCATCGCGATCGTGCTGCTCGGCATCCTCGTGGCCTGGGGCCTGGGGCGGGTGGTGCAGCCCCTGGCCGACATGGCCAAGCGCATCCACGCGCTGCGCCCGGACCGGCCCGGCCAGCACATCGACGTGGTGAAGGGCGCCAGCCACGAGCAGGTGGTGATCGCCGAGGCGCTCAACGACTACCTGCAACGCAACGACACCTTCGTCGAGCGCGAGCGCGCCTTCATCGACAGCACCAGCCACGAGCTGCGCACGCCGATCGCGGTGATCCGCGGCGCCAGCGAGCTGGCCCTGGACCAGCCGGACACGCCGCCGGCGGTGCGCCACCAGTTGCTGCGCATCCGCCAGACCGCCGAGTCGGTCGAGCAGCTGGTCACGCTGCTGCTGGTGCTGGCGAAGGACCCCAGGCGACTGGAGAAGAGCAGCGACTACGTGAACCTGGACGAGCTGCTGCCGGACATCCTCGACGACCATCGCCACCTGTGCGCGGACAAGGACCTCGGCCTGCAACTGGTCGAGCTGGCGCGCTGCGAGCTGTTCGCGCCGGTGGCGATCATGCAGGTCGCGATCGGCAACCTGCTGCGCAACGCCATCGAGAACAGCGACCGCGGCGTGATCCGCGTGTCCCTGCTGGCGCCGGCGACGGTGCGGATCGAGGATCCCGGGCACGGCATGAGCCCGGAAGAGATCGCCGCGATCTACCGCCGGATCGCGCGCGGCGACCCGCGGCAGGGCAGCGGCATCGGCCTGGACCTGCTGGGCCGCCTGTGCGAGCACCTGGGCTGGAAGCTGCAACTGGACTCGGAGACCGGGCAGGGCACCGTGGCCACGCTGGACATGAGCGGCTCGCTGGCCAAGAGCCGGGATTCGTGATTGGGGATTCGGGATTGGCAAGAGCGTAGGCCCACGCCGCTCCTACAAATCCCCAATCCCGAATCCCGAATCCCGAATCCCGGCCTTAAAGCAACAGCCCGCGCGCGGTCAGCCAGGCGCGTGCATCCTCGGCATCTTGCTCGAACCACGCCCTCGTCGACCCAAGCCGGTACGTATAACCCCACGCATCCATGTCGGCCATCAGGCGGTCGCTGCCCACGCCGGGCAGGCGTCCGGCCAGGACGATCTGCAGGTAGCAGGTGGCGTCTTCTTCCTCGACCGAGTCGGTCGCGTCGGTATGCACCGCCGCGCGCCTGTCGGGCGGCAGCACGATCAGGTGGCAGGCCTCGTGCAGCATTGAGTGCACGGGGGTATCGCCGCGCACGTACACGGTCGGGCCGATGATGCCGGCCTCCGGTTCGCCCCAGTAGCTGCCGGGGATCGGTTCGCCGTCGGGCACGGCGACCAGCTCCAGCCCGTGGCGGGCCAGCAGGGCGGCGGCATCGGCGAAGGCGACGTCGCGCAGGCGCAGGACGTCGCGGTCGGGGGAGGGTTGCATGGAATGGGGAACGGCGGCCGCCGGAGCGGCCGTCTGCCTGGGTCGGATCAGCCCTGCTGGCCTTCCGGCAGGGCCACGGAGATGTCGAGCACGTCGTGGTCGCCGTCCTTGATCAGGTCGACCTTGACGGCGTCCACGTCCACGTTGACGTACTTCTTGATGACGTCCAGCAGTTCCCGCCGCAGCAGCGGCAGGTAGTCCGGGGCGCCCCGGCTGCTGCGCTCCTGGGCAATGATGATCTGCAGGCGGTTCTTGGCCGTCTCCGCAGTGTTCTTCTTGGCCCGCAGGAAGTCGAACAGCGCCATGGTCAGCCTCCGAACAGCTTGCTGAAGAAGCCCTTCTTCTCCAGGGTGGTGAAGCGCATCGGGCGGTCTTCGCCCAGCAGGCGCGCGACGGCGTCCTCGTAGGCCTGGCCGGCCTCGGACTCGGTCTCCAGGATCACCGGCTCGCCCTTGTTGGAGGCGTTGAGCACGTCGGTGGACTCGGGGATCACGCCGATGGCCTTCAGCCCCAGCACCTCCTCCACGTCGGCGATGCTGAGCATCTCGCCGGCGCCCACGCGGGCCGGGCTGTAGCGGGTCAGCAGCAGGTGCGCCGGCAGCGGCTGGCCGGACTCGGCGCGGCGGGTCTTGGAGTCGAGCAGGCCGATGATGCGGTCGGAGTCGCGCACCGAGGACACTTCCGGGTTCACCACGACCACCGCCTTGTCGGCGAAGTACATGGCCAGGAACGCGCCCTTCTCGATGCCGGCCGGCGAGTCGCAGATGATGTATTCGAAGCCGTCGGCGGCCAGGTCCTTGAGCACCTTCTCGACGCCTTCCTTGGTCAGCGCGTCCTTGTCGCGGGTCTGCGAGGCGGCCAGCACGTAGAGGTTGTCGAAGCGCTTGTCCTTGATCAGGGCCTGCTTGAGCGTGGCCTCGCCATGGACGACGTTGACGAAGTCGTAGACCACGCGCCGCTCGCAACCCATGATCAGGTCCAGGTTGCGCAGGCCGACGTCGAAGTCGACCACGGCGGTCTTGTGCCCGCGCCGGGCCAGGCCGATGGCGATGCTGGCGCTGGAGGTGGTCTTGCCGACGCCGCCCTTGCCGGAAGTGACTACGATGATTTCAGCCAATGGAAGATCTCCTTGGAGACGCGTGCAGGGGAGGCGCTGGCGGCGGCATGGCGGCCGCCGGCCGGCGCGGATCAGTCGAGGGCGGCCAGCTTCAGCTGTCCGTCTTCAAGCCAGACCTGCACGGCCTTGCCGCGCAGGTTCTCGGGGATATCGTCCAGCACCTTGTAGTGGCCGGCAATGGCCACCAGCTCGGCCTGGAAGTCGCGGCAGAAGATGCGCGCGTCGGTGTTGCCCTTGGCGCCGGCCAGGGCGCGGCCGCGCAGGCTGCCGTAGACATGGATCGAGCCGTCGGCGATGACCTCGGCGCCGGCGCCGACCGTGGTCAGCACGGTCAGGTCGCAGTCCTCGGCGTACAGCTGCTGGCCCGAGCGCACCGCGCTCTTCTGCATGCGGCCCGGCAGGCGCGGGCGTGCCGGGGCGGCGGCGCGCGGCGGCGGGGCCGGTTCGCGTGGCGGAGGGGGCGGCGGGGGCGGGGCCGCGGCGGCGGGCGCCGAGGGCTCGTACTGGGCACGGAACTTGGCCAGCACCGGCAGGCCCAGGGCCTCGGCCAGGGCGTCGTTCTCGCGGGTGCCGTAGGCCAGCGCCACCGGCAGCACGCCGGCCTGGCGCAGGCCCTCGATCAGGGCCCGGGCGGTGTCCACGTCCGGGGTATGCACCAGCCCGCCGAAGTCGACGATCACCGCCGCGCGGCCGAACAGCTTGGGCGCGCGCTGCACGCGCTGGCGCATCTCGCCGACCAGGCGTTCCACGTCCAGGGTGCGGACCCGCAGGTTGGCGACGCCCACCTGGCCGATCTTCAGCTCGCCGGCCTGCTCGTAACTCGTCGTCGCGCTCACCGCCACCTCAGGTCCCCGTCGCACGGTTGTCGCCGGCGGGGCGGCGCGGGCGACCCACCCAGGGCAGGTCCGGCAGGTCGTCGCCATAGGTCTCGCGGACCCAGGCGTAGCTGCACAGTTCCTTGATCATCATGCTGGCGCGCACGTCCACGTCGGGCATCACGTTCTGCCCGGCCTCGTGGAAGCCGAAGCTGCCGTGGAACAGCAGGGCCGGGTCGGCGCCGTGGTCCAGGAACACCTCGCAGCACAGCAGCGGATAGCGCAGCTCGGCGTAGCTCTGCACGTCGGCGTAGAAGGCGCGGCCGACGCCACCGCCGCGGCGGCGGCTGGCCACCACGATGCGGTCGATGTAGAAGAAGTGCGGGTAGCGCTGCTTGAACCAGGCGAAGTTGCAGCTGTCGTGCTGGCTGCCGCTGCCGAACCCGACCAGGAAGCCGGCCAGGTTGCCGTCGCGCTCGGCCACCCGGAAGTACTCGGCGGTGTCGTAGAAGCTGCGTACCCGGGCCGCGTCCAGCGGCAGGATGGCCGACCCGGCGTTGTTGTTCAGGGCCAGGATCGAGTCCAGCTCGTGTTCGCGCACGTCGCGGATGACGATGGACATCAGGAATGGAACCTTGCAGATAGGCGGACCGGCCATGCCGGCAATGCGCCCGGATTATCGCATGGGGTCGCCGGGCCCGGCGAGGGCATGACTTCCGGGGCAGCGGACCGGGGGGCCCGGCCCGTAAGATGCGGCCATGTTCGGACCGATCAGCCACACCCGCCTGCTGCGCTACGCCGGCCTGTTCACCTGGGGCATGGTGGGCGTGCCGCTGGTCTATTCCCAGTACGTGCCGGCCTACGGCGCGGAGGAGCAGACCATGGGCCGGGTGGGGGCCGGCTTGCTGTTCGCCTCCTACCTGGGCTTCGGCGCCTGCTACTGGTGGCTGACCCGCGGCCTGGGCCGGGCGCGGCCGGCCTGGCACGACCGCGGCCTGCTGCTGGTGCTGACCCTGTTCGCGCTGGCGGTGAGCTACTTCAACGGCTCGGGCCTGGGCAGCATCCTGCTGATGGTCGCCGCGGGGGTGATCCCGTGGCTGCTGCCGGCCGGCTCGGGCGTGCTGTTGCTGCTGCTGAGCCAGCTGGCGGTGCTGCCGATCTACTACGGCGTGTTCCGGATGCCGCTGTTCGAGGCGCTGATGCAGTCGCTGCTGTACGGCGGCTTCTCCATGTTCATCTACGTGACCAGCCTGGTGGCGCGGCAGCAGGCCGAGGCCCGGGAGGAGCAGCGCCGGCTCAACGCCGAACTGCGCGCCACCCGCGCCCTGCTGGCCGAGAGTGCCCGGGTCAACGAACGCACCCGGATCTCGCGCGAGCTGCACGACCTGCTGGGGCACCACCTGACCGCGCTGAGCCTGAACCTGGAAGTGGCCAGCCACATGACCGAGGGCCGCGCCCAGGAGCACGTCAGGCAGGCCAATACCCTGGCCCGGCTGCTGCTGACCGACGTGCGCGAGGCGGTCAGCCAGCTGCGCGACGCCAGCGGCGGCATCGACCTGTCCGCGGCGCTGCGGCCGCTGGCCGACCACGTGCCCTCGCTGGACGTGGAGCTGGACATCCAGGCCCCGCTGCCGATCGACGATCCCGAGCGCGCCCACGTGGTCCTGCGCTGCACCCAGGAAATCATCACCAACGCGGTGCGGCACGCCGCCGGGGCGGACCGGCTGGCGATCCGGGTATGGCGCGAGGACGCCACCATCCGCCTGGAGGCGCGCGACAATGGCGAGGGCGCCGAGGGCCTGGTCCCCGGCAACGGCCTGCGCGGCATGCACGAGCGGGTGCAGCAGTGCGGCGGGACCCTCGACATCCAGACCCGGAAGGGCGCCGGCTTCGTCCTGCGCCTGTCCATCCCTGCATCAGCCCCGGCGCGGCCGGCGATCGAAGGAGCGTTGCCATGATCAGAGTGTGCCTGGTCGACGACCAGACCCTGGTGCGCCAAGGCATCAAGTCCCTGCTGGCCCTGGACGGCGGCATCGAGGTGGTCGCCGAGGCCGCCGACGGGCGCCAGGCGGTGGAGATGATCCCGAAGGTCGCCCCGGACGTGGTGCTGATGGACATGCGCATGCCGGTGATGTCCGGGCTGGAGGCGCTGCAGACCCTGTCCCAGGCCGGGCAGCTGCCACCGACCATCATCCTGACCACCTTCGACGACGACCAGCTGGTGCTGGCCGGGCTCAAGGCCGGCGCCCGCGGCTACCTGCTCAAGGACGTGTCGCTGGAGCAGCTGGTGGGGGCGATCCAGACCGTGGCCAGCGGCGGCTCGCTGGTGCAGCCGGCGGTGACCCAGCGCCTGCTCTCGGGCCTGGAGCACATGCGCAACGACTTCGTCAGCCTGGACCGCCCGGACCCGCTGACCGACCGCGAGACCGAGATCCTGCGGCTGATGGCCTCCGGCTTCTCCAACAAGGAGATCGCCAATTCGCTGGGCGTGGCCGAGGGCACGATCAAGAACCACGTGTCCAACATCCTCAGCAAGCTCGGCGTGCGCGACCGCACCCGGGCGGTGCTCAAGGCCTTCGAGCTGCAGCTGGTCTGAGCGCGCTGCCCGGCGCGTGCGTGCCTGGCAGCGCCGCGTGCGCAACCGGGTGCTGGCGCCGGTCGTCGGTGGCGCGGCCCGGCCGCCACGGTCCTGTCATCCTTCCCCACGCTGGCGTATGGGTTTTTTGCGGAGGTCCTGGAATGCCCTGCCGGCATCGCGGCCGGGAGGGCCGGAATCCTTGTGCCGTGGGCGTTTGCGCCGGGCGCTGATGTAAGAATTCCGTTCAATCGCGCTCCGGTGCATGCATTCGGCTGCGCGCACGCCAAGAACCCTGTTACGATTCGCGGCTCGCATCGCAAATACGCCGTGGAATCGGCCCCGGAGACTCCTGAATGACCCGTCTTATCGAGTTCCTGATCGCATTGGGGATCGTGGCCGGCCTGGCCCTGCTGGTCGGTGTCGTACTTCCCGACCACCGCCACATCACCGAAAGCGTGGAGACCAACCGCAAGATGACCATCGTGTACGACACGGTGAACAATCTGCGCCGCTTCAGGGACTGGAATACGCTGGTTCTGCGTGATCCGAAGATCCAGCTGAAGACCTCCGGCCCCGAGTCCGGCGTCGGCGCCCGCCTGGACTTCGTCTCCAGCGACGACCGCATCGGCACCGGCAGCTGGGAGATCGTCGAGAGCATCCCGAACGAGAAGGTCGTCATCAAGGTCGAGGACGCCACCGCCGGCCACGACAAGACCGTGCAGTTCCTGCTGGAGCCGACCGGCAAGAACAACCGCAACGTCAAGATCACCCAGACCTACGACGTCGAGTACGGCTGGAACCTGGTCGCCCGCTACGCCGGCCTGTACGTCAACCGCCACGTCGGCGACGACATGAAGATGGGCCTGGCGCGCATGTCCAACATGCTGGCCTCGGTGCCGAACTTCGACTACCGCGCCGACGGCGTCACCCTGCGCGACCTGTCCGTGGTCGAGGTCCCGGCCGAGGACCTGCTGGTGGTCAACGCCGGCAACGTCGACCGCAGCAACGACGCGATCAAGCAGTCGATCAAGAACAACCAGGAGTGGATCAAGCGCACCATGGAGGCCAACAACCTGGAGGCCGCCGGTCCCGTGCGCATCGTGACCACCGACTTCGGCCAGGAGAAGTACGCGTTCGACGTGGCCATCCCGGTCCGCCGCAAGGGTTCGGCCCCGGCCGAGGCCCCGGCCGCCGCCGAGGGCGAGGAGGTCGACGAGGCCGCCGCCAAGGCCGCCCAGGACGCCGCCTTCGCCAAGCCGGTCGCCGCCTCCGGCGAGCCGCTGCAGGTCAAGATCCCGGACGGCGCCCCGGTCGAGTACGTGCGCACCAAGGGCGGCCGCGCCGCGTTCGGCCAGTTCACCGGTTCGATGGCCGAGCTGGACGCGATCCGCAACTCGGTCCGTGCCTGGGCGACCACCCACGGCTACGAGGTCACCGACCGTCCGTACGAGGTCTGGGAGGGCGGGGTCGACAAGGCCTTCACCCTCGAGGGCGAGTACGACGTCTACTGGCACGTCAAGTAATACCGCCGCGGCCGGCCCGGCCGGCCCAGGCACCCCGGAAAGCGCCGCGAAAGCGGCGCTTTTCGTTTAGGCTGCCGCGCATGGAGGAAACCGCCATGAACCCGACTTCGCGCGCGCCGGCCGCCGCCGGCGCGCTGCTGGCGGCGCTGGCGATCGGCCTGTCGGCCTACGCCGCCCATGGCCTGGACGACGGCCACGCCCGTTCCAACCTGCAGACCGCCTGCCTGTACGCCTTCGGCCACGGCATCGCCCTGGCCGCGCTGTGGCCGCGTGCCGCCGGCCGCCTCGCCCGGGGCGCGTTGCTGGCGCTGCTGCTGGGTACGCTGCTGTTCTGCGGCAGCCTCGCCGGCGGCGCCCTGGCCGGCTGGCCGACGCGACTGGCGCCGGCCGGCGGCACGCTGATGATGCTGGGCTGGCTGGGCTGGGCGGTATCCGCCCTGCGCGGGCGCTGAGGCCATGCCGCGCCACGCCCGCGGGTTCGACGTGCAGGCCGCCTGGGACCACCTGGTCCGGCGCGACCGCAGGCTGGGCGCGTGGATGCACCGGATCGGGCCGCTGCCGCCGGAGGCCGGCTGGCGCCGCCGCTTCGACCCGGTCGATGCGCTGGCGCGGGCGATCCTCTACCAGCAGCTGTCCGGCAAGGCCGCCGCGACCATCGTCGGCCGGGTGGAGGCGGCAATCGGCAGCAAGCGCCTGCACCACGACACCCTGGGCCGGGTCGACGACGCCACCCTGCGCGCCTGCGGCGTGTCCGGCAACAAGACCCTGGCCCTGCGCGACCTGGCCGCGCGCGAGGCCCGCGGCGAGATCCCCGACCTGCGGCGCATGGCCTGGATGGACGAGGACCAGATCGTCCAGGCCCTAGTGCCGGTGCGCGGCATCGGCCGCTGGACGGTGGAGATGATGCTGATGTTCCGCCTCGGCCGGCCGGACGTGCTGCCGGTGGACGACCTGGGCGTGCGCAAGGGCGCGCAGATCGTCGATGGCCTGGAGCTGCCGCCGACGCCGCGGCAGCTGGCCGAGCGCGGCCAGGCCTGGGGCCCGTACCGCACCTACGCCAGCCTGTACCTGTGGCGGATCGCCGACGGCGCCGGCACCGACCCCGCCACGCCGCGCACCAACCGCTCCCAGGACTGAGGCCTCAGCCGCGCAGCGACATCCGCACCAGGGTGTCGTCGTGGCGCACGTGGTGGTGGTAGATCGCCGCGGCCGCGTGCAGGCCGACCAGCCAGTAGCCGGCGGTGGCGATGCCTTCGTGCCAGGCCTCCAGCTGCCCGCCCAGTTCCGGGCCCGGCTCGAACAGCACCGGCAGCGACCAGCCGCCGAGCGACGGCGCCACGCCGTGGGCGTTGAGCACCAGGTAGCCCAGCACCGGCATGGCCAGCATCAGCGCGTACAGCGCCAGCGCGACCAGCCTGGCCAGCAGCAGCTGCCACCGCGGCGGCTCGGGCAGGATCGGCGGGGTGGTGCCGGTGGCGCGCAGGCCCAGCCGCACCCAGGTCAGGCAGAACACCGCCAGGCCGAGGAAGTAGTGCGAGGTCTTCATCAGGTCGCGCGGCACGCTGCCCCTTGGGAAGAGGCCGCGCAGCTCCATGGTCGCGTAGACCGCGGCCAGCAGCACCAGGGTCAGCCAGTGCAGGGCGATGAGCGAGGGACGGTAACGGGAGCTCTGGATGGCCATGGGGTGCCTGCTGGACCGGGACAGGCGTGCAGTGTCGGCAGCTTCGCCCGCGCCGGCCTTGATCAGGCGCAAGCGCGCCGTTGCCTTAGCGGTGCGGGTGGAAGCGCCAGTGCCAGGGCTCGTAGACGATGCCGTGCGGGTTGTCGCGCGGATAGCTCATGCGGAACCCGAAGCCGCCCGCATGCGCCTGCAGCCAGGCGAAGGCGGCGGTGGCCTCGAACGACTCCTCCGCCGGCGGCTCGCCGGGCGTGCCGATGTCCAGCGCGCTGCCGGCGTGGTGCTCGCTGTAACCGGGCGCGGCGTTGACCGTGAGGACCTGCGCCACGGTCTGCCCGCGCGCCAGCTTGCGCTCGAAGATGCCCAGCTGGTAGTCGTGGCTGCGGTAGCCGGAGATGGATTCCAGCACCACGCCGTCGGCCGCGGCGGCGCGGCGCATCGCCAGCCAGGCGCGGGCCGCGTCCGGCAGCAGCCACAGCGGCCGCTGCCAGCGGTCGCGGCCGGCGAAGGCCAGCCATTCCGGTTCGGCCAGCGGTGCCAGCCCGGTGCGCGCCTCGTAGGCGGCGGCGTCGATCCCCAGCGCGGCCAGGCGTTGCTGCAGCCGCTCCAGTGGCAGCGGTTGCGGCGCCGGCAGCGGGCCGCGAGCCGGGTGCGCCTCGGCCGCGGCCAGCGCGTCCAGCGCCTCGTCGATGCCCGGCTCGCGTGCCAGCCGCGGCACCAGTGCCAGCACGCCGTCGGCGCGCACGGTGGCCAGGTAGCGGCCGTCGCGCTTGCGCCGCAGCACGGTATGGGCCTGGGCCAGGGCGCGGGCGTCGGCATTGCCGCGCGCGCGCAGCAGGCCGGCCGGCCACAGTTCGATCTGCCCGGTGTTGACCAGGCGTGTGCGCAGGGGCTGGGGAGGCAGGTGCATGGGGTGCAAGCCTAGGCCGGCAGGCGCGGTGCCGCCAGCCCGCGCGCCGCTAGCGCGGCGCCGGAATCCCGGCGGCGGCCGCCAGCTGCTCCAGCAGGTCGCGCGGCCGCTCCGGGGTCAGCAGCAGGTAGCGGCCATCGTGGCGCGGCAGCAGCAGCACCTTCTCGCGCCGGGTCAGCAGGCAGAAGGCGCGGGCGCGGTTGCGCAGCAGGTAGTGGCCGGCGCGGAAGCCGGGCAGGCCCAGGCCCCACAGGCGCACGCGCGGGCTGAAGTCCGGGTGTGCGTCCAGGTCCACGAGCCGGGCGCGCGCCAGGTCCAGCTGCGCCACCGCGACCTTGTGCGGGAACAGGCCGGCGGCGTTCACCGACAGCACGCCATCGGCCAGGCGGATGCGGCGCACGTGCAGCAGGATGAAGGGCCCGGCGAAGGCCAGGGCCATGGCGGACATCATCACCAGCCAGGCTGGCACCGGGTTGCCGGGGGTCGGGCGCAGCAGGGTCTCGTGGCGCAGGGCGAACACCAGCGCCACCATCCCCGCCCACAGCACGGGCAGCAGCCACAGCGCGGGGGCGGGCGGCGCGGGGACTTCGAATTCGTGGGCGGAAATGCCGGGACGGGCCATGCTCAGGCGTGCCTCCGAAGGCCATGCGGGACCGCGCGCCGGGGCGTGTGCGCGCGGCGTTCCAGGGGATGCAGGGTGGTGGCGGACAGCGTGGGTGCGTGCATGCGTGGCTCCTTCAGGACCGCGGCAGCGCCGGCCCGGCGCCCAGGGCCAGGCCAGGCGCGCGGCGTGGCGGCATGGCGGTGGCTGTGGCGTCCGGGCAGGCGGGCCAGGTGGGCATGGGGCTCGTCCTCAGGCCGGGCGCTTGAACACCAGGGTGGGCGAGGGCAGGCTCGGGGTGGAGTGGACCACGTTCACCAGCTCCCAGCCCAGGCGGCCGTGGCGGTCCAGTTCCTCCTGCAGTTGCTCGACCTTGTAGCTGCCCAGCAGCGAGGTCTTGACCTCGACGACCAGGTACCGCCATTGCGTGGTGCTCATTGCTCTTCCTCCTCCGCCTCCGGGCGGGTATCCGGTCTGGGCAGGCGCCCGGCCTTGCGCAGCGCCTCGCGCAGCACGTATTCGATCTGTGCGTTGAGGCTGCGCAGCTCGTCGTCGGCCCAGCGCTGGGTCGCGGCGAGCACTTCCGCGCTGATCCGCAGCTGGAAGGCCTTGCGCTCGGTCATCGGCGGGGGCGTCCGCGGCGCGCGTGCAGGATGGTGGAGATCGCCAGCGCGTTGACCGCCAGGGCCATGGCCACGGCCACCGCGGTGACCGCGCCGCGGCTGCCGCCGGCGAAGTACAGGCCGACGGCGCCGCACAGGATGGCCAGGGCGATCAGCGCCCAGCGCAGGGCCAGGCCGCGCGCGTGTTCGTCGTCGTAGCGTGCGTACCAGGTGGCCACGCCCAGCGCGGGCAGGCCGGTGATGGCGACGACCAGGGCGGCGAGCGCGTCCATTCCGTCCACCTCAGTACAGGGAGCCGGCGTTGACGATCGGCTGGGTGCCGCGGTCGCCGCACAGCACCACCAGCAGGTTGCTGACCATCTGCGCCTTGCGTTCCTCGTCCAGCTGGACGACGTCGTTCTTCTGCAGCTCGGCCAGGGCCATCTCGACCATGCCCACCGCGCCGGCCACGATCCGGGTGCGGGCGGCGATCACCGCGTTGGCCTGCTGCCGCTGCAGCATGGCCTGGGCGATCTCCGGGGCGTAGGCCAGGTGGCTGATGCGTGCCTCGATCACCTCCACGCCGGCCCGGCCCAGGCGCTCGGCGATCTGCGCCTGCAGGTGCTCGGAGATCTCCTGCGGGTGGCTGCGCAGGGCGATCTGGCCGTCGTCGTGCTGGTCGTAGGGGTAGCTGGAGGCCATCGCCCGCAGCGCCGCCTCGGACTGGATGTGGACGAAGCTCTCGTAGTCGTCGACGTTGAACACCGCCTCGGAGGCGTCGACCACCTGCCACACGATCACCGCGGCGATCTCGATCGGGCTGCCGTCCAGGTCGTTGACCTTGAGCTTGCCGCTCTCGAAGTTGCGCACGCGCTGGCTGACCTTGCGCTTGGAATAGAAGGGGTTGTTCCAGCGCAGGCCGGCTTCCTTGACCGTGCCCACGTACTTGCCGAACAGGCTCAGCACCGCGGCCTGGTTGGGCTGGATCGAATAGAGCCCGATGAACGCCAGCAGGGCCAACAGCAGGGTGGCGGCCGCGCCGGCCAGGCGCGCCACGTCCGGGGCGCCGTCGCCGGCGCCGATGCCGGTGAAGAACAGCCAGGCCGTGGCCGCGGAAAGGGCGAGGGCCGCCAGCAGGACGGGGATGCCGGGCAGGGAATGGATCGGACGCTCTTTCATGGGTGCTCTCCAGGTGACGCCTTAATCTGATATCAAAACGATATCAATCGTCAAGAGGGCTTCCGGGAGGGGGCGGCCGCCGCGGCGGCGGCTACACTGGCCGCCCTTTCACCACCTGCCGCACCGCCATGGTCCGTATCGGAACCCCGCTGACCCCCCATGCCACCCGCGTCCTGCTGCTCGGCTCGGGCGAACTGGGCAAGGAGGTGGCGATCGAGCTGCAGCGCCTGGGTGCGGAGGTGGTGGCCGCCGACCGCTACGCCGATGCGCCGGCCATGCAGGTCGCCCACCGCAGCCACGTGCTGGACATGCTCGATACCTTCGCCCTGCGCGAGCTGATCGCGAAGGAGGAGCCGGACCTGGTGGTGCCGGAGATCGAGGCGATCCACACCGAGACCCTGGTCCAGCTGGAGGCCGAGGGGCTCAAGGTGATCCCGACCGCGCGCGCGGCGCGCCTGACCATGGACCGCGAGGGCATCCGCCGCCTTGCGGCCGAGACCCTGGGCCTGCCGACCTCGCCGTACCGCTTCGTCGACACCCTGGAGGAGTACCGCGCGGCGGTGGAGGCAATCGGCCTGCCGTGCGTGGTCAAGCCGGTGATGTCGTCCTCGGGCAAGGGCCAGAGCATCGTGCGCGAGGCCGCGCAGGTGGAGGCGGCCTGGGAGTACGCGCAGACCGGTGGCCGCGCCGGCGCCGGCCGCTGCATCGTCGAGGGTTTCGTCGACTTCGACTACGAGATCACCCTGCTGACCGTGCGCCATGCCGGCGGCACCAGCTTCTGCGAGCCGATCGGCCACCTGCAGAAGGACGGCGACTACCGCGAGAGCTGGCAGCCACAGCCGATGTCGCCGCGCGCGCTGGAGCGCGCCCAGGCCATCGCCCGCGCCATCACCGACGACCTCGGCGGCTGGGGCGTGTTCGGCGTGGAGTTGTTCGTCAAGGGCGACGAGGTGTGGTTCTCGGAGGTGTCGCCGCGCCCGCACGACACCGGCCTGGTGACCCTGGTCTCGCAGGAGCTGAGCGAGTTCGCGCTGCATGCGCGCGCCATCCTCGGCCTGCCGGTGCCGGTGATCCGCCAGAACGGCCCCAGCGCCTCCTGCGCGCTGCTGGCCAGCGGCCATGGCGTGCCGGTGTTTTCCGGGATCGACGCGGCGCTGGCGGCGCCGGACACCGCGCTGCGCTTGTTCGGCAAGCCGCGGGTGGAAGGCCAGCGCCGGGTCGGCGTCACCCTGGCGCGTGGCGCCGACATCGAACAGGCACGCGCGACGGCGCGCGATGCCGCCGCGGCGATCGGGATCGAACTGCTGCCCTGAGGGGGCAGCAGCGGTTCAGAGCGGCGCGGCGAAGCGGGCGCCGGCCAGGCGGATGCTCCACACCAGCTCGACCATTGCCAGGTTGTTGAGCAGCGGCTCGCCCGCCAGCACCAGCCAGTAGCCGCTGCCGTCGATCCACAGCGGGACGAAGGACCATTCCGGCAACAGCATGTCCGGGTCGTTGTGGAACGCGACCCGCTGCGCGCCGGGCCAGCCGCGGCGGGCCTGGCGGGCGACGAACGAGGAATAGTCCGCCGCCGCCGCGCTGAGGGTCTCGGCCAGGTCCTGGTCCAGGCCGGAATGGCCCAGGCAGAAGCCGCTGTCGGACGCCAGCACCGCGCGGCGCTCGCCGGACAGCGGCGCGATCACGTGCTGGGCGAAGTCGCCCAGGCGCACGTCCGGCGCCGGCACCTGCCGGCGCAGCAGCTGCACCCACTGCTTCTCCTGCAGCTGTTGCAGCATGCGCCCGTTGCGGTCGTGCTCCTGGCGCCAGCGCGCCAGTTCCATCGCCTGCGGGGCGGACAGCAATGCCTGCACCGCGCGCTGCGCCGGGCCCGGTTCGGGCGTGGAGAAGCCGTGCAGTGCGCCGCGCGGGGTCGGCAGCAGCCACTTGGCGGCGTCGGCAGGGATGTCTTGGGACGCGGGCTCGACCAGTTCCAGGCTCATGGGCTTCCCTTGCGTGAGGTGGGCGCCTCGGCGCGGTCGCCGATGGCCGCGTGCTGTTCCAGCCAGTCGGCGACCCGCTCCCAGCGGTCGCCCACGGCGATCTCGTGCCGCCGCAGGTCGCGGCTGGCGAGCATGAAGGCGTACTTGTCCTGGCAGGAGACGCAATGGTCCAGGAACTCGTGCTCGACGCGCGCCGCGTGCAGCGGCTCGCCGTCCAGCAGCGCCTCGACCACCTGCGCCGCCAGCCGCCGCGAATGGTCCGGGCTGGCGCGGCGCACCCGCGCCGGGACGTCGGCCGAGGGCTGGGCGAACACGCTCCAGCGGGTGGCCAGTGCGGTGATGGCCGGCAGCACGTGGCCGTGCGCGTGGCGGCCGAAGGCCTCGGCCACGTACGGCGCCAGGCGGCCGGAGGCCAGGTGCAGCGCGGCCTGGCGCAGGGCGGTGTCGGCCCGTGGCAGGGCCACGAACAGGTCGGCCAGCGCGCCCTGCACCGGTTCGGTGTCGCCCAGCTGCAGCGCCGCCTGCAGCCGCGCCAGGTGGGCGGCGGTGTCCTGCGGCGCGCGGGCGACGGCGCGGGTGCGTTCGCGGAACTCGCGGCGTGCGTCGAGGGTGGCGGCCATGCTCAGTCCAGCAGGGTGTCCATCAGGTCGATCATGAACTCGGCGTCCTCGCGCTCCATGGCCTCGAACCCGGCCGGCAGGCCCAGCGCCTGCAGCACCTCGGCGTCGCCGGGGCGGGACGGGTCGACCGCCAGCAGCGCCGCGGCCAGCGGCTGCAGGTCGTCGCCCACGCGCGGATGCGCCAGCAGCACGTGGCTGATGTCGCGCAGCTTGCTTTCCACCAGCACCTTCAGCTGCCCGCGGGTGATGCGGGCCAGGGCGTGGTAGGCCGAGGCCAGGAAGAAGCCGGCGTCGACCTGCCCGGACAGGGTCATGCGCGCGGCCGCCTGGTGGCTGTTGGCCGGCACCCACTGGATGTCGCGTTCGGTGAGGTCGGCCGGCTCCAGCAGGCGCAGGCCGATCAGGCGCACGTCGCGGTTGTCGGTCACCGCGATCCGGCAGCCCGGGCGCAGTTCCTCCACCACCGACACCGGCGAGCCGGCCGCGGTGGCGATCACCATCTCGTTGGAATGCGCGGCCGGGCGGGCGAAAGCCTGGTAGCCCTGGCCGCGGATCATCGCGGTGGCGTCGAACGGGTTGGCGTAGACCAGGTCGGCCAGGCCGTCGCCCAGCATCTGCGCCTGCTCGCGCGCGTCGGCCGGCATCAGCAGGTGCAGGCGGGTGCCGGAGCGGTGCTGCAGCAGGGTGGCGAGCATGTACCAGCCGGGGAAGTTCTCCGGCGCGAAATCGGGGGCGACCAGCAGGTTGAGGGTCATGCGGTGACCCCCGCGGCTTCCTGCTCCAGCCACTGCCGGTACAGCGGCAGCACCTCGGCGATGGCGCGGCGCGAGGGCTTGCGCCGCACCGAGGTGTAGCCGACCACCTGGCCGTGGCGCACGTTGGGCAGTGCGGTGGCGTAGACCCAGTAGTGCTTGCCGTCCTTGCGCAGGTTCTTGACGTAGCCGTGCCACTTGCGCCCGGCCTTGAGCGTGTCCCACAGGTCGGCGAACGCGGCGCGCGGCATGTCCGGGTGGCGCAGGATGCTGTGCGGGGCGCCGATCAGCTCCTCGCGGCTGTAGCCGCTGAGTTCGACGAAGGCCTCGTTGGCATGGGTGATCACCCCGTCCAGGTCGGTGCGCGAGACGATCAGGCGCCCGTCCGGGTAGGGCACTTCCTCGTCCGTCCAGTACACGGTGCGGCGGGTGCCGTCGTGGCAGGTGTGCACGGCCTGCAGGTGCGGGCCGGCGGGCGGGGTCATGTCCGGCAGGCGGCTCATCGCGGCCCCTCAGACGATGCGGCCGAGGGCCTGGGCGGCCCGCTTGATGTCCAGGAACGCCAGGCCGAGCTTGACCTCGGCGCGAGTGAGCACGGTCAGCACCGCCTCCTCGCCGGCGGCGGTCATGATCACGTAGCCGTCCTCGCCCTGGACCAGGACCCGCTCCAGGCGGCCGCGGCCGAGTTCGCGCGCGGTGCGCTCGCCCAGCGACAGCAGGGCCGCGGACATGGCGCCGATGCGGTCCTCGTCCATGCTCTGCGGCATGGCCGCGTCGATCAGCAGGCCGTCGATGGAAATGAGCGCGGAGGCCTCGATGTCGGCACTGGAGCTGGTGAGGTCTTCCAGGGTCTGCCGGATCTGCGCGGCGCGCGGGTTGTGCTGGAGAGGGATGGCGTTCATGGCGCGGATTCCAGCACGCGCCCCCGACCCCCCGTTTTGATCAGGATCAATCGCCGGCGGTTGTCCGACCAACGGTCAGGTCGACCCAGACCAGGTGGTGGTCGCTGCCGTCGGCAATGGCCGCCGCCGGCTCGTGCGAGGCCGGCCAGAACACCCCGCTGCCGCGCACCTGGAAGCCGGTGGACGGGATCACGTAGTCCAGCCGCATCGCGCCCGAGCGCGGGCCGAAGTCGCCGGTCACGTGCTCCGGCGCGCCGCGCCGGAGCAGCCCGGCCGCGGCATAGGCGCGCGCCTTCTCCGCGCCGCCGGCCGAGGCGGGCGGGTCCATGCGCAGCACGCGCGGGTGCCCGAGCAGGCCGAGGATGGCGTCGTGGTGGCCGTCGCCGTCGACCGGGTCGTTGTTGAGGTCGCCGGCGATGACGAAGCGCTCGCCCGCGGGCAGGCCGCCGCAGCGGCCGGCGTCGTCGCACAGCCAGGACAGGTCGCCGCCGGAGATGTAGTGCTGCCACAGCCGGATCTCGTCGGCATTGCGCGCGCCGTTGCGGTCCTCCGGGCCGTCGAACACCGGCGGGGTCGGGTGCGAGACCAGGAAGTGCACGGTGCCCTGCGGGGTGTGCACCGGCAGGTCCCAGTGCGACTTGGACGACAGCCGCAGCTGCGTCCACACCGCGTCTTCGTACCACGGCTGGCCGCTGGCCGGGTCGATCGGGCGACGGGCATCGGGCATCGCGCTCCAGCGCAGCAGCTGGAAGGTGCGCGCGTTGCCGGCGTCGATCGGATGGCGCGACAGCACCAGCATGCCGTACTGCCCCGGGTGCAGGCCGAAGCCCCAGGCGTCGTTGCCGCGCTGCCGTCCCTCGCCGCCGATCGTGCCGTCGCGGTCCAGGTCCAGGCCGCTGGGCACGCCGGTGTTGACCGGCGCCAGGTAGCGGTAGGGGTAATGCAGCGGCTCGCCGCCGCCGGGCTGGGCCTGCTCCAGGTAGGCGCGCTGGAACAGGTCCGCGGCGCGGCCGTCGGCGTCGTAGTCGAACTCGTTGATCAGCACCAGGTCCGGGCGCACCTGCTGCAGCACCGCGGCGACCTTGCGCGCGCCGGCGTCGCCCGCCTGCAGCCGCGCGATCACGCCGCCGGCTTCGTCGTCATAGAGGGAGACGTTGTAGGTGGCCACGCGCAGCGTGGCGTCGTTGCCGGGGGCGGGCGTGGACGAGGCGCAGGCGCTCAGCATCGCCAGCAGCGGAAGGATCGGGAACAGGGTGCGCATGCGCGGATTCTCGCACGGCGCATGCGCATCAGTACGGGAATTCCCGCCAGCCGCGCCCGTCGAACGCCTCCAGCGGGCGGAAGCGGCGCTTGTAGTCCATCTTGGCGTGGCCGTCGATCCAGTAGCCCAGGTACAGGTGGGCCAGGCCCTCGCGCTGCGCCCATTCCAGCTGGCGCAGGATCGCCAGCGTGCCCAGGCCGCGCGCGGCCTCCTCCGGCTCGTAGAAGGTGTAGACCGCCGACAGCCCGTGCGGGGCGCGGTCGGTCACCGCCACCGCCAGCAGCCGGCCGGGTCCGCTGCTGCCCGGCGCCGGCGGTTCGCGCAGCTCCAGGAAGCGGGTGTCCGACCAGGCGCCGACCAGGAACTGGTCGAACTCGGCGGTGCCGTGGTCGTCCATGCCGCCGTCGCGGTGCCGCGCCAGCAGGTAGCGGTGGTAGAGGTCGAAGTGCTCGTCGGTGCGGCGCGCCGGCACGATCCGCGCGCTGATGTCGGCATTGCGGCGCAGGCAGCGGCGCTGGCTGCGGTCCGGCTGGAACCGCTGCACCGGGATGCGCACCGCCACGCAGGCGCGGCAGGCGGCGCAGGAGGGGCGGTAGACGATGTCGCCCGAGCGGCGGAAGCCCCATTCCAGCGCCTGCGGATAGACCAGCCCCAGGCGCGGGTCGCGCGGGTCCAGCACCAGGTCGCGGGCCTCGCGCTCGGGCCAGTAGCCACAGGGATGGCTGCCGGTCTGGTACAGGCGCAGGTCATCGGCGGGGGAGGTGTCGTGGCCCATGGCGATGCGGTCGGCGGATGCGCCCAGCATAGCGCCGCCATCCGCGCCGGGCCGGCGCTCCAGCCCGGCTGGTGGCTGAACGGGTCCGCCCGCGGGGTCAACGGGGGCCGGGCAGCGGCGTTTTCCCCGTCGTGGCCATCACGTCACGCACGACTGGAGACAAACACGTGAACAAGACCCCTTACCTGATCGCAGCCACGCTGCTGGCCATCACCGCCGGTGCCGCCCTGGCCCAGGAAACCGCGGCGCTTGCCGCCACGGGCAAGCCGCGCGCGGCGCTGGACGCCAACAAGGACGGCGTGATCGATCGCAGGGAGGCCGCGGCGCATCCGCGCCTGGCCGGGCGCTTCGACCAGCTGGACCGCAACAAGGACGGCAAGCTGCAGCGCGACGAGCTGCCGCGCATGAAGCACGGCCGCCACGGGGGCCGCGGCGGCCACGGCGGCTTTGGCTTCGGTTTCGCCGGCCCGGACGTGGATGCCGACAAGGACGGCCGCATCAGCAAGGCCGAGGCCCTGGCCGCGGCGACCGCTCGGTTCGAGCGCATGGACGCCAACAAGGACGGCTTCATCGACCAGGCCGACCGCGAGGCCTGGGCCAAGCAGCGCCGCGAGGCCTGGTTCAAGGCCGTGGATACCGACGGCGACGGCAAGCTGAGCCAGGCCGAGCTGGACGCGGCCAAGGCCAGGCGCGGTGCGCGCGCGGCCGGTGCCCCGGCACCGCAGCCTGCGGCGAAGTAAGAAGTAACAGGCGC
>NZ_RRYJ01000010.1:0-127374 GCF_003931645.1 Pseudoxanthomonas sp. SGT-18 | reverse complement strand
GCCGATGGGCGCCGGCCGCCTGTCAGTCGCGGGCTGCCGGCGGGGCCACCGAGTCCCGCCGGACCAGCTCGTGGGCGACCACGTGGTCGACCACCATGTGCACGTCCTTCTCGCGGCGGCTGATCGCGCGCACCAGGATGTCCATGGCCGAGTCGGCCATCGAGGCGATGGGCTGGCGCACCGTGCTCAGTTCCGGCCATACCGTGGTGGCGGCGGAGGTGTCGTCGTAGCCGACCACCGACAGGTCGCGCGGCACGTCCAGGCCGCGGCGGTGCGCGACCGAGACCACGGCGGCGGCCATGTCGTCGTTGCTGGCGAAGATCGCGGTCGGCGGCTTCTTGCGCGCCAGCAGCTTCTCCGCCGCCTCCAGCCCGGAGCGGTAGGTGAAGTAGCCCTGCTGGACCATGCCGGCGTCCAGGCTGATGCCGGCCGCGGCCAGCGCCGCCTGGAAACCCTCGAAGCGCCGCGCGCTGGCGGTCTGGTTGGGATGGCCCTTGATGAAGCCGATCCGGGTATGGCCCAGGCCGAGCAGGTATTCGGTGATCTCGCGGCTGGCGCGGAAATCGTCGATGCGCACGTGCGAGACGTCGTCGCCGAAGCGCGCCGAGGCCAGCGCCACCACCGGCACGTCGGCGCCGACCAGCTCCGAGACCACGGCCTTGGATTCGCACAGCGGCGGCGGCAGCAGCACGCCGGCGACGCTGCGCGCCAGGGTGCGGGCGGCGGCGCGCTCGGCCTCGGCGTTGAGGCCGTCCCAGCTGTCGACCACCAGCTGCACCGCGGTGCGCGCGGCGCCGCGCAGGGCGCCGACCAGCAGCTCGCTGAGGTAGGCGCCGGACGGGTTGGTGTAGATCAGCGCGATCCGCGTGCCCTGCGCCGCGGCCAGCGAGCGCGCCGCCAGGTTCGGCGTGTAGCCCAGTTCGCGCACCGCGCGCATCACCTGCTCGCGGGTCTCCGGGCGCACGTTGGCGTTGCCGTTGATCACCCGCGACACGGTCATCGGCGAGACCTCGGCCGCCGCGGCCACCTCGTGGATGGTTACCGCGCGTCCCTTGCGGCGTGCGGACTTGCTGCTGGTGGCCAATGGCGTTCCCTCCCCATGGACTGCGGCCCTGCCGCGCTCTGTGGTTCCCGCCCGCGCCCGGCCCGGGTGCGGGCACGGGCCATGGCCCGCGACAACCGGAAGTAGAAGAGTGATATCGATAGCACGATCCGCGTCTGCAAAACATCCCGCGCGTCCCGGCCTGCTGGGGCTACTGGCGCTGCTGCTGACCTGGCTGCTGGCGCTGCCGGCCGCGGCCGAGGACGGCTATGACCTGTGGCTGCGCTACCGGCCACTGCCGGCGCCGGTGCTCAAGCAGTACCGCGACCAGGGCACGCAGCTGGTGGCCCCGGCGGACACCGCGACCCAGCGCGCCGCCCGTGACGAACTGGTGCGCGGCCTGTCCGGCCTGCTCGGGCGCGCGCCGGCGCTGGCCGCGCAGGCCCGGCGCGACGGCGCGATCGTGGTCGGCACCCCGGCCTCGCTGCCACAGCTGGCGGCGCTCCAGGGCGAACTGGAAGGCCTGGGCGAGGAGGGCTACCTGATCCGCAGCACCCGCATCGACGGGCGCGCGGCCACGGTGGTGGCGGCCAACACCGACATGGGCGCGCTGTACGGCAGTTTCCACCTGCTGCGCCTGGTGCAGACCGGGCAGCCGCTGGCCGGGCTGGACCTGCGCGAGGCGCCGAAGGTGAAGGTGCGCGTGCTCAACCACTGGGACAACCTGGACCGCTACGTCGAGCGCGGCTATGCCGGCGAATCGATCTGGGACTGGCACAAGCTGCCGGACTGGCTGGACCCGCGCTACACCGACTACGCCCGCGCCAATGCCTCGGTCGGCATCAACGGCACGGTGCTCAACAACGTCAATACCAGCGCGCTCGCATTGACACCGATGTACCTGGAGAAGGCGGCGGCCCTGGCCTCGGTGTTCCGCCCGTACGGCATCAAGGTCTACCTCAGCGCCCGCTTCAGCGCGCCGATCGAGATCGGCGGCCTTGCGACCGCCGATCCGCTGGATCCGGCCGTGCGCCAGTGGTGGAAGGACAAGGCCGACGAGATCTACCGCACCATCCCCGACTTCGGCGGCTTCCTGGTCAAGGCCAATTCCGAGGGCCAGCCCGGCCCGCAGGACTACGGCCGCAGCCATGCCGACGGCGCCAACATGCTGGCCGAGGCCCTGGCTCCGCACGGCGGCATCGTGATGTGGCGCGCTTTCGTGTACTCGCACGAGGAACCTGACGACCGCCACAAGCAGGCCTACAACGAGTTCGTGCCGCACGACGGGCGGTTCGCCGACAACGTACTGGTGCAGGTGAAGAACGGCGCGATCGACTTCCAGCCGCGCGAGCCGTTCCATCCGCTGTTCGGCGCCATGCCCAGGACGCCGCTGATGATGGAGTTCCAGATCACCAAGGAGTACCTGGGCTTCGCCACCCACCTGGTGTACCTGGGCCCGCTGTACGAGGAAGCGCTGCGCGCCGATACCCATGCGCGCGGCCCCGGTTCGACCGTGGCGAAGATCGTGGACGGCTCGCTGGAGGGACACGCGCTGACCGGCATGGCCGGCGTGGCCAACATCGGCGTGGACCGCAACTGGAGCGGCTCGCACTTCGACCAGGCCAACTGGTACGTGTTCGGGCGCATGGCCTGGGACCCGCACGCCGGCGCCGAGGACATCGCCCGCGACTGGGCGCGCATGACCTTCTCCACCGACCCGGCCGTGGTCGAGCCGGTGGTGTCGATGATGATGGGCTCGCACCAGGCGGTGGTCGACTACATGACCCCGCTGGGCCTGCACCACCTGATGGGCCGCGGCCACCACTACGGCCCGGGTCCGTGGGTCGAGGGCGGTCCGCGCGCGGACTGGACCTCGGTCTACTACCACCGCGCCGACGCGCGCGGCATCGGCTTCGACCGCACCGCCAGCGGCAGCAACGCCGTGGGCCAGTACGCGCCGCCGGTGGCAGCGCAGTTCGGCAACCTCGACACCGTGCCGGAAGAGTTCCTGCTGTGGTTCCACCACGTGCCCTGGGACCACCGCATGGCCTCCGGCCGCAGCCTGTGGGACGAGCTGGTGCTGCGCTACGACCGCGGCGTGGACTACGTGCGCGGCATGCGCCGTACCTGGGCCGCGCTGGAGGGCAAGGTCGATACCGAGCGCCACCACCAGGTCGCGGTGTTCCTCGGCATCCAGGAAAAGGAAGCAAAGTGGTGGCGCGACGCCAGCATCGCCTACTTCCAGACCTTCTCGCAGCGCCCGCTGCCGGAAGGCGCGGCGCCGCCGCCGCACGACCTGGAGTACTACAAGTCCCTGCAGTTCCCGTACGCACCCGGAGACGGCAAGTGAGCCCAACCAAGCTGATCCATCTGGCCGCCGCGCTGGGCCTGGCCCTGGCGCCGCTGGCCCAGGCCCAGGACACCACCACGCCGGCCGCCCCGCTGCTGCATTCGCTGTTCCAGGACCACGCCGTGCTGCAGCGCGACCAGCCGCTGCGGGTGTGGGGCCGCGCCGAGCCCGGCGAGCAGGTGAAGGTGGAGATCGCCGGCAAGCGCGCGCGCGTGCGCGCCGGCGCCGATGGTCACTGGGAAGCGAGCCTGCCGGCGCTCAAGGCCGGCGGCCCGTACGTGCTCACCGCCCAGGCCGGCCAGGCCCGCCAGGTGGTGTCGGACGTGATGGTCGGCGACGTGTGGCTGTGCTCGGGGCAGTCGAACATGGAGCTGCAGGTGTGGCGCTCGCTGGACGCGCGCGCCGAGATCGCCGGCGCCGGCAACGACCGCATCCGCCTGCTGACCGTGCCGCAGGTGGCGCAGGTGGAACCGCAGCGCGGGTTCAGCGAGCCGGTGGCGTGGAAGCCGGTGGATCCGGATTCCGTGCGCGACTTCTCCGCGGCCTGCTACTTCTTCGCCCGCGAGCTGCAGAAGACCGTGGACGTGCCCATGGGCCTGGTCAACGCCGCCTGGGGCGGCTCGCGCATCCAGGCCTGGACCAGCGCACGGCAGCTGCGCACCCTCGGCCGCTACGACGCCGAACTGGACGTGCTGGAGCGTTACGCGCGCGATCCGATGGAGGCGGTCGGGGCCTGGGGCGAGCTGTGGCAGGGCTGGTGGTCGGGCCGCCCGGGCGTGGCCGCCGACGACCGCCCATGGGCGCCGGGCACGCCGGCCGGGCAGTGGCGCCCGGCGCCGGCCCAGCTCGGCGCCTGGGAGAAGTGGGGCGTACCGGAACTGGAAGCCTTCGACGGCATGGTCTGGTACCGCACCACGGTGGAGCTGAGCGCCGAACAGGCCGCGCAGGACGCGGTGCTGGCGCTGGGCCCGGCCGACGAGATCGACACCACCTGGGTCAACGGCCGCGCCGTCGGCAGCACCTACGGCGCCGGCGGCGGCCGCGAGTACCGCCTGCCGCCGGGACTGCTGCAGGCCGGCACCAACACCGTGGTGGTCAACGTGCTGGACACGTACCGCGACGGCGGCCTGGCCGGCCCGGCCGAGGCACACGCGCTGGTGCTGGCCGACGGCACCCGGGTGCCGCTGGCCGGCGGCTGGCAGTACCGCGTGGTCCCGCCGGAGCTGGGCACGCCGCCGCGCGCACCGTGGCAGAGCGCCGCCGGCCTGTCCACGCTGTACAACGGCATGATCGCCCCGCTGGGCGGCTATGGCCTGCGTGGCGCGCTGTGGTACCAGGGCGAGTCCAACACCTTCGAGCACGCCATCTACGCCGACCTGCTGCGCGCCCTGCGCAGCGACTGGCGCCGCCAGTTCGGCGCGAAGCTGCCGCTGATGATCGTGCAGCTGCCCAACTTCGGCACCCCGCCGACCGCGCCGGGCGAGAGCGACTGGGCGAACATGCGCCAGGCGCAGAAGCAGGTGGCGGACGAGGACCCGGGCACCGGCCTGGTGGTCACCATCGACATCGGCGACCGCTACGACATCCACCCCACCAACAAGCAGGAGCTCGGCCGCCGCCTGGCCCGCGCCATGCGCCATCTGGCCTACGGCGAGAAGCTGGCGCCGGCCGGCCCGGTGCCGGAGTCCGCCAGCCGCAACGGCGACGCCATCGTGGTGTCCTTCGCCCAGGTCAGCGGCAAGCTGGCCGCGTACGGTGCCGAAGGCCCGATCGGCTTCGAGGTCTGCGGCAGCGGACCCGGCTCCTGCCGCTGGGCCAGCGCCGAGCTGTGGAACAACCGCGTGACCCTGCGCGCCCCCCGTGCGCACGAGGCCACGCGCGTGCGCTACTGCTGGGCCGACAGCCCGGTATGCACCCTCTACGACCGCGACGGCGGCGGTCCCGGCCTGCCGGCCGGTCCCTTCGAAATCGCCGTTTCCCCCATGCCCTACGACGACCACGCACGATGAGCAGCCAGATCCCCACCGAAACCACCACCCACGGCTCGAAGAACGACCGCGAGATCGTCGATGCCAAGGTCATCGTCACCTGCCCGGGACGCAACTTCGTCACCCTGAAGGTCACCACCCGCTCGGGCGTGTACGGCCTGGGCGACGCCACCCTCAACGGCCGCGAGCTGGCCGTGGCCTCGTACCTGCAGGACCACGTGGTGCCCAACCTGATCGGCCGCGACGCCGGGCGCATCGAGGACATGTGGCAGTTCCTGTACCGCGGCGCGTACTGGCGCCGCGGCCCGGTCACGATGAGCGCGATCGCCGCGGTCGACGTGGCGCTGTGGGACATCCTCGGCAAGATGGCCGGGTTGCCGCTGTACCAGCTGCTGGGCGGGCGTTCGCGCGAGGGCGCGCTGGTGTACGGCCATGCCAACGGCCGCGACATCGCCGAGGCCTCCGACGCGGTGGGCCGCTTCATCGAGCAGGGCTTCCTCGCGGTGCGCGCGCAGTGCGGCGTGCCGGGCGTGAAGAAGGCCTACGGCGTGTCCTCCGGCCGCGCCTACGAGCCGGCCGAGAGCGAGCTGCCGGCCGAGACCGTGTGGAACACCCCGCGCTACCTGGAAGTGGCACCCAGGCTGTTCGAGCAGCTGCGCCGCGACCACGGCCCGGACGTGGAACTGCTGCACGACGTGCACCACCGCCTGACCCCGATCGAGGCCGCGCGCCTGGCCAAGTCGCTCGAGCCCTACCGCCTGTTCTGGCTGGAGGATTCCACCCCGGCCGAGAACCAGAAGTCGTTCGAGCTGATCCGCAAGCACTCGGTCACCCCGCTGGCGGTGGGCGAGGTGTTCAACTCGATCTGGGACTGCAAGCACCTGATCGAGAACCAGCTGATCGACTACATCCGCACCACCATCGTCCACGGCGGCGGCATCACCCACATCCGCCGCCTGGCCGACTTCGCCGCGCTGCACCAGGTGCGCACCGGCTTCCACGGCGCCACCGACCTGTCGCCGGTGACCATGGGCGCGGCCCTGCACTTCGACACCTGGGTTCCGAACTTCGGCATCCAGGAGTACATGTTCCACACCGACGAGACCGACGCGGTGTTCCCGCACGACTACGTGCTGCGCAATGGCCGCCTGTACGTGGGCGACACCCCGGGCATCGGCGTGGACATCGACGAGAAGCTGGCGGCGAAGTACCCGTATTCGCCCAAGCAGCTGCCGATCGCGCGCCTGGAAGACGGCTCGATGTGGGACTGGTAAGGCACACAGGACAAAAAGGGAGCAGACCATGAGCAAGCGCAGCGCCGGCCGTCCCGGCACCCCCCTCCGCCTGATCGCCGCGGCCGTGGCCGCGCTGGCGCTGTCCGCCTGCGGCGGGCGCCAGGCCGGACCGGAGGCCGGCGCCCGGGCGGCGGAAGCGGCACCGGCGTACTTCGACTGGTTCGAGTACACCGGCCGCGACGCTGCGTTCGAGGCGCCGCTCCCGGAGGGCAGCTTCCGCAACCCGGTGCTGGCCGGCTTCCACTCCGATCCCAGCATCACCGCGGCCAACGGCAAGTTCTACCTGGTGGCCTCGACCTTCGCCTTCTTCCCCGGCATCCCGGTGTTCGAGAGCGAGGACCTGGTGCACTGGAAGCAGGTCGGCAACGCGATCCACCGCCCCGGCCAGCTGGACTTCGATGGCCTGGGCATGTCGCGCGGCGTGTTCGCCCCGGCGATCGAGTACCACGACGGCACCTTCTACGTGGTCAATACCTCGGTGGACGCCGGCGGCAACTTCTTCGTCACCGCCAAGGACCCGGCCGGCCCGTGGTCGGACCCGGTGTGGCTGCCGACCATCGGCGGCATCGACCCGTCGCTGTTCTTCGATGACGACGGCAAGGTCTACATCCTCAACAACGACGAGCCGGAAGGCCCGGCGCGCTACGACGGCCACCGCGCGATCTGGCTGCAGGAGATCGACATCGCCAGCGGCAAGCCGTTCGGCCCGCGCAAGGTGCTGATCGACGGCGGGGTGAAGCCGGAGGAGAACCCGATCTGGATCGAGGGGCCGCACATCTACAAGGTCGACGGCTGGTACTACCTCAGCTGCGCCGAGGGCGGCACCGGCCCGCAGCACTCGCAGGTGGTGCTGCGCAGCCGCGACGTGTGGGGCCCGTACCAGCCGTACCCGGGCAACCCGATCCTGACCCAGCGCGAGCTCGATCCGGAGCGTCCGCTGCCGGTCACCAACGCCGGCCACGCCGACCTGGTCCAGGGCCCGGACGGCAGCTGGTGGGCCACCTTCCTGGCCAGCCGCAACTACGGCCGCGACCACTACAACACCGGACGCGAGGCGTTCCTGCTGCCGGTGCAGTGGAAGGACGGCTGGCCGCGGATCCTGGAGCCGAACAAGGAAATCCCGTACGTGCTGCCGGGGCCGTCATTCATGAAGAAGCCGGCCGACCAGGCGCCGATGAGCGGCAATTTCACCTGGCGCGACGAGTTCGACACGGTCGGGCTGGGCCAGGGCTGGATGACCCCGCGGGTGCCGAAGACGCAGTGGTACGACGGCAGCTCGCGCCCGGGCTGGCTGGCCATCCACCCGCTGCCCGAACGCCTGGACGCCAAGACCAACATGGCCTTCTACGCCCGCCGCCAGCAGCACCTGGTGTTCGAGGCCAGCACCGCGCTTGAGCTGCCGGCGCCGGGCGTGGCCGCCGGCCTGGCCGCGTTCCAGGGCGACGACCACTGGTACTTCCTTGGCGTGCGCCGCGGCGGCCAGGGCGCGGAGGTGTTCCTGGAGAAGAAGGCCGGCGGCGGGGTCGAGGTGGTGGCGCGCCAGCCGGCGTCCGTGGAAACGGAACTGCTGACCCTGCACATCGAGGGCAACGAGGGCCGCTACGGCTTCGGCTTCGATGCCGGCGACGGCCGCGGCGTGCAGTGGCTGGTGCGCGATGCCGACGGCACCATCCTCAGCACCGACGTGGCCGGTGGCTTCATCGGCGCCACCCTGGGCCCGCACGCGCGCCTGGAAACCGCGCGCTGAGGCCCCGTAGCACCCATCCCCGAACCTGAGAGGAGCGAGTCATGGACGCCAACAACGCAACCGCCCGCTACGCCCCCGCCCGCGGCCGCCTGCGCCGCCGCATGCTTGCCCGCGGCTGCGCGCTCGCCCTGCTGGCGGCGCTGCCTGGCGTCCAGGCCCAGCCCGACGAGGCGCGGCCGTGGCTGGACACCTCGCTGGGCTTCGAGGAGCGCGCCGCCGCGCTGGTCTCGCGGATGACGCTGGAGGAAAAGGCCGCGCAGATGCAGAACGACGCCCCGGCGATCGAGCGCCTGGGCGTGCCGCAGTACGACTGGTGGAACGAGGCCCTGCACGGCGTCGCCCGCGCCGGCGGGGCCACCGTGTTCCCGCAGGCCATCGGCATGGCGGCGAGCTTCGACGTGCCGCTGATGGACCAGGTGGCGGCGGCGATCAGCGACGAGGCCCGCGCCAAGCACCACGAGTTCCTGCGCAAGGGCGAGCGCGGCCGCTACCAGGGCCTGACCTTCTGGTCGCCCAACATCAACATCTTCCGCGACCCGCGCTGGGGCCGCGGCCAGGAGACCTACGGCGAGGATCCGTTCCTGACCGCGCGCATGGGCGTGTCCTTCGTGCGCGGCCTGCAGGGCATGGACCCGGAGACCGGGCAGCCGCTGGATCCGAAGTACCGCAAGCTCGACGCCACCGCCAAGCACTTCGCCGTGCACAGCGGCCCGGAGGCCGACCGCCACACCTTCGACGTGCATCCGACCAGGCAGGACCTGTACGACACCTACCTGCCGGCGTTCGAGGCCCTGGTGAAGGAAGCCGACGTTTACGCGGTGATGGGCGCCTACAACCGCGTCTACGGCGAGTCGGCCAGCGCCAGCCGCTTCCTGCTGCGCGACCTGCTGCGCCAGCAGTGGGGTTTCGACGGCTACGTGATGTCCGACTGCTGGGCGATCGTGGACATCTGGAAGAACCACAGGATCGTGGAGACGCCCGAGGAAGCGGCCGCGCTGGCGGTGAAGAACGGCACCGAACTGAACTGCGGCAGCACCTACGCCCAGAACCTGCCGGTGGCGGTGCGCAAGGGCCTGATCAGCGAGGCCGAACTGGACGACGCCCTGACCCGGCTGTTCGTGGCGCGCATGCAGCTGGGCATGTTCGACCCGCCGGAGCAGGTGCGCTGGGCGCAGATCCCGTACTCGGTGAACCAATCGGGCAAGCATGATGCGCTGGCGCGGAAGATGGCACAGGAATCGCTGGTGCTGCTGAAGAACGACGGCATCCTGCCGCTGCCGAAGGACATCCGCCGCCTGGCCGTGGTCGGCCCCACCGCCGACGACACCATGGCCCTGCTGGGCAACTACTACGGCACCCCGGCCGACCCGGTGACCATCCTGCGCGGCATCCAGGAGGCGGTGCCGGGCGTGGAGGTGGTGTACGCGCGCGGCGTGGACCTGGTCGAAGGCCGCGACGACCCGGCGGCGACCCCGCTGATCGAGCCGCAGTACCTGCGCCCGGCGCCGGGCTCCAACGAGCGCGGCCTGCGCGGCGAGTACTTCCGCAACAAGGACCTGTCCGGGCAGCCGGTGCTGGTGCGCGTGGACCCGCAGATCGCGTTCCGCTGGGACCGCGGCTCGCCCACCGACAACCTGATGGCCCGAGGCGAGGCCGGCCCGGACAACGCCGTGCCCAACGACGGCTTCAGCATCCGCTGGAGCGGGCAGCTGCTGCCACCGGTGAGCGGCCGCTACCGGATCGAGGCCGCGGCCAACGACGGCATGCGCCTGTACCTGGACGGCAAGCTGGTGCTGGACCACTGGGAGGACGCCGAGCGCCTGCGCGCCGACAGCGTGAGCCTGGACCTGGAAGGCGGTCGCGCCTACGACATCCGCCTGGAGTACTACGAGAACGAGCGCGACGCCGCGGTGCGGCTGGCCTGGGAGCGCCCCGGCGCGCAGCCGCCGTTCGAGCAGGCGCTGGAGGCGGCGCGCAGCGCCGACGCGGTGGTGTTCGTCGGCGGCCTGACCGGCGACGTGGAAGGCGAGGAGATGAAGGTCGACTACCCGGGCTTTGCCGGCGGCGACCGCACCGACATCCGCCTGCCTTCGACCCAGCAGAAGCTGCTGGAGGCGCTGCACGCCACCGGCAAGCCGGTGGTGGCGGTGCTGACCACCGGCTCGGCCCTGGGCATCGACTGGGCCAAGCAGAACCTGCCGGCGATCCTGCTGGCCTGGTACCCGGGCCAGCGCGGAGGCAACGCCGTGGCCGACGTGCTGTTCGGCGACTACAACCCGGCCGGGCGCCTGCCGGTGACCTTCTACAGCGCCGACGAGCAGCTGCCGCCGTTCGACGACTACTCGATGAAGGGCCGCACCTACCGTTACTTCACCGGCAAGCCGCTGTTCCCGTTCGGCCATGGCCTGTCCTACACGCGCTTCGGCTATTCGGCGCTGAAGCTGGATCGCAAGCGTGCTAGCGCGACCGACGAGGTCGCGGTCAGCGTCACCGTGAAGAACGAGGGCAAGCGAGCCGGCGACGAGGTGGTGCAGCTGTACCTGGCGCCGCTGCAGCCGCGGCGCGAGCGCGCGCTGAAGGAGCTGCGCGGCTTCCAGCGCGTGCACCTGCAGCCGGGCGAGTCGCGCACGGTCAGCTTCAGCATCGTGCCCGAGCGCGACCTGCGCGTGTACGACGAGGCCGCCGGCCGTTACGTGGTCGACCCGGGCCGCTACGAAGTGCAGGTCGGTGCCTCCAGCGCCGACATCCGCATGCGCGCGCCGCTGGAGGTGGTCGCGCGCTGATGGCTCGTGCCCGCCGCCTGTTCTCTCCGCTGGCGGCGGGCGCCAGGCGGCCGGGCCGGCTTCCCTGCCGGGACCGGCCCCGCCGCCCCCCTTTCCCCGCGCATGGCCCGGCCATGCGCGTTCCCCTCCCCACCGGCAAGCAGATGAGTTCCGCCCACACCCCACGCCTTTCCAGCGCCGCGCTAGCGCGGCTCCCGGCCGGCATCGCCGCCCCCGCCTACGACCGCGCCGCCACCCGCATCGGCATCGTCCACTTCGGTCCCGGCGCCTTCCATCGCGCCCACCAGGCGGTGTACCTGGACGACCTGCTGGCCTTGGATCCGGCGTGGGCGATCAGCGCGGTGTCGTTGCACAGCGCCGGCGTGCGCGATGCGCTGGCGCCGCAGGACGGCCTGTACACCCTGGTGTTGCTGGGCGAACAGCCGGCGCTGCGGGTGGTCGGTTCGATCCGCGAGGTGTTGTGCGCGCCGCAGCAGCGCGAGGCGGTGGCCGCGCGCCTGGCCGATCCCGACGTGCGCCTGGTGACCCTGACCATCACCGAGAAGGGCTATTGCCTGTCCGCCGACGGCGTGGATGCCGCGCATCCGGACATCGCCCACGACCTCGCCAACCCGCAGGCGCCCGTGTCCGCCATCGGCTGGCTGGTCGAGGGCCTGCGCCTGCGCCGCGCGCGCGGCCTGCCGGCCTATACCGTGCTCAGCTGCGACAACCTGGCCGACAACGGCGGCCGCCTGCGCCGCGCGGTGTTCGATTACGCCGGTCGCGTCGATGCGGAGCTGGCGGAGTGGATCGCACGCGAGGTCGCCTTCCCGCGCTCGATGGTCGACAGCATCACCCCGGCCACCGACGACGGTGTGCGCGCGCAGGTGCAGTCCGCGCTGGGCGTGGCCGACGCCTGGCCGGTGCAGCGCGAGCCGTACACGCAGTGGGTGGTGGAGGACGATTTCCGCAACGGCCGCCCGCCGCTGGAACGCGCCGGCGTGGTGATGAGCGGCGACATCGCCGGCTACGACCGCGCCAAGCTGCGCCTGCTCAACGCCCCGCATTCGGCGCTGGCCTACCTCGGTTCGCTGATGGAGCTGGAAAGCGTGGCCGAGGCCATGCGCGATCCGGTGCTGGCGGGCTTCGTCGAGCGGCTGATGCGCCAGGACATCGTGCCTTCGCTGCAGCGGCCGGAGGGCTTCGATCCGGAGGCCTATGTTGGCGCCATCCTCGCGCGCTTCCGCAACCCGGCCATCCGCCACCTGCTGGCGCAGGTCGCCTGGGACGGCTCGCAGAAGATCCCGGTGCGCCTGCTGGGCACCATCGCCGATGCGCTGGCCGCCGGCCGGCCGATCGACCGCCTGTGCCTGCCGGTGGCCGGCTGGCTGCAGTTCGTGCGCCGCCAGGCGGCCCGCGATGTGGCGATCGTCGATCCGCTGGCGGAGACGCTGGCGCAGATCGGCAAGGCATGCACGGGCGATGTTGCCCGGGACGTGAACGCGTTCCTCGCGCTGGACGGCGTGTTCGGTACGCTGGCGGGCGACGCGCGTTTCGCCGCCGTGCTGGGCGAGGCCTACGCCGCGCTCGATCCGGCCACGCCGGAAGCGGTGCGCCTGGCGCTGGCGGCAGCCTAGCCGGATCCGCTCCCCCAACCGTCGAACAGTGGAGTGCCCATGACCGCAAGCCTTACCCGCCACGCCACCGCCGACGGCCCCCGCTGGGCCCTGGACGGCCGCTACCTGCCCGCGGGCTTCAGCCTCGCCGCCTGGCTGGCGTTGCCGGCGCCGGCGGCGCAGGCGGCGCTGCACGATGCCGCCACCGGCGAAGCCGCCGACGGCCCGCTGCTGGCGCCGATCGAGGATGCCCAGGAAGCCTGGGCCAGCGGCGTCACCTACCTCAGCAGCCGCATGGCGCGCGAGGCCGAGTCGCAAAGCGCGGACGTGTACCAGAAGGTCTACGCCGCGCCGCGTCCGGAACTGTTCTTCAAGGCCGCCGGCTGGCGTACCGTCGGCCATGGCCAGCCGATCCGGGTGCGCGGCGACAGCCACTGGAACGTGCCCGAGCCGGAACTGGTGCTGCTGCTCGACGCCGACGGCGCGATCCGCGGCTACAGCGTGGGCAACGACGTGTCCTCGCGCAGCATCGAGGGCGAGAACCCGCTGTACCTGCCGCAGGCCAAGGTCTACGACGGTTCCTGCGCGATCGGCCCGGCGCTCCGCCTGTGCCCGGCCGCGGCCATGACCGACCTGGCGATCGGCCTGCAGATCCTGCGCGGCGGCGCGGTCGCCTTCTCCGGCCAGACCCGCACCTCGCAGATCAAGCGCGGCCTGGACGAGCTGGCCGGCTACCTGTTCCGCGAACTGTCCTTCCCGTTCGGCGCCTTCCTGTTCACCGGCACCGGCATCGTGCCGGACGAATCCTTCACCCTGCAGTCCGGCGACGTGGTACGCATCGAGATCGACGGCCTGGTCCTGGAGAACCCCGTGCAATGAGCAAGTCCAACCTGCAACCCATCCTGCTCGACGGCCGCTGGGTCGCGGCCAACGCGCCCACCGGCAGCTTCCGTGCCTTCGACCCCTCGCAGAAGCTTGAGATCGACAGCCACGACTTCCCCGTCTCCGGCTGGGAAGACCTCGACGCCATGCTCGAAGCCGGCAAGCGCGCCGCGGCCGAACTGGCGCGCCTGCCCGGCGCGCGCATCGCCCAGTTCCTGGAGGCTTTCGCCGCCGGGATCGAGGCGCGCGCCGAGGCGCTGATCGAGTCCGCGCACCGCGAGACCGGCCTGCCGGTGGAGCCGCGCCTGCGCAAGGCCGAGCTGCCGCGCACCACCGGCCAGCTGCGCCAGGCCGCGCAGGCCGCGCGCGACGGCAGCTGGGCGCGGCCGACCATCGACACCGCCAACAACCTGCGCTCCATGCATGCCCCGCTCGGCGGCCCGGTGGTGGTGTTCGGCCCCAACAACTTCCCGTTCGCGTTCAACGGCGTGTCCGGCGGCGACTTCGCCGCGGCCATTGCCGCGGGCAACCCGGTGATCGCCAAGGCGCATCCGGCGCATCCGCATACCTCGCTGCTGCTGGCCCAGGCCGCGGCCGAGGCGGTGCAGGCCAGCGGCCTGCCCTCGGGCACGGTGCAGATGTTCTTCCACACCTCCAACGAGCTGGGCCTGCGCCTGGTCACCGACCCGCGCACCGCGGCCATTGCCTTCACCGGCAGCCGCCCGGCGGGCATGGCGATCAAGGCCGCGGCCGATGCCGCGGGCAAGCCGGCCTACCTGGAGATGTCCTCGGTCAACCCGGTGTTCATCCTCGCCGGCGCCCTGCGCGAGCGCGGTGCGGCGATCGCCGCCGAACTGGCCAGCTCCTGCGCCATGGGTGCCGGCCAGTTCTGCACCCGCCCGGGCATCGCCGTGCTGCCGCCGGGCGAGCACACCGACGCCTTCGTCCAGGAACTGCAGCGGCTGACCGCGGCCACGCCGGCCGGCGTGCTGCTGACCCCGCGCGCGCCGGAAGCCGTGGCCGAGGCGGTGGCCGCGCTGCGCGCCGCCGGCGCCGAACTGCTGGCCGGCGGCGGCATCGCCGAGGAAGCGGCCGGCTACGCCTTCCAGCCGACCCTGCTGCGGGTATCCGGCAAGCGCTTCCTCGAGGCGCCGCACGAGCTGCAGAACGAGGCCTTCGGCCAGGTCTGCCTGCTGGTGCTGGCCGAGTCGGAAGAGCAGATGCTGCAGGTCGCGCATGCGCTGGAGGGCAACCTGACCGGTACCATCTACAGCGACACCGCCGGCTCGGACGATGCGCAGTACGACGTGATCGCGCCGGTGCTGCGCACCCGCGTCGGCCGCCTGATCAACGACCGCATGCCCACCGGCGTGGCGGTGTCGCCGGCGCAGAACCACGGCGGCCCGTATCCGGCCACCGGCCACCCGGCGTTCACCGCGGTCGGCATCCCGGCCTCGCTGCTGCGCTTCTCCGCGTTGCACAGCTACGACAACGTGCGCCCGCACCGGCTGCCGCCGGCGCTGCGCGATGCCAATCCCACCGGCACCCTGTGGCGCCTGGTGGACGGCAAGTGGACCACCGCCGACGCATGAGGTGAACGATGCAGGCTGATGCCCTGGGAGTGATCCTCGGCGACGGAACCGCCCTGGCGGAAACCCGTACCTCCGGCGAGGGTCCGCCCGGGCGCCTGCCGATCGACGATACGATGCTGCGCCAGGCGCCCAGCGGGCACCTGTTCGGCATGACCCAGAATGCCGGCATGGGCTGGCGCGCCAGCGAGATCGCGCGCGATCCGTACCTGATCGTCAGCACCCAGGGTGGCCTGCGTGCCGGGGACGGCCAGCCGGTCGCGCTCGGCCTGCATACCGGCCACTGGGAGATCGACCGCCTGGTGCGCGCGGCCGCGGAGACGTTCGCGGCCAACGGCGGCCTGCCGTTCTCGGTGATGTGCTCGGATCCGTGCGACGGCCGCACCCAGGGCACGACCGGCATGTTCGACAGCCTGCCGTACCGCAATGACGCGGCGATGACCATGCGCCGCCTGGTGCGCTCGCTGCCCACGCGTCGCGGCGTGCTGGGCATCGCCACCTGCGACAAGGGCCTGCCGGCAATGATGCTGGCCCTGGCCGGCTGCGGCGACCTGCCCGGCGTGATCGTGCCCGGCGGCGTGACCCTGCCGGCGCGCGGTGCCGAGGACACGGCCAAGGTGCAGACCATCGGCGCGCGCTATGCGCACGGGCTGATCGACCTGGAACACGCCGCGGCCATGGGCTGCCGTGCCTGCGGCTCGCCGGGTGGCGGCTGCCAGTTCCTCGGCACCGCCGCGACCTCGCAGGTGATCGCCGAGGCGCTGGGCATGGCCCTGCCACACAGCGCGCTGGCGCCTTCCGGCGAGCCGGTATGGCTGGACATGGCGCGGCGCTCGGCGCTGGCCCTGATGCGGCTGGCCCAGGCCGGCACGCCGCTGTCGGCCATCCTCACCCGCAAGGCGGTGGAGAACGCGCTGCTGGTGCATGCGGCCTTCGGCGGGTCCACCAACCTGCTGCTGCACGTGCCGGCGATCGCGCGTGCCGCCGGACTTGCCGCACCCACGGTGGCCGACTGGACCGCGGCCAATCGCGCCACGCCGCGCCTGGTCGACGCGCTGCCCAACGGCCCGCGCCACCATCCCACGGTGCAGGTGTTCATGGCCGGCGGCGTGCCCGAGGTGATGCTGCACCTGCGCGACATGGGACTGCTGCACCTGGACATCCCCACGGTCAGCGGCCGCACCGTCGGCGAGAACCTGGAATGGTGGGAGCACAGCCAGGCACGCCGCATCGCGCGGCAGCGGCTGCGCGAGCTGGATGGCGTCGATCCCGGCAACGTGATCATGGGCCCGGATGCGGCCCGCGCCGCCGGGTTGACATCTGCACTGGTGTTCCCGGTCGGCAACCTCGCGCCGGATGGCTCGGTGATCAAGGCCACCTCGATCGATCCTTCCGTGGTCGACGCGGACAACGTCTACCGCCACACCGGCAGGGCGCGGGTGTTCGCCAGCGAGCACGAGGCCATCGCCGCGATCAAGGCCAGGGGCGAGGGCGCGGTGGTGGCCGGTGACGTCGTCGTGCTGGCCGGCTGCGGTCCGGCGGGTACCGGGATGGAGGAGACCTACCAGCTCACCTCCGCGCTCAAGTACCTGCCCTGGGGCAAGCACGTGCCGGTGCTGACCGATGCGCGTTTCTCCGGCGTTTCCACCGGCGCCTGCATCGGCCATGTTGGGCCGGAGGCGCTGGCCGGCGGACCGATCGGTCGCCTGCGCGATGGCGACCTGGTGCGGATCGTGATCGACCGCAACACGCTGCAGGGGAGCATCGACTTCATCGGCACCGACCAGGCGAACGCGCTGTCGCCGGAGGAAGGCGCGAAGGTGCTGGCCTCGCGCCCGGTGCATCCGGCCATCGCGCCGCATCCGAAGCTGCCGGCCGACACCCGGCTATGGGCCGCGCTGCAGGAAGCCAGCGGCGGGACCTGGGGCGGTTGCGTCTACGACGTGGACGCCATCGTCGAGACCCTGCGCGCCGGCCGCGAGGCGCTGGCGCAGCGCCGCGCGGCAATGGAGGGCTGATCCCGCGCGCCCGCACGAACCGATCGCGCCGGCCATGGCCGGACGTCGTACCACTCACTCCCGGGGAGTTGCTGGATGGCCACGTTCCTCATCATCGCCGCCGCCATCGCGCTGCAGATCCTGCTCACCGCGCGCAAGCTGAGCCCGTTCCTGTCGCTGCTGGTGGTGGCGATCCCGATGGGCCTGGCCCTGGGCATCGCGCCGCAGGACCTGGTCAGGACCATCGATGCCGGCGTCGGCAGCACGCTGGCCGGGCTGGCGCTGGTGATCGTGCTCGGCGCGATCCTGGGCAAGGTGCTGGAGGAAAGCGGCGCGGCGGAAAAGATCGCCACCACCCTGATCGGCGCCTTCGGCGAGCGCAACATCCAGTGGGCGCTGCTGCTGACCGGCTTCCTGGTCGGCATCCCGCTGTACTTCAATGCCGGCTTCATCATCCTGGTGCCGCTGGTCTTCTCGCTGGCGCGACGCACCGGCCTGCCGATCCTGCTGCTGGCCATCCCCACCGTGGCCTCGCTGAGCACCACCCACTGCTTCCTGCCGCCACATCCGGGACCGGTGGTGCTGGTGAATGCCTTCGGCGCGGACATGGGCCGCACCCTGCTGTACGGCCTGGTGATGGCCGTGCCGGCGGTAGTGATCGCCGGTCCCTGGCTTTCGCGCCGGCTGAAATCCATCAACCCGCCGCTGCCGGACCTGTTCAACGGTCCGGAAGATGGTGCGCGCGGCGAGCTGCCGGGCGCGCCATGCTCGTTCCTGATCGCGCTGTCGCCGGTGCTGCTGATCAGCGTCTCGGTGGTTGCCGACGGCCTGCTGCCGGAAGGCCTGGTGCGCACCGCGCTGCTGTTCCTTGGAAACCCGACCGTGGCCCTGCTGCTGTCGACCCTGCTGGCGTTCTGGTTCCTGGGCCATCGCCGCGGCGTGGGCCTGGAGACGCAGACGCGCTGGCTCAATGCCGCCATCGGCGGCATCGCCGTGATCCTGCTGATCATCACCGCCGGCGGCGTGTTCAAGCAGGTGCTGGTCGACAGCGGGGTGGGCGCGACCATCGCTGCCCTGGCCGGGCAGTGGCAGATGCCACCGCTGCTGTTCGCCTGGCTGGCCACCGCGCTGCTGCGGGTGATGATCGGCTCCTCGACCGTGGCGGTGATCACCGCCGCCGGCGTGGTGGGTCCGCTGGTGGAGAGCACCGGCGTGTCGCCGGAACTGATGGTGCTGGCGGTGGGCGCCGGCAGCGTGTTCGGCTCCCACGTCAACGACTCGGCCTTCTGGATGTTCAAGGAGTTCTTCGGCCTGTCCATGGCCCAGACTTTCCGCTCGTGGACGGTGATGGAATCGACCATCTCCGTGGTCGGGCTGGCCGGCGTGCTGCTGCTGGACCTGGCGCTGTAGCCCGCGCCGGCTACAGCATCATCTCCACCTCGAAGCATTCGCCGGGCGCGGGCAGGCGGCCCTCGCTCCAGAACCGCTCCAGCGCCGGACGGACCACGTCGATCGGGGTCGAGGCCCCGCGCCGGCGGCCAAAGCGGGCCAGGTTCCCCGCCTGCAGTTCCAGCATGCGCACGTCCTGGTCGTTGACCTTCTTCAGCAGTGGCCAGGCCAGCAGCCGGATCGCCCAGGCCGGGGCACGCCGGCCTTCCACGTGCAGTCCCACGAACACTTCGGTCGATCCGGCGTCGCGCGGGCTGAAGTGCAGGTCGAACAGGATCCGGCTGCCGTTGGCGTAGCGGTACTCCAGGCGCGCGCTGCCGGGGGCGGCGAACCATGCGCGCTCCATCGTGCGCTCGGACTCGAACAGCCGGTAAAGCAGCCCGGACTGCTTCGGCGTGCCGCGGTAGTCGACGGTGAAGCCTTCGCTGGTGGCCTGGAAACGGGCCCGTGCCGCCACCCTCCGGCTTTCCACCCGGACCAGGCCGGGATGGACGAAGTGGGTGTGCATCGGATCCAGGAAGTTCTCCATGGCATCGAGCACGTGCGCTTTCCAGGTGGTGCGCCACTGGAAGCGGCGCGTGGCCGGGTCCGTGCCGCGGACCAGCTCCGGCGGCGCAGGCTCGCCTTCCGTGCCAGGGCGCACCCACAGGAAGCCGTCGCATTCGACCACCGGGAAGCTGCGTACCTTCACGCCAGGCAGCGGGGCGTGCGCGGGCAGGCCGGGCAGGTGGCGCAACCTGCCTTCGCGGTCGAACGACCAGCCGTGGTACGGACAGCGCAGCTGGCCATCGGCCACGCAGCCGGCCGACAGCGGCACGTGCCGGTGCGGGCAGCGGTCCTCCAGTGCGATCCAGCCGTCGCCGGCGCGGGCCAGGGCGATATGGGTGTCGAGCAGGGTCACGGCCAGCGGCCGCTCGCCCACCTCGCCGGTGCGTGCCACCGCATACCAGTGGCGGTACAGGTCCGGATGCCAGGTCAAAGTGCGAATCTCCGCAACAGGGGCGCACCGAGCCGGCAGCTGGCGGCCGAGAGCAGGTCCAGGGCGCGCTGCGCGCGCGCCGGCAGGTGGCGGGCGTAGACCGCGCTGTACTCGATCGCCGGGCGCCCGCCGCGCAGGCGCTTGAACCCGGCTGCACCGGCACTGAGGTTGACCTCCAGCCCGTGCGCGGCGGCATGCCGGTAGACGTTGATCGCGGCCAGGCGGTAGAGGCCCAGTTCCCGCGGCAGGCCGGTGTCGTAGCCCAGTATCGGCGTGGTCACCACGCGGCCGTGGCCGAACACCCCGGCGATCGCCTGCAGCCGGCCTTCCCCGTCGCGGTGGCCGTGGAAGTGCAGCAGGCCGGCGCGGTGCCAGGCGCGCAGGAAGCCTTCGCCGTACACCGGGTTGAAGCGCGAGTACTTGCCCACGTAGAGCTGGTCTCGCTGCTGCTGCGCCTGGACGCGCTGAAGATCATCGACTACCGGCCGCCGTACCGGATCCGCAAGCTGACCGCGCGCAACTTCACCTGGAGGCGCAACGGCCCGGTGCACGGCTTCTTCCTGGAGCGGATCCTGCCGGAGTTCTTCGCCGCGCCGTTCGCGGAGCCGGAGGACGGCTTCCACTTCCTTGCCGGCATGCTGTCCGACGGCTCCATGCGCTACATCGCCGCGGAGATGGAGAAGCTGGCGCGCGAGTTCGACACCCTCGCCCTCCACGATTCGCAGCTGCCGCTGGAGGCGCGCAACGGCTGCAGCGCGGTGCTGGCCCTGCGCAAGTGGGAGTACTCGGAGTTCACCCGGATCCGGCGCTGAGCTCCCGCCCCGCGCGCGGCCGGTGCGCATGCCTGCCACGGCCGCGCGCGCCGGCTCCTCAGGCGACTGGCGCCGGCAGCATGGCTTCGCCCGGCAGCCCCGCGGCGGCCTGCTCCGCCCCGGCCGCCGACAGGTGCCGCAGCAGCCGCGACAGGGAGATCACGTCCTGGCGGTTGTGCGCCAGCACCCGCCGCAGCAGCCCGGCGCCGCCGCCGCGCAGGTAGCCCAGCCAGGCGGCGGGCGCCTCCGAGCCGGGCAGGTCGTCCTCGCGCACCACCTTCAGTACCTGGCGTTCGATCGTCGCCAGCCGGCAGTTCTCGTACACGCCGCGGTAGCGGCGGCGGGTGGGGTAGAGCAGGTCGACGTGGCGCAGCCCGGCGAACGGGTGCGCGCGTCGCGCCAGGCGGTAGCGGGTGGCCAGCAGCGGCGCGTCGTAGCACTTGCCGTTGTAGCTGCACAGCACCGTGCGCGGGCCGACCCAGCCGGCCAGCACGTCCAGCATCGCGGCCTCGGCGGACGTGCTGGCGATGGTCAGCTGGCGGATGCGCAGCTGGCCGTGGTGCCAGTCCGCCGCGCCGACCATGAAGGCGCGCGTGCCGGTGCCGCCGGCCAGGCCGGTGGTCTCGGTATCGAAGAACAGCAGGTCCGCCGGATCTATCGGCTCGCCGCGGTCGAAGCGGCCGTCGAAGGCCTGCGGCAGCGGCTCGTCGTGCAACCGTTCCTCGACCAGGTACAGGCCTGGCGCGATCTGCTCGCCGGGCAGCTGGCGGTCGCCACTGGCCGGCGTGGCCTGCGGCCGCGCGCGTACCCGCAGCAGGCTGCGCAGCTGGTCCAGGTCGGGGCTGGCCGCCGCGCCGGGCGTGGCCGGGGGCGTCGCCCGGCGCGGCGTGCTGGCTCCGGCCTGGCACTTGAGCTGCTGCAGTTTCGCCAGCGACAGGCTCATGCCGCCTCCAGCGCGCCGAGCACGCGCAGCGCCAGCGCCTTGGGCGTGGTCTCCTCGTCCTCCTGCGCGGCCAGCACCGGGCCGACGCAGGCCGGGCAGCCGGCACGGCAGTCGCAGCGTTCGACCAGTTCGCGTGCGCGCACCACCAGTTCGCGCTGGCGCTTCCACAGCGGCTCGCTCTGGCCCATGCCGCCGGGGTAGTTGTCGTAGAGGTAGACGGTGGGCACGAAGCTGTCGTGGCGGTCGGGATCGACCATGCTGCCGTCCAGTGCACGCAGCTGGCCGCGGCCGCGGCCGTCGCCGCTGGCGAACCAGGCGCCGTCGCCGCTGCCGACCGCCTTCTGCAGGTCGGCCGATTCGGCCATCACCGCGACCTTGGCGACCACGTGCAGGGCGTAGCCGGCGCCGAGGAAGCCGTCCAGCGCGTCCTGGCGGCTGGCGAAGCGCGCCTCCAGCTCGGCCTGTGGCAGCTGCCACCACAGCGCCGAGGTGTGCAGCTCCTGGTCCGGCAGGTTCACCGGGCCATAGCCGATGTTCTCGTGGGTGTAGTAGCGGATCTTCTTGTAGCCGGACACGCGCCTCACCACGTGCACCTCGCCGTGGTGGCAGGTGCCGGCGCCGGCAATCACGCCGTCGAAGCGCTCCAGCACCTTGAGCCTGGTGTAGTCGATCGCATCGGTGTAGTAGTCGACGTGGGTGCGGGTGACGTAGGCCTTGCGGCCCTCCCAGTCCAGCCGCTCCACCTGGTAGGGCACCGACTGCACCATGTGGATCGCGCCCTCGTAGAGCATCAGCGGCGCGGAGCTGAAATCGACCTCGGCGATGATCACCTGGCGGCCATCGGTGCGGTCGACCACCACGAAGTTGCCGTCGGCCACCGAGCGCAGGCTCACCGCGTTGGCCGGGTAGCTGTCGGCGATCCACTCCCAGCGCCCGCCTTCCGGATGCACCACGCCGTCCTCGGCCAGCAGCTGCAGGTACACCTCCGGCTCCACGCTGCCGAAGTGCTCGCCCTGCAGGAACGGCAGCTCGAACGCGGCGCAGCGGATGTGGTCGAGCAGGATCACCGGCTGGTCGGGGGCGATGCGGGCGTGCTCCGGCGGCGCGGCGGAGAAGAATTCCGGATGCCGCACCATGTACTGGTCCAGCGGGTCGGAGCTGGCCACCATCACCCCCAGCGAGGCCTGCCGGCGACGGCCGGCGCGGCCGAAGCGCTGCCAGGTCGCGGCCACCGAGCCCGGGTAGCCGTTGAGCACCACCAGGTCCAGGCTGCCGATGTCCACGCCCAGTTCCAGCGCCGAGGTCGAGACGATGCAATCGATGCGCCCGGCGCGCATGGCCTGCTCGGCCTCGCGCCGCTCGGTGGGCAGGTAGCCGCCGCGGTAGGCGCGCACCCGCGCCGGCTTGCGCGGATCGTTGTCGAACACGTCCTTCAGGTACTTGGTCAGCACCTCGACCATGGTCCGCGAACGCGCGAACACCAGGGTCTTGAGCCCGGCCTTGAGCGCGGCGCGCGCGATGCGGGTGGACTGCGAACGCGCCGAGGCGCGCAGGCCCAGGTCCGGGTTGACCACCGGCGGGTTCCACAGCAGCACGTGGCGGTCGCCGCTGGGCGCGCCGGATTCGGTGATCGCATGGACCTCGTCCTCCAGCAGCGCCTCGGCGTGTTCCTTCGGGTTGCCGATGGTGGCCGAGCACAGGATGAACTGCGGCTTCGTGCCGTAGAACGCGCACACGCGCTTCAGCCGCCGCAGCACGTTGGCCAGGTGCGAGCCGAACACGCCGCGGTAGCTGTGGATCTCGTCGATCACCACGTACTCCAGGCCCTCGAAGAACTGCGCCCACTTGGTGTGGTGCGGCAGGATCCCCTGGTGGAGCATGTCTGGGTTGGAGACCACGATGTCGCCGTTGAGGCGGATCGCCTGGCGCTGGTCGCCCGGGGTGTCGCCGTCGAAGGTGGCCGGCTTCAGGCCCAGGTCGCCGGCGCGGTTGAGCTCCAGCAACTCGGCCACCTGGTCCTGCGCCAGGGCCTTGGTCGGGAACAGGTACAGCGCCTTGGCCTTGCGCGTCATCACCGCGCTGACCACCGGCAGGGTGTAGCACAACGACTTGCCCGAGGCGGTCGGCGTGGCCAGCACCACGTGGCCGCCGCCGGCCACCGCCTCCCAGGCCTCGGCCTGGTGCGAATAGAGCTGTTCGACGCCGCGCGCACGCAGGGCCGCGGCCAGGCGCGGCGGGAGCTCCCGCGGCAGCGGTGCGTAGCGGCCCTCGCGCCCGGGCTGGACGAAGTGGCCGGTGACCCGGCCCTGGTACTTGCCGGCCAGGCGCAGGGCGAAGCTGGCGCCGTCGGGTTCGGGCACGGGCAGGGCGGGGCGGTCGAACGCGGTCAGGGGGGCTAGTTCGGGCATGGCGGCTCCAGCGTGGAGCGCGGGGTTGTACGCGGCTGCCGTCTCAATCCGTGCGACGCGGCGGCGGCCGACCTGTCCGCTTCAGGCTGGCGCACACCGCCGGGCCGCGGCACCATCGGCCGCGGGTAGACCCAAGGGGGGGGAGATGCATGCGCAAGTCCATGTGCGCGCTGGCCGCGCTGGTGCTGGGCCTGGCCTGCGGCGGCGCCCGCGCCGACACCTGGCGCTGCTTCAACGACGTGGAGGTGACCTGCCTGGAGGATGGCTGCAGCGCCGCCAACAAGGGCGAGTTCACCCCCATGGACCTGGCCTTCGCCAGCGATGGCGGCCTGTCGCTGTGCGCCTACACCGGCTGCTGGGACGGCACCGGGCGGGTGCTGGCGACCTCGCCGTTCCTGGTGATCGCCGCGCGCCGGCTGCCGTGGTCCGATCCCCATGGCGGACCGGACCGCGAGCGCGACATCCTCGTGGCCTTCGATCCGGCCGACCGCATCGCCGTGGTCAAGGCCGGGGGCTGGGCGCATCCGCTGCGCTGCCAGCCCGGGCAGGCCGGCGGGGAAGGCTGAGCGCGGCGCCTACCTGCCCTGCGGCACCCGCAGCACCGCCTCCAACGCCGGCTTGGGCTGGCGCTGGCGGTCGAACAGCAGCGGGTAGTTGGTGCGGCCGGGGATCGGGTAGCCGTTCTTCCAGGACATGTCGTCGGCGATGCCCCACACCGCCACCCGCGCCAGCTTGTCGCGCTTGCGGTGGAACAGCGCGAACAGCTCGGCGTAACGGTCGGCCAGCTGGCGCTGCACTTCGTCCGGCAGTCCTTCGCGGTACGGGTCGAGGAAGCGCTTGAACTCGGGCAGCTGGAACTGCGGGTGCAGCATGCACTGGCCGATGATCTGGCCTTCCTTCGTCAGCGGCAGCACGTCCACGTCCAGCTCGGTGACCATCACCTTGACCCCGGCGGCGTGGTAGGCGTCGATGGCAGCCTCGATCTCGGTGAGCGAGGGGTAGTTGAGGCCCCAGTGGCCCTGGATGCCGACGCCGTCGATGCGGATGCCGTGCGCCCGCAGCATCTCCACCATGCGCACGATGCCGGCCACCTTCTCCGGGCGCCAGGCGTTGAAGTCGTTGTAGTACAGCTCGGCATCCGGTGCGGCCTCGGAAGCGAAGCGGAAGGCGTCGCGCAGCAGCGCATCGCCGTCGCCGCCGTAGGCGCGCACCCAGGCGGTATCGCGGTAGCGGCCATCCTCGCCGATCTGCTCGTTGACCACGTCCCAGGCATGCACCTTGCCGGCGTAGCGCCCGGCCACGGTGTGGATGTACTGGCGCAGGCGGCCGCGCATCGTCGCCGTGTCCGCCGGCCTGCCGGCGTCGTCCTGGAAGAACCAGTCCGGGGTCTGGTTGTGCCAGACCAGGGTGTGGCCGACGACGAACATGCCGTGCCTGCGGCCGAACCCGACGAAGGCATCGGCGCGTTCGAAGTCCCACCTGCCCGGCTCCGGGTGCAGGACCTCGGCCTTCATCGAGTTCTCCAGGGTGACGGCGTTGAAGTGCCGCACCGCCAGCGCCTGCTGCGCCGCGTCCTCGCCGCTGACGATGGCGTCGTTGACCGCAGTGCCGACCAGGAAGTCGTCGCGGTAGGCCTCCCTGAGCGTCTGCGGTGCGGCCAGGACGTTGCCGCAGGCCAGGGCCAGGGTGGCAAGCAGGGCGGTGCGGGGACGGATCATGGGCAGGCTCCGGTGGTCGACGGGATCGCCGCGCGCCGGGGAGGCGTCGCGGCGCGGGTTACAGCCTGTACGCGCGCTTGGGCAGGTGGTAGGCCAGGTCCACGGCGACCTCCGCGGCCTCGTCCTCGTCCAGCCGGTGCTCGGCCACCAGTTTGGCCAGCACCGCGCAGTCGATGCGGCGGGCCACGTCGTGGCGGGCGGGGATGGAAAGGAAGGCGCGGGTGTCGTCGTTGAAGCCGACGGTGTTGTAGAAGCCGGCGGTGCTGAGGGTCTGTTCGCGGAAGCGCCACATGCCCTCCGGCGCGTCGTGGAACCACCAGGCCGGGCCCAGGTACAGGCAGGGGTAGTGGCCGGCCATCGGGCCCAGCTCGCGCGAGTAGGTGCTCTCGTCGAGGGTGAACAGGATGAAGGTGAAGCCGGGCTCGTTGCCGAAGCGGTCCAGCAGCGGCTTGAGCGCGTGCACGTAGTCGGTGGCCAGCGGCAGGTCGGCACCGACGTTGCGGCCGTGGCGGGCGAACAGCAGCGGGTTGTGGTTGCGGTAGCAGCCCGGGTGCAGCTGCATCACCAGGCCATCGTCCAGGCTCATGGCCGCCATCTCGGTCAGCACCTGGCCGCGGAACAGCGCCGCTTCCTCGCGCGAGAAGCCGCCCTTGAGGATCTTCGCGAACAGGCGTTCGGCCTCGGCCCGCGACAGGTCCGCGGTCAGCGCGCTCTCGTGGCCGTGGTCGGTCGAGGTCGCGCCCAGCGACCTGAAGAAGGCGCGGCGGTTGCGGTGCGCGCGCAGGTAGCCGTCCCAGCTGTACACGTCCTCGCCGGTGATCGCGCCGAAGCGTTCCAGCGCGGCGGCGAACGCCTCGTGCTCGGGATCGACCACCTCGTCGGGGCGGTAGGCGGTCACCACCTTGCCCTTCCAGCCGCTGTCGCGGATCGCCTGGTGGTGGACCAGCGGGTCCAGCGGCCCCTCGGTGGTGGCGATCACCTCGATGTCGAAACGCTCGAACAGGGCGCGCGGGCGGAAGGCCTCGTCCTGCAGCGCGGCGGTGATGGTGTCGTAGTAGTGGTCGGCGGTGCCGGCGTCCAGGCGCACGCGCAGGCCGAACACCTCGTGGAACACGTGGTTGAGCCACAGCGAGGAGGGCGTGCCGCGGAACAGGTGGAAGTTGCGCGCGAACAGGCGCCAGGCCTCGCGCGGGTCGACCGCGGCGCGGCTGCCGTCGGCGCGGGGGATGCCCAACGCGTCCAGGCCGATGCCCTGGCTGTAGAGCATGCGGAACACGTAGTGGTCCGGCACCAGCAGCAGCTCGGTGGCGTTGGCGAAGCTGGCGTTGCCGGCGAACCAGGCCGGGTCGGTATGCCCGTGCGGGCTGATGATCGGCAGCCCCTCGACCTGCGAATACAGGCGGCGCGCGATCGCGCGCTGGGTCGGATCGGAGGGGAACAGGCGGTCTTCGTGCAGGTGCAGCGGGCGGCCGGTGGTGCTCATGGATCTTCCGTGTCGATGCGGGTGGGTGGAGGACGCGCGCCGTCAGCGGCGCGCGCTTTCCGCGGGTCCGAGGGTGGTGGGGATGGGCCGGCGCGCCAGCTCGATGCGCTGGAACACCAGCGCAGGATCGACCAGCCACAGCTTCACCGTGTTGGCGCCGGCGCGCACGCGGTGGCGGGAACGGGCCACGTGCACGTTGTCGATCACCGCCGCTTCCCAGGCGGTGAAGTCCGGATCGCCGGGGCTGGGATCCAGGCGGATGTTGACCAGTTGCGGCGGCTCGTCGTTGACCGAGACCGCGTAGCGCAGGCCGCCGCGGTTGCGCACGTCCAGGGTCGGCGAGACCAGCACGCGCAGCTCGACCTCGCCGTCCTCGTGCATCACCACCGGGTATTCCAGGCGCGCGCCGTCGCCGCCGGGCACCAGCGGTTCGCCGGTGGCCGGCCAGGCGGCGACCGCCGACAGGGTGCGGCCCAGGTTGGGGATCACCTGCCACCGCCCGCCGGGCGGCGGCACCGCGCGCGCGTAGTGCTCTGCCTCGATCGCCACCACGCCGTCGCCCTCGACGAAGCCGCGCGCGCCGCGATGCTGCGGCGGCTTGTGCACCGGCACGGTTACGTAGACTTCGGTCCAGTCCTGGCCACGGATGTAGACCACGCCCTCGTGGCGGCCTTCCGGCAGGGCATCCCAGTCGATTTCCAGCTTGAGCGGCTGCTCGTCGGCCACTTCGCCGGAAGCCGGGGAAACCTTCAGCCACGGCGCGCGGCTGGTGGCGGTGAAGGCGATCGGCGCCTGGCCGCGGTTGAACACCACCACCTCGCGGGTCGGGGCGGCGACCGGATCCAGCTCCGGCAGGCGCGGGGCCTTGAGCAGGGCGGGGTAGGCCAGCGGATCGCCTTCCACCGCCACGCCGGTCACGCCCTTTTCCGGCGCGTCGACGCTGGCCAGCGCCGGCAGGATGTTGCGCGGCGGCGACTGCCAGTGGGTATAGCCGATCCGCGGCTGGCTCATCATGTGGATCCACTTGCCGCCGGCGATCTCCTGCTCGTACACGCGCTGCAGCTCGGCGTCGCGGGCGAACAGCTTGCGTGCCTGTTCGGCCCAGGCATTGGCCGAAGCGCGGCCCTGGGCGGCGTAGAGCCGGTTGCGCGCCACCGCCACGTGCAGGTGGTTGAGGTTGGCGCTGGCCAGCACCGGGTATTCGACCAGCTGGTACCAAGCGTCGCGATGGCTGGCCGGGATCTTCGGCGCCAGTGCCTGCACCTGCGCCACCAGCGCATCCCATTCGGACAGCACGCGCCCGGCCTCGCGGTCGTGGACCAGGCTCCAGGTGGCGGCGTCGATCAGTTCCGGCTTGCGCCGCGCGTTGAGCCGGGTATAGCGGGTGAGGATGTCACCGATGGCCTGCGCATGCGCCGGGCCGAACTGCTCGGCCGCCCAGCGCGCCGGGTAGGTCCTGATCCATTCCAGGTCGGCCGCGTCCGGATCCCAGGCCTGGTCGAGGAAGGCGCTGATCGGCAGTTCCTGCGGCTTGATGTCGCCGACGTTGACCACCCACAGCCGCTCCACGCCGTGGGCCCAGGCCAGGCGCATCTGTTCCCAGGCGCGTTCGACCTGGGTGGTGTTGAGCCACTTGTAGTTGCGCGGGCCGCCGACGTAGTCGAAGTGGTAGTACACGCCGTAGCCGCCGGGGCGCTTGTCGGCCGGGTCGGGCAGGCGGCGGATGTTGCCCCAGTTGTCGTCGGCGAACAGCAGGGTGACGTCGTCGGGCACGCGCATGCCCTTGTCGTAGTAGTCCTGCACTTCCTTGTACAGCGCCCACACCTGCGGCACCTGCTCCACCGGCTTGCCGGTGGCCTCGCCGATGATCCGGCGCTGGTCGGCCACGATCTGCTCCAGCAGCGCGGTGGCGGTCTCCTCGCTCATCGGCTCGTCGCCGTCGCCGCGCATGCCCAGGGTGACGACCGCCTCGCGTCCCTGCAGGCGCTCCACGCCGCCGCGCCAGAACTCCTGCAGCACCTGCGCGTTGCGGCGGTAGTCCCACGGGCCCTTGCCGTAGCGCGACCACTCGTCGTGCGCGCGCATCATCGGCTCGTGGTGGCTGGTGCCGATCACCACGCCGTAGGCGTCGGCGACTTCCGCATTCTTTGGATCGTCGTCGTAGAACGCGCGCGGCAGCCACATCGCCGGCCACAGGAAGTTGGCCTTGTGGCGCATGACCAGCTGGAACACGCGCTCGTAGAACTGGTGGTTGGTGCCGCCGAAGGTCGCCTTGCTCCAGCCGCCCAGGGCCGGGTCCTCGTCGTTGATGAAGATGCCGCGGTAGCGCACCTTGGGCGCGTCGACGAAGCGGCCCGGCGCGACGTGCAGGCTGGCGCGCCTGGGCGGCGGCACGTCGGCCCACCAGGTCCAGGGCGAGACGCCGATCCGGCGCGACAGCTCGTACAGGCCGTAGGCGGTGCCGCGGCGGTCGGCGCCGGCCACCAGCAGGGCGCGCTCGATGCCCGGCTCCGGCCGCTCCACCACCTGCAGCAGGTAGGCCTCCCACACGCCGCTTACGCCACCGGTATCAATCCGGTGTTCGCGGACGATGCGATCGACCCGCGGGCTGCGGCCCAGGGTGCCGGCGATGATCGCCAGCTTCGGCGTGGCGGCCTCCGCCGCCGGCCGCCCCGCGACCGCCGCCAGGTCGCCGCGCAGCGCCTCGGCGGCCCGCTTCACTGCCTCGAAGTCGCCCTCGTCCACCAGCACCGGTAGCGGGGTGCCGCGCTCGATCAGCGGCAGGCTGCCGGCGCTGCGGGCTTCGCACACCGCGGCCGGGGCGCGGCAGTCCTGGCGCGCGAGCACCGCGCCCGGGATCAGGAGCACGGCGCCCAGCAGCAGGGCAAGGTGTCGCTTGGTCATCAACGTCTCTCTCGCATCGGCGGCCGCGGCCGGCGCACGTGGCACCGGTCGCGGCGTCAGTGGGGCACGCGCCGGCTCAGGAGCCGGGCGCGCGCGGGAGTTCGAAACGGGCCGGTTCCAGGCGCGGCGCCAGCAGGTGCACCACCAGCAGCGCGACCACGTAGGCCGAGCCCGCGATCAGGAAGATCGTGCCGTAGCTGCCGGTGGACTGCAGTTGCGCGCCGGTGAACAGCGACATGGCCATGCCACCCACCGCGCCGGCGAAGCCGCCGATGCCCACCACCGAGGCCACGGTCTGGCGCGGGAACATGTCCGAGGGCAGGGTGAGCACGTTGGCCGACCAGCCCTGGTGGCCGGCCATGGCCAGGCCGATCAGGCCCACCGCCAGCCACAGGTTGTCGACCTGGGTCACCAGCGCCACCGGCGCCACGCACAGCGCGCACACAAGCATCGCGCCCTTGCGCGCGCGGTTGAGGTTCCAGCCCAGGCGCACGAAGCACCCGGCCAGCCAGCCGCCGGCGATGCTGCCGAAATCGGCCATCAGGTACACCACGATCATCGGCGGGCCGATCTTGGCCAGCGACAATCCGTACTCGGAGGCGAGGAACTTGCCCAGCCAGAACAGGAACAGCCACCACACCGGGTCGGTGATGAACTTGGCGGCCACGAACGACCAGGCCTGGCGGTGGCGCAGCAGCCGCAGCCACGGCACCTTGACCGTGGACTCCGGCGGGTCGGAGCGGATGTGCGCCAGCTCGGCCGGCGACAGCTTCGGGTGCTGCTCCGGACTGCGGTAGCGCGCCAGCCACACCGCCAGCCAGGTCGCGCTGAGCACGCCGGTGCACAGGAACGCCGCCTGCCAGCCCCAGGCCACGGCCACCACCGGCACCATCAGTGGCGCGGCGATCGCGCCGATGTTGGAGCCGGCGTTGAAGATGCCCACCGCGAACGCGCGCTCGCGCTTGGGAAACCACTCGGCCACGGTCTTGACCGCGGCCGGGAAGTTGCCGGCCTCGCCCAGGCCCAGCGCGAAGCGCGCGACGATGAAGCCGAGCACGCTGGCCGCCAGCGCGTGGCCCATTGCCGCCAGCGACCAGATGCTGATCGCCAGCGCGTAGCCGATGCGGGTGCCGAAGCGGTCGATCACCGCGCCGGCGCACAGCAGGCCGATCGCGTAGGCGGCCTGGAAGGCGATGACGATGTAGCCGTACTCCAGCTCGCTCCAGCCGATCTCGTGCTGCAGGAACGGCGCCAGCACGCCCAGCACCTGGCGGTCGATGTAGTTGATGGTGGTCGCCGCCAGCAGCATGGCGCACACGCGCCAGCGGTAGCGACCGATGGATCCGGCGGCGGCCGGGCTGGCCTTGTTCACCGGTTACCTCCGCGCACCGCGCTGCTGCAACGCAACACAAAATGTCTTTTACTGCAGCGCAGCATAAACCCTCCCGCGAAAGTGAACCGCATTGATATCGGTATCATTAACACAGCGGGATAACCATCACCAAGGCATCCGGCCGCAAAAACAGGGATGTCAGCGCTGTCATCCCGAGCCCGCAAAAGTCCCTTGAAAAACAGCGCTTTTCATCGTGCGCTGCAACATCCGCGCATTCAGCCAACACGCGCTTGCGTACGGTTTTCAGCGGGCGCTACCATCGCCGCCGCTCATGGGACCGGTATCATTGATTTCAAACTGATATCGCCCGGTAGCGGAACCCACATACCAATCAGCGAAAGACACCGGTGGACTGCGGCACCCCCTTGAGTCGCGCCGCCGGCCACCAGAAACGGGAGGGAGTACGGTGAAGAAGCCTTGCAAGACAGAACTGTCGCGCGCCCTGGGCCTGCTGTGCCTGGCGCTTGCCAGCGGCGGCGCCATCGCGCAGGACAACGAGGCCGGCCAGGATGAGCAGGCCGTCCAGCTCGACACGGTGACCGTGCGCGGTTTCCGCCAGAGCCTGCAGTACTCGACCGAAGCCAAGCGTGACTCCACCGGCTTCACCGATTCGATCTTCGCCGAGGACATCGGCAAGTTCCCCGACACCAACATCGCCGAGTCGCTGTCGCGCGTGCCCGGCATCCAGCTCAACCGCGACGTCAACGGCGAGGGCTTGAACGTCGCCATCCGCGGCCTGCCCAACAGCTTCACCAAGACCACCATCAACGGCGCCTCGGTGGCGACCGCCTCGATCGGCCTGGATGCGACCAACCAGAACCGCGAGGTCGACCTCAACATCTTCCCGACCGAGTTCTTCAACCAGCTGACGGTCTACAAGTCGCCGACCGCGAACCTGCCGGAAGGCGGCGCCGCGGGCGTGATCGACATGCGCAACATGCGCCCGTTCGACATGCCGGGCACCCACCTGACCTACTCGCTGCAGGCCGACTACAACGACAACAGCGAGAAGGCCAGCCCGCGCGGCACCCTGATCGGCTCCTGGACCAACGCCGACGGCACCTTCGGCGTGCTGGCCGGCGTGACCTCGCAGCGCGGCAAGCTGGGCGTGGAGGGCTACGAGACCATCGGCTGGACCAACCCGAACCTGACCAACGCCCAGTGCGGCAGCGGCGGCGACCCGGCCGCCTTCCCGGCCCTCGGCCAGCCGTGCAATGTCACCGGTGGTAACGGTTGGCGCATCCCGGACGTGGTGCCGAACAACGCCGCCACCATCGCCGCCGGCCTGGCCCCGGGCCAGGCGATCGACGCCGCCTGGCTGGAGGCCAACAACCCGGGCCTGAGCACCGCCCAGATCGGCGAAGCGCTGATCCCGCGCCTCGGCCGTCCGGTGCACATGTCCGGCGACCGCGACCGCGACGCCTTCCTCGGTTCGGTGCAGTGGCGCCCGAACGAGACCGTCGAGGCCTACGTCGACGTGCTGTACACCGAGGCGCACCGCACCAACCAGCGCCTGGACATGAACCTGGTCGGCCGCAACGGCGCGATGATCCCGCTGAACATGCAGCTGGACGCCAACAACGTCGTCACCAGCGCCACCTTCACCAACGCCCAGTTCTTCCTGGAAGCGCGCCCGTACGTCGAGGACGTCAAGTACTGGCACGTGACCCCGGGCGCGACCTTCTGGTTCGGCGCCGACCAGAACATCAAGCTGGACGTGCAGGCCAACGCCAGCCGCAGCTGGATGTTCCGCGAGTCGCCGACGATCCTGTTCAACTCGCCGTTCACCACGCTGCAGTACACCAACAACGGCAGCATCCCGAGCTGGACCACCGACATCGACCTCAACGACCCCAACCTGGGCTGGACCTGGGAGGGCGGCCGCGTGTGGGCCCAGAACGAGAAGCGCGTCACCGAGACCAGCGGCTTCCGCGCCGACCTGCAGCTGGGTGACGACCGCAACAACGTCAGCTTCGGCGTGGCGTGGGACAACAACAAGCGCCGCATCCAGGGCTTCGGCGACACCGGCAGCGGCTGGCAGCCGTACGCCTTCGACCTGGTCGACGACGCCAGGCTGGCCGACTACATCGTGCCGGGCCCGGCGGGCTTCGTCTCGGTGGACTACAAGCGCTTCATGCGCGACACCAACTACGCCCAGTACCGCGACGCGGCGGACGAGGCGGCCGGCCCGAACACCGGCGGCTCCACCGGCGGCTTCGACGAGACCACCAAGGCGGCCTACGTCATGGTCAACGGCGAGTCGGAGATCATGAACCGCGGCCTGCGCTACAACTTCGGCGTGCGCTACGTGACCACCGACCAGGAGATCAGCGGCCCGGTGACCATCGGCGGCAACCGCTTCTGGCAGACCCTGGACGGCGACTACTCCGAGTGGCTGCCTTCGTTCAGCGCCGCCTGGGACGTGGCCGACAACGTGGTGCTGCGCACCTCGGCCTCGCGCACCATGACCCGCCCGAACCCCAGCTCCATGCTGCCGGCGACCACCTTCACCGACATCTCGGCGCAGGTGGCCAACCAGGGCAACCCGGACCTGACCCCGTACATCTCCACCAACTTCGACATCGGTGGCGAGTGGTACACCGGGGCCGAGGGCTTCGTCGGCCTGACCTTGTTCAACAAGCGCGTGGAGGGCTACACCTACCAGGGCGTGACCACCCGTCCGTTCCGCAGCCTGGGCATTCCGTTCGAGGACCTGGTCGACTCGCAGCAGCAGGCGATCAACTCGCGCGGCGGCCCGGACGTGGCCACGGTCAACGTGCAGCAGCAGGTCAACGCCGACGCCGAGCTGGAGATCCGCGGCTGGGAGGCGATCTGGGTGCAGCCGCTGAGCGTGGTGCTGGAAGGCCTGGGCTTCATGGCCAACTACACCAAGTTGGACATCAAGACCCTGGGCCGCGACGCGGAGGCGCTGTCCAACAACGTCTACGGCGTCGCCCCGTCGCTGTGGAACGCCACCGCCTACTGGGAGAACGAGGTCGCCTCGGTGCGCCTGTCCTACACCTGGACCGAGGGCGCCACCGGCACCGGCCCGAACCAGCAGGGCATCCCGTTCGCGCAGATCTACGGCGAGGACCGCGGCCAGCTCGACCTGTCGGCCAGCTACACGCTGAAGAACATCAGGACCCAGCCGCAGCTGACCTTCAACGTGCTGAACCTGACCGGCGAGGAGCGCCGTTCGTACTTCGCGTTCCCGAACGCGGTGAACGACCTGTACGACCCGGGCCGGACCGTCACCGTGGGCATCCGCGGCACGTTCTGATTGCTGCACTGCAGTAAGGATTGCGGCCCACCCGGCGCTCCGGCGCCGGCGTGGGCCGCGTCCTTTCCGGGGGCGGAAAACCCTTGGAAACAAGGCTTTTGCGCGCGTCCGCCAGGCCCGCGCGGAAGCGCCGCATGAGCGGTCAAGCAATGCCTGCGCGGACAGGCCGGCACAAGCCTTCCTTTCGGGTATGCTTCGAGCCCGATGGTAGCGGTAACGTGCAATGGGCACGCACCCGCCACCCATCCGGGAAGACAGTCCGGGTGGCATCTTCCACCCTCCAATCCAGCATCCGAGCCGGGGACGCATGAGCAGCCACAGCGAGATCCTTACCGTACGCGAGAAGGTCGGCTACAGCCTGGGAGACCTGGCGGCCAACCTGATCTTCCAGACGCTGATGACGTTCCTGGCGTTCTTCTACACCGACATCTACCGCATCCCCGCGGCGACGGCGGCGACCATCATCTTCGTGGTCGGCATGCTCGGTGCGTTCGTGTTCACCCCGCTGGTGGCGGTGCTGGCCGACCGCACCCACAGCCGCTGGGGCAAGTTCCGGCCGTGGATCCTGTTCACCGCGATCCCGTTCGGCGTGCTTTCGCTGCTGGCGTTCACCACGCCGGACCTCGGCCCGCAGGGCAAGGTGATCTACGCCGCCACCACCTACACCCTGCTGGTGCTGGTGTACGCGGCCAACAACCTGCCGTACTCGGCGCTCAGCGGCGTGCTCACCGGCGACATGGGCCAGCGCAACAGCCTGTCGGCCTACCGCTTCGTGGCGGTGATGTTCGCGCAGCTGGTGGTGCAGTCGCTGCTGCTGCCGCTGGTGCTGATCCTCGGCGACGGCGACCGCGTGCAGGGCTTCCAGAACACCATGCTGCTGTTCGCCGTGGTCGGCACCGTGTTCTTCCTGGTCACCTTCCTCACCACCCGCGAGCGCGTGGTGCCGGCGCAGGAGCAGAAGACCCCGCTGCGCCAGGACCTGGCCGACCTGGTCGCCAACCGGCCGTGGCTGATCCTGCTGCTGGTGACCATCCTGGTGTTCACCACCCTGGCGCTGAAGGGCGGCACCTACGTCTACTACTTCGAGTACTACCTCGACGAGCCGTCGATGGCGCGCTTCCTGCACGGCATCGGCTTCTACGCCCTGCTGGGCGGGATCAACTCGGCGCTGACCGGCATGGGCCTGGCGGGCTTCCAGCTGCCGGAGGACGCCACCACCGCGGCGTTCGGCCTGTTCAACGCCGGCGGCATCATCCTGATGGTGGTCGGCATCGGCTTCTCCAAGAAGCTGGCCGACCGCTTCGGCAAGCGCGACGTGTTCGGCGTGTTCCTGCTGCTGTCCACGCTGTTCATGCTGGCCTTCTACGTGATCCCGCCGCAGCGCATCGGCCTGGTGTTCCTGGCGCAGATCTGCCACGGCTTCTTCTACGGCGTCACCATCCCGCTGCTGTGGGCGATGGTGGCCGACGTGGCCGACTACTCCGAGTGGAAGAACCACCGCCGCGCCACCGCGATCATCTTCTCGGCCATCCTGTGCGGCCTGAAGGTGGGCCTGAGCGTGGGCGGCGCGCTGGTCGCCGGCATCCTCGCCCACCACGGCTACAACGCCGACCTGTCGGCGCAGGCCCCGGAAACCGTCGACGGCATCCGCCTGTCGGTCAGCCTGTACTGCTCGCTGCCGTTCCTGGCGGCGGTGGCGCTGCTGTTCTTCTACAAGATCAACAAGCCGATGGAGTCGCTGATCGAGCGCGAACTGGCCGAACGCCGCGTCGCCCAGGCCGCCTGACCGATCCGCCGCAAGCAACAAGGGAAAGAGAGAAATGGCCGACCGCGAATACACCGAGGCGGAGCTGAAGGAACTGGCCGGCAAGGCCATCTCCCAGCCGCTGGTGACCCACATCTACACCGCCGACCCCTCGGCCCACGTGTTCGAGGGCAAGCTGTACATCTATCCCTCGCACGACATCGAGACCGGCGCCGCGTTCGACGACGACGGCGGCCACTTCCAGATGGAGGACTACCACGTCTTCCGCCAGGCCTCCCCGGACGCCCCGGCCGAGGACTGCGGCGTGGCCCTGCACGTGAAGGACGTGCCATGGGCGGCCAAGCAGATGTGGGCCCCGGACGCGGCCTGCAAGGACGGCAAGTACTACTTCTACTTCCCGGCCAAGCGCGCCGACGGCATCTTCCAGATCGGCGTGGCCGTCGGCGACCGCCCGGAGGGCCCGTTCAAGCCGGAGCCGGAGGCGATCAAGGGCAGCTATTCGATCGACCCGGCGGTGTTCGGCGACGACGACGGCGAGTACTACATGTACTTCGGCGGCCTGTGGGGCGGACAGCTGCAGAAGTACCGCGACAACCGCTACGACGCCGCGCACGAGGAGCCGGGCGACGACGAGCCGGCGCTGGGCGCCCGCGTGGCGCGCCTGTCTGCGGACATGAAGCAGTTCGCCGAGGCCCCGCGCGAGGTCGTGATCCTCGACGAGTCCGGCCGGCCGCTGAAGGCCGGCGACCATGCGCGGCGCTATTTCGAGGGCCCCTGGATGCACAAGTACCAGGGCACGTACTACCTCTCGTACTCCACCGGCAACACCCACCAGCTGTGCTACGCCACGGCCGACAACCCGTATGGCCCGTTCACCTACCGCGGCGTGATCCTCACCCCGGTGGTCGGCTGGACCACGCACCACTCGATCGTGGAGTTCGGCGGCAAGTGGTGGCTGTACTACCACGATTCCGTGCTGTCCGGCGGCGTGACCCACCTGCGCTCGATCAAGGTCAGCGAGCTGCACTACGAGGCCGACGGCAGCATCCGCACCCTGCACCCGTATGGCAGCTGAGGCCGCGTTCCCGGGGCCGCTCACCGAGCTGCCCCCCGGCCCACTGCTGACCCTCGCCCACGGCGCCGTCTCGATCGACGTGGCGCCGGCGGCCGGCGGCCGCGTCGCCCAGATCCGGGTGGACGGCGTCGAGCAGCTGGTCGGCTACGGCGAGTACGGTTCGGACGCGGCCATCGCCTGGGGCTCGTACCCGATGGTGCCGTGGTGCGGCCGCGTCCGCGACGGCCGTTTCCCGTTCGAGGGCCAGGCGTACCAGCTGCCGCGCAACCTCGGCGGCCACGCCATCCACGGCGTCGGCTTCGTCATGCCCTGGCAGGTGGTCGCGCAGTCGCAGCACGGGCTGGAACTGGCGCTGGAGTTGCCGCACGACGGGCGCTGGCCGTTCGGCGGCCATGCCCGCCAGCGCATCGTGCTGGAGCCGCGCGCGCTGTTGCTGGAGCTGGCGGTGAGCGCCGGCGCGCGGGCGATGCCGCTGACCTTCGGCTGGCACCCCTGGTTCCGCAAGCCGGAGCGGCTGGAGTTCGCGCCCAGCGCGATGTACCCGCGCGACGAGAGCCACATCGCCACCCTGCCGCTGGTGGCGCCGGCGCCGCCGCCGTGGGACGACTGCTTCATCAACACCGCGCCGGTGGTGCTGCACCGGGGCGGCCAGGTCCTGCGCCTGTCCTCCAACTGCGACCACTGGGTGGTGTACGACGGCACCGCGCATGCGACCTGCGTGGAGCCGCAGACCGGCCCGGCCGACGCCTTCAACCTCGGCGCGCCGCGGCTGCAGCCGGGGCAGCAGGCCTCGGCCTGGTACCGGATGGAGTGGGACTGAGGCCGACGGCAGCCGCCGGGCTCAGTCGTCCAGCAGCGCCTGGATCGCGGCGAAACCCGCGCTGGCGCGTTCCTTCTTGCGCTCGGCGTCGGCCACCGGGTCGGCGCCGTCGCGCTGCAGCTCCTCGGCCGGCAGTTCGTCGAGGAAACGGCTGGGCTTGAGCCGCACCTTCTCGCGGAAGCGCCGGGTCTCCCGGCTGTAGCTGAGCCACAGGCGCTGCTTGGCGCGGGTGATGCCCACGTACATCAGGCGCCGCTCCTCCTCCAGCGAGCCTTCCTCCAGCGCGGCGTCGTGCGGCAGGGTGCCGTCCTCGCAGCCGACGATGAACACGTAGCCGAACTCCAGGCCCTTGGCCGCGTGCAGGCTCATCAGCCGCACCTGGTTGCCGCCGTCGTCCTTGTCGTTGCGCGACAGCAGCGCCAGCTGCGCGGCCAGGTCGCCGGCGTTGGCGCCGCGCGGGCCGCCCTCGAACCATTCGGCCAGCTCCTCGAGGTTGGCCTTGCGCCGCTCGAACGAGGCCTCGTCCTTGCACTGCGCGCGCAGCTCGGCCAGCAGGCCGGACTTCTCGGCCAGGCGCCGCACCAGGTCGGCCGCGCTCAGCTTCGCCGAGTGCTCGCGCAGGTCGGCGATGGCGTCGTTGAACGCGCGCAGGCCGTTGGCCGCGCGCGGCGGCAGCTGCTGCAGCGCACCCATGGCCTGGGCCGCGCGCGACAGCGGCATGTGCTTGCTGGCGGCCAGCTCGGCCAGGCGCGCCAGCGAGGTGGCGCCGACCTCGCGCTTGGGCGACTGCACCGCGCGCAGGAAGGCGGCGTCGTCGTCCGGGTTGGCGATCACCCGCAGCCAGGACAGCGCGTCCTTCACTTCCTGGCGCTCCAGGAACGCGGTGCCGCCGGTCAGGTGGTAGGGCACGCGCAGCAGCTGCAGCGCCTTTTCCAGTGGGCGCGACTGGTGGTTGCTGCGGAACAGGATGCAGAACTCGTTCCACGGCACCTGCCTGGCCTCGTGCAGGAACGCGATCTCGCCGGCGACCTTCTCCGCCTCGTGCTCGTTGTCGCGGCACTCCCATACCCGGATGCGCTCGCCGTCGGCCTGGTCGCTCCACAGCTTCTTCAGGTGCACGTGCGGGTTGTGCGCGATCAGGGCGTTGGCCGCGCGCAGCACGCGGTTGGAGCAGCGGTAGTTCTGCTCCAGCTTGATCACCTTCAGCTGCGGATAGTCCTTCTCCATCTGCAGCAGGTTTTCCGGGTTGGCGCCGCGCCAGGCGTAGATGCTCTGGTCGTCGTCGCCCACGCAGGTGAAGTTGCCGGCCGGGCCGGCGATCGCGCGCAGCAGCCGGTACTGGGCGTCGTTGGTGTCCTGGCATTCGTCCACCAGCAGGTAGCCGATGCGCTCGCGCCAGGCGCGGACGACCTCCTCGTTGCTCTCCAGGATCTGCAGCGGCAGCCGGATCAGGTCGTCGAAGTCCACCGCGTTGAAGGTGGACAGCCGCGCCTGGTAGCGCGCGTACAGCTTGGCCGCCTCCATCTCGCGGGTGGAGCGGGCCATGGCCAGCGCCTGCTCCGGCGACAGCCCGGCGTTCTTGGCCCGCGAGATCAGGTTGCGCGCGTCCTCGACCGAGTCCGGCTTGGCCCCCGGCATCAGGTCCTTGACCTGGGCGGCGGCGTCGTCGGCGTCGAAGATCGAGAAGCCGCGCTTGAGCCCGGCGGCCTCGTGCTCGATCTGCAGGAACTTCAGGCCCAGGGCGTGGAAGGTGCAGATGGTCAGGCCGTCGGCGGCGTCGCCCTTGATCCGCTTGGCCACGCGCTCGCGCATTTCCTTCGCCGACTTGTTGGTGAAGGTGATGGCCGCGATGCGCCGCGCCGGGTAGCGCCCGGAACCGATCAGGTGGGCGATCTTCTCGACGATGACGCGGGTCTTGCCGCTGCCGGCACCTGCCAGCACGAGCAGAGGACCCTGGTCATGCAGTACGGCGGCGCGTTGCTGGGGATTGAGCACGGCAGGAACGGTGTAACGGGCGGGGCATTCTACCCGGTGCCGGGCCCGGGGGCGGCGGCCGGTTGCCCCGCGCCCCCGGCGGCGGGTGCCGCCGCGCCGGCCCGCCCGCGCGCGCCGGCCTGGGTGCCGGGGCCGCGCAGGCCGTAAAATCCGCCGATGGCAAAGCTCTACTTCTACTACTCGGCGATGAACGCCGGGAAGACCACCACGCTGCTGCAGTCGGCGTACAACTACCGCGAACGCGGCATGCGCACGCTGATCCTGACCCCGCGCCTGGACGACCGCGGCGGCCGCGGCGGGGTGGTGGCCTCGCGCATCGGCCTGCGCGCCGAGGGCACGCCGTTCGACCGCGACACCGACCTGGAGCGGCTGGTGGAGGCGGACATCGCTGCCCACGGCCGGCTCGGCTGCGTGCTGGTGGACGAGGCCCAGTTCCTGTCCCGGGCCCAGGTCTGGCAGCTGAGCGAGGTGGTGGACCGCCTGCACATCCCGGTGCTGTGCTACGGACTGCGCACCGACTTCCGCGGCGAGCTGTTCGAGGGTAGCCAGTACCTGCTGGCCTGGGCCGACGAGCTGCAGGAGATCAAGACCATCTGCCACAGCGGCAAGAAGGCGACCATGAACGTGCGCGTCGACGCCCAGGGCCACGCCGTGCAGGACGGTCCGCAGGTGGAGATCGGCGGCAACGAGCGCTACGTCTCGGTCAGCCGGCCCGAGTTCAAGAAGGTCATGCGTGGCGAGGGCCTGATCGAGCCGCTGCAGGCGCCGCTGCTGTAGCCGCCCGCTGCGGCGGGTGCACGCCCGCGCCCTCAGTCGTTCCCGCGATCCTTCGCCCGCAGGGGCAGTCGTCCGGTGAGCGCGTAACAGCCGAACAGGTAGAGCCCGTAAAGCGCGCCGACGGCCACCGCCAGCTGCAGGGCGTCCACGGTTCCTGCGGAGAGCAGGCGCAGGACAGTGCGGGCGATCGCCCAGACCCCCGCGAGCGCCAGCACGCCGCTGGCGAGGCGGGTAACGATGCGCGCATCGGCGATCCCGTTCCCGTGCTTCATTGGCCGCTCCTGGCAGGCATCCGTGCCAGCGCAATCTATCGCCGCGCGGCGGCGCCCGCCACCCGGCGGCGAGCTCAGCCCTGGCCGGCGGCCGAAGGCAGCCAGGCCTCGAAATGGACCTGTTCGTCACGGTTGACGGCGTCCAGCCGCCCGCCATGGGCCAGGACGAACTGCTGGGCGATGAACAGGCCCAGGCCCAGGCCATGGCTGGAGCGGAACGAGCCCTTGAACGGCTCGAACAGGCGCGGCATCAATGCATCGTCGATCCGCCCGGGATTGGACACCCGCAGCAGCACGCCGTCCGTACCGGCGGCCGCCGCGGCCACCTCCACCTGGCCGCCGCTGCCGTGCAGGACGGCGTTGCCGACCAGGTTGGCGACCACCTGTGCCAGCCGGTCCGGATCGCCGGTCAGCGGCAGCGGGCCGGACACCTGCAGCCCGATCCGGGCGTCCGGATGGGCGCGCCGCATCTCGCCCACCGCGTCGGCGAGCAGGTCGCCGAGTTCCAGGGGTTGCGGCTGCAGGTGCAGCCCGCCGCTGCGGATGCGCGAGAAGTCCAGCAGCTGCTCGACCATCCGCGCCATGCGCCAGCCGCTGTTCTCCAGGTGCGCCAGCGTGCGCTGCACGCGGGCGTCGTCCGGCAGCTGCATCGCCAGCTTCTCCGCGCATACCAGCATCGCCGACAGCGGCGTGCGCAGGTCGTGGGTAAGCACGGCCATCATCGTCTCGTTGAGCTGCAGTGCACGCTCGAGGGTGTCGGCGCGCTCCCGCAGCAGGCGGCGCTGCTGGAACAGCTCGACGAACACCTTGACCTTGCCGGCGATCACCTGCGGCTCCACCGGCTTGTGCAGGAAATCCACGGCACCGGCCTCGTAGCCCTTGAAGGCGCGCCGCGGGTCGCTGGGCGAGGCGGTGAGGAAGATGATCGGCACTTCGCGGCTGCGCGAGGCGCCGCGCATGAGCTCGGCCAGCGAGAACCCGTCCATTTCCGGCATGTGCACGTCCAGCAGCGCCACGGCGACCTCGTTCGCCAGCAGCAGCTCGAGTGCCTCGGTGCCGGACCCGGCGCAAAGCACCTCCACGTCGTCGCGCTGCAGCAGCGCGCGCATGGCCACCAGGTTCTCGGCCACGTCGTCCACGACCAGGACGTTGACCTTGCCCGGTGCCTGGCTGGCGGCGGGGACGGAGAGAGTGACGTTCATGGGTGGAAACTCCGCAGGCGTTCGCGTATCTGGTCGAGGGTCAGGACCTCGTCGGCCCCGGCGTGGGCAAGGGCTGATGCCGGCATGGTCGAGGACGCGGCCTCATCCGGGCACTGGATCCAGGCGGTGCCGCCGGCGGCGCGCACCGCCGCGATGCCCTGGCTGCCGTCGCTGGAGGCGCCGGTCAGCAGCAGCGCCAGCAGGCGCCGGCCGAAGACCGCGGCGGCGCTCTCGAACAGGGGGTCGATCGCCGGGCGCGAGAACATCACCGGTTCGTCCTGCGAAAGCGCGAGCGTCTGCCGGTCCTCGACCAGCAGGTGGTAGTCGGGTGGGGCGATCCAGACCGTGCCCGGGCACAGCCGCGCCTTGTCGTCCGCCTCGGCCACCGGCAGCGGGCAGCCGTGCCCGAACAGCTCCGCAAGCTGGCTGGGCCGGTCCCGCGGCAGGTGCTGGACCACCAGCACCGGCACCGGGAGGCCGGCAGGCAGCGCGTCCAGCAGCATCCGCAACGCGGACACGCCACCGGAGGAGGCGCCCATCACGATGGCGTCGAAGCGGCGGGACTGGGGCGTCGCCTTGCTCATGAGACCTTCCGGTACAGCCGGTGTTCGCGCGAGCAGGCTTCGAACCGGTCCGCGTGCGCGCCGAACTGCAGCGATTCCTTGCTGCCCAGGCCGAGGAAGCCGCGGTGCACCAGGGCGTCGTGGAACAGGCCCACCGCACGGTCCTGCAGGGCACGCCTGAAGTAGATCAGCACGTTGCGGCACGACACCAGGTGGACTTCGGAGAACACCTCGTCCGTGGCCAGGCTGTGGTCGGCGAATACCACGTTGCGCCTGAGGCGGCGGTCGAACAGCGCGCCGTCGTAGCCGGTGGTGTAGTAGTCCGACAGCGAGGCGCGGCCGCCGGCGGCCAGGTAGTTGCGGCTGAAGCCGGCCATGCGGTCGATCGGGAACACGCCGGCCTCGGCCGCCTCCAGCGCCTCGGGATTGATGTCGGTGGCGTAGAGCAGGGTCCGGTCGAGCAGGCCTTCCTCGTGCAGCAGGATGGCCAGCGACCACACCTCCTCGCCCGTGCTGCAGCCGGCCACCCAGACCTTGCACGAGGGATAGGTCTGCAGCACCGGCACGACCTGCTCGCGCAGGGTGCGGAAATAGCCGGGGTCGCGGAACATCTCCGAGACCTGCACGGTGAAGTACTGCATCGCCTCGGTGAACAGGGTCGGTTCGTGCAGCAGGCGGTGCTGGAACGCGGCCACCGAGTCGCAGCCGAAGCGGTCCATCGCCTGGCGCACGCGCCGGCGCAGCGACGAGGTCGCGTAGTCGCGGAAGTCGTAGTGGTAGCGCCGGTAGACCGCTTCCAGCAGCACGCCCAGCTCCAGGTCGAACAGCTCGGCCGCGTTCATCGCCGCGCGCACCATACCCGGCACAGCGAGATCAGCTTGTCCACGTCCACCGGCTTGGCGATGTAGTCGTTGGCGCCGGCCGCCAGGCAGTTCTCGCGGTCGTCGGCCATGGCCTTGGCGGTCAGGGCGATGATCGGCAGGTCCTGCCACGAGGGGTTGCGGCGGATCTCGCGCATCGCGGCCAGGCCGTCCATCTCCGGCATCATGATGTCCATCAGCACCAGGTCGAACTCGCGCCCGCCGCCCAGCGTCTCCAGCGCCTCGCGGCCGTTGCGCGCGATCTCCAGGCGCACGCCCAGCGGCTCGAGCACGCTGGACAGGGCGAAGACGTTGCGCACGTCGTCCTCCACCAGCAGCACCGCGCGGCCGTCGAGCACGGCGTCGCGCCGGCGCGCCTCGCGCAGCAGGCGCTGCTGGTCGTCGGGCAGCGAGGCCTCCACGCTGTGCAGGAACAGCGTGACCTCGTCCAGCAGCCGCTCCGGCGAGCGCGCGCCCTTGATGATGATGCTCTTGGAATAGCGCCGCAGGCGCTGCTCCTCGTCGCGGGTGAGCGCCCGGCCGGTGTACACGATCACCGGCGGGAAGGCGCCGGCGGCGCCGTTGGACATCCGCTCCAGCAGGTCGTAGCCGCTGCCGTCGGGGAGGGACAGGTCGGTGACCATGCAGTCGAAGGTGCTCTGCCCGAGCTGGGCGAGCGCCTCGGCGATGGTGCCCACCGCCACGATCTCCAGCTGGTCGCGGGCCAGCAGCAACTGCAGGTTCGCGCGCAGTTCGTGGTCGTCCTCGACGATGAGCAGGCGGCGCATGTCGCGGGCGTGGGTTTCCTCGAGCTGGTGGAAGGCCGAGGCCAGGCGCTCGCGCGTCGCCGGCTTGATCAGATAGCCCACCGCGCCCAGTTCCATCGCCACCTGGCTGCGTTCCAGGGCCGAGACCACGTGCACCGGGATGTGGCGGGTGGCCGGGTCGCGCTTGAGGCGTTCCAGAACGCTGAGCCCGGAGACGTCCGGGAGGCCGATATCGAGCAGGATGCCGCTGGGTCGATGCTCCGCCGCCAGGGCCAGCCCTTCCTCGGCCGTGGTCGCGACCACGCAGTCGAAGTCCAGCTCGTGCGCCAGCGCGACCAGCGCCTCGGCGAAGCGGGCGTCGTCCTCGATGGCCAGGATCAGGCGGCCGGGATGGCGGCGCTGCCCGCGGTCGTCTGCAACGCGCGCCGGGACGGCCCCGGCCGGCCGCGCGCTGCCTGCGTCCTGCGCCTGTGCGACGACCGCGGCCGATACCGGCGCGGCCGGCCGTGCTTCCGCCTGCACCGCGGCTCCTGCCTCCGCTTCGGCGGCGGGCGCACCGTCGACCGGGAGCTCCAGGGTGAAGCAGCTGCCGCGGCCCGGCTCGCTCTCCACGACCAGGGTGCCGCCCATGCGTTGCGCCAGGTCGCGCGAGATGGCCAGGCCCAGGCCGGTGCCGCCGAAGCGCCGGCTGGTGCTGCCATCGGCCTGGCGGAACGCCTCGAAGATCACCTCGGTCTGTTCCCGGGCGATGCCGATGCCGGTGTCGCTCACCGAGAAGCGCATGCGCCGCTCGCCGCAGGCCTCGATCTTCAGCGATACCGAGCCGTGCTCGGTGAACTTGACCGCGTTGGCCAGCAGGTTCTTCAGGATCTGCTGCAGGCGCTGGCCGTCGGCCACGAACTGCGCCGGCGCGTCCGCGGCCGCTTCCATGCGCAACTCCAGGCCCTTCTGTTGCGCCAGCGGCTCGAAGGTCTCGCGCAGGCGGGCGAGCACGGTGCCGGTGTGCAGGGTCTCGTCGACCAGCTCCACGTGGCCGGCCTCGATCCGTGACAGGTCGAGGATGTCGTTGATCAGCGCAAGCAGGTCGTTGTTGGCCGAATGGATCGCCCGCGCGTACTTGACCTGCTCGTCGGTCAGCGTGCCTTCGCGGTTCTCGGCCAGCAGGCGGGCCAGGATCAGCGCGCTGTTGAGCGGGGTGCGCAGCTCGTGCGACATGTTGGCCAGGAATTCGGACTTGTAGCGGGATGCCGCGGCCAGTTCGGCGCGGCTGCGCAGCAGGTCGTCCTGGGCCGCGATCAGGTACTGGCGCTGCGCCTCCAGCTCGTGGGTGCGTTCCTCCAGTTGGACGTTGGTCGCCTCCAGCTCGGCCTGCTGCGCCTCGAGGTTGGCCTGCGACTGCTGCAGGGTGCGGCTCTGCTCTTCCAGCTCCTCGTTGGCGACCCGCAGTTCCTCCTGCTGCGCCTGCAGTTCCTCGCTCTGGCGCTGGGTTTCCTCCAGCAGCGCGATGAGGTCGGCGCGCAGGCGCGCGGTGCGCAGGGCCACGCCGATCTTCTCGGCGCAGCGGCGCAGCAGCTCCAGCGCCAGTTCCTGGTTGGCCAGGTGGGTGGTGCGGCCCAGCTCGAGTGCGCCATTGACCACGCCATCGGCGGTGACCGGGGCCAGCAGCAGTTCGCGCGCCGGGCTCTCACCCAGGGCCGACTCCACCGCCACGTGGGCGGCATCCAGGCCGCGCACTATGCGCGGTTCGGGCCGGATGACGATCTCCCACAGCTGGCCAACGCCGGAGGGAATGGACTCGGGCACGTTGCGCGCCAGGGCCACGCCGCCGACCAGGGTCAGCTGCTCCTGGCCCAGCTGGTAGAGCACGCCGGTCTGGGCGCCGGTGAGCTTGCACAGTTCGCGCAGCGCGGCTTCGGCCACGGCACCCGGGCTCAGGTCGCCCTGCAGGGCCAGGGCCACGGCGTTGTCCGCCTGCTGCAGCCACAGCGCGCGCTCGGCCTGGTGCCGTGTGCGGATGGCCTGGCTGACGATCAGCGCCGTGGTCGCGAAACAGACCGCGCCCATGGAGCGGTTGACCACGGAGAAGGCGGAGTTGTCGCTGGATGGGGCGAGATTGAAGCCGATCACCAGCAGCACGCAGGCCAGGCCGGCCACGCCGAGCGGCACCCAGGCGCGGCGCTGGAAGATGGTCGTGCCGATCGCCAGGAAATAGACCAGCCAGATCGTGTAACCCAGGGGTACGACGAGTTCCAGGCCGATGGTCGCGGCGGCAAGCAGCACTGCGACGGCGAGAATGCCGGAATCACGTCCGGTCACGTTCCCCTGGTTGTCCATCTCCCCTGGCGGCTCCGTACATGTGAAAACGCGGGATGGTAGCGAGTGAAAACGCGGGATGGTAGCGAGGCGGCTGTCTACGCCGTCTTCACGCGCGATCCCCAAGCTGTGCGGGTTTGAGCGAAGCGACAGGGGACCATTGATGGGCATGGACAACAAGCGCGTGGCGACCTGCCCGGCCGCGCGGGACGGCGCGGCATGAGCGCGCCGGCGAAGGTGCTGCTGGTCGAGGACCAGTTCGAGCTGAGGGACCTGCTGTGCGACGTGCTGCAGGACATGGGCATGGAGGTGCGCACGGCCGACGATGGCAACGCGGCGCTGCGCATCCTCGAGGAATGGCCGTGCGACGTGCTCTTCAGCGACATCCACATGCCCGGCGGCGTGGACGGGCTGGCGCTGGCGGCGACGCTGCTGGAGCGGCACCCGGAGGCACGGGTGATCCTCGCCTCGGGGCATCCGCGCTACCAGCTGGCGCCGCTGCCGGCCGGCACGCGCTTCCTGCAGAAGCCGTTCCGGCTCGGCCAGTTCACCGACCTGATCCGGGAAGCCCTGCCGGCCTGAGGCCGGTACCCGGCGAGGGCGGATGGAAACAGGCGGGCCGCGCATTGCGCGGCCCGTTTCCGGCATTGCCTCAGTAGAGGATCCGCTGCGCCGGCGCCGGCGGATTCCACTGGTACAGCCAGGTCTCGGTCAGGGCGCGGCCCTTGTGCCGCAGGTACAGGCGGATGTCGATCTGGGTGGTGGACTCGTCCGGCGGCACCACGTCGAACATGGCGCGGTAGCCCTTGATCGCGTGCTGCGGGCGGGCGGAGATGGTCTCCAGGCGGCCGCGGCTGGTCTCCACCACCGCCTCGACCTCGGCGTTGGCCGTGGCCAGTGCCGCCAGCTCGCCGCCGGCGAAGTCCACCGCGAAGCGCCAGGAGAAGTACTCGCGTTTCCTGCCGACCACCCCGCCCAGGCCGGTGCGGGTGGCCACGCATTCGGCCAGCGGCGGCCGCGCCGGCGGGTGCGCGCCCCAGAACAGGCGGTAGCCGAACAGCAGCTCCTGGCCCGGCTGCGGCCTGGCCTCCGGGTTCCAGAACGCGACGATGTTGTCGAAGGTCTCGTCGACGGTGGGGATCTCCACCAGCTGCACCGAGCCGCGGCCCCAGCCGTGCTTGGGTTCCACCCACAGGCTCGGGCGCTTCTCGTAGAAGACGCCGTCGTCCTGGTAGTGGTCGAACTCGCGGTCGCGCTGCAGCAGGCCGAAGCCGCGCGGGTTGTCGTCGGCGAAGGCGTTGAAGCGCAGGTGCTCGGGGTTGCCCAGCGGACGCCAGATCCACTCGCCGCTGCCGGTGTGCATGGCCAGCCCGTCGCTGTCGTGGATCTCCGGGCGCCAGTCCCAGCCCATGCGGCGGTCGTTCTCGCCGACCTGGTACATGCTGGTCGCCGGGGCGATGCCCAGCCGCTCGATCTCCTTGCGCGGGTACAGCGCCGCGTCCACGTCCATCACCAGCGGCTCGCCCCTGGTGATCGCGAAGCGGTAGGCGCCGGCGACGCTGGGCGAATCCAGCAGGGCGTAGACCACCAGGGTCTCCGAGCCCGGCTGCGGGCGTTCCAGCCAGAATGCGGTGAAGTCGGGGAATTCCTCCGGGCGCGGCATGCCGGTGTCGATCGCCAGGCCGCGCGCGGACAGGCCGTACTGCATGCTCGCGCCGACCGCGCGGAAATAGCTGGCGCCGAGGAACGCGGCCCAGTCGCGGCGCACGTCGTCCGGCGAGTTCAGGCGGAAGCCGGCGAAACCCAGGTCCTTCGGCAGGCGCTTGCCGTCGAGGCCACTGCGGCCGTAGTCGAACATGCCCGGGTCGTAGGCCAGTTCCTGCGCCTGGCCGCCGGCCACTTCGAACATGCGCACCGGCCGCTTGAAGTACAGGCCCAGGTGGAAGAACTTGGCCTGGAAGCGCGAGCCGGGCAGGTCGCCCCACAGCGCGTGGTCCTGGCGGAAGCCGATCGACTGGTACTGGTCCCAGTCCAGCGCCGCCACCGACGGTGGCAGCGACTCGCTGCGCGGCTGGTAGGGACGTCCGGCCAGGGCGCGGGCATGGCCCTTGAGCCAGGCGTAGTCGAAGGGGTGGCGCTGGCCGAGCGGCAGCGGCGCGGCCGCGGCGGTCAGCAGCGGAAGCGGCAGGCCCGCGGCGGCAAGCATGGCGGCCGTGCGGCCCAGGAACTGGCGTCGGTGCATGGGCGCGATCGGAGTGGGAAGGGGCGCGTCATCTTAAGCACCCGCCGCGGGCCATGGCTGGCGCGGCTTCCCCCTGTTCAGCAAACGGCAACACCGGCTGGCCGGCAGGACCACGGCCGGGCCGGCAGGCGGGCAGCGTCCCTGGCCGCGGCCGGCAGCGGCCTGCCGCCACGGGCTTGCTGGCCGCGCCTTCAGCGCTGGCAGCGCGGGCACCAGGCGCTCGTGCGCTGGCCGATGCTGGCCTCGCGCAGCACGCTGCCACAGGCCGGGCAGGGCAGGCCGCCGCGGCCGTAGACCGAAAGCTCCTGCTCGAAGTAGCCGGGCGCGCCGTCGGGGTTGAGGAAGTCGCGCAGGGTGGTGCCACCGCGGGTGATGGCGTGGGCCAGGATCTCCTTCACCGCGTCGGCCAGGGCCACGTAGCGGGCGCGGGAAACCTTGCCGGCCGCGCGCAGCGGCGAGATGCCGGCGCGGAACAGGCTCTCGGCGGCGTAGATGTTGCCCACGCCCACCACGATCCGCTGGTCCATCAGGAACGCCTTCACCGGCGCGCTGCGGCCGCGGCTGCGCGCATACAGCCAGTCGCCGTCGAAGTCGCCGGAAAGCGGCTCGGGGCCCAGGCCCTGCAGCAGCTCGTGCACGGTGCCGGCCGGCTGCCACAGCAGGCAGCCGAAGCGGCGCGGATCGGTGAAGCGCAGTACCCGGCCCGAGTCCAGGCCGATGTCGACGTGGTCGTGGACGTTCACCGGCGTTCCGGACGGCAGCACGCGCAACATGCCGGACATGCCCAGGTGCAGCAGGGCGCTGTCGCCGGCGTCGGTATCCAGCAGCAGGTACTTGGCGCGGCGCCGCACCGCGGCGATGCGGCGCCCGGGCAGCTCGCGGGCGACCTCCGGCGGGATCGGCCAGCGCAGGTCCGGACGGCGCAGGGTCACCGCGGTGACCCGCCGGCCCTCCACGTGCGGGGCCAGGCCGCGGCGGGTGGTCTCGACCTCGGGCAGCTCGGGCATGGTCTCAGCCCGCCGCCGCCAGGTAGCGGACCCCGTCCTCCTGGTGGTCCTGCCAGACCCGCACCGGGCCGCCGAACACCTGCGACAGGCGCTCGCCCGTCAGCATGTCCGCCGGGGCGCCGTCGCCGACGATGCGCCCGCCCTGCATCAGCACCACCCGGCCGATCTCCGGCACGATTTCCTCGACGTGGTGGGTGACCAGGACCAGGGTCACCCCCTCGCGGGCCAGGCCACGCAGGCTTGCCAGCAGGTGGCCGCGGGCGACCAGGTCCAGCGCTGTGCTGGGCTCGTCCAGCAGCAGGGCCTGCGGGCGGTTGACCAGGGCGCGGGCGATCAGCACCCGGCGCTGCTCGCCGGCCGACAGCTCGGCGTAGCAGCGGCGGCGCAGGGGCAGGGCATGGGCGCGCTCCAGCGCCTCGGCGGCGCGCTCGCGCTGGTGGTCCTCGATTTCCCTGAACGGCGGCAGGGCAAAGCTGGCGAACAGCCCGCCCAGCACCGCGTCCTCGACGCTCAGCCCGTCCAGGCCGGCCAGGGTGGCGCCGAAGTCGCCGGTGACGATGCCCAGCTGCGAACGCAGCCGGTCCACCTGCCAGCGCGCCTGCCCCAGCACCCGCACCGGGGCCTCGCCGGCGCGCGCCAGCGGGTACAGCTCGCGGGTGATGAGCTTGATCAGGGTGGACTTGCCGCAGCCGTTGGGGCCGAGGATGGCGGTGTGGTCGCCCTGGTCGATGCGCAGGGACAGGCTGTCGAGGACCTTCACCTGGCCGCGCACCACGCTGGCGCGGTCCAGTTCGATCAGCGGCGGCAGGGGGGCGGTCTGGGCCAGGGGGGAGGATGCGGACATGTCGATGTTTCCTGAACGGCAGCAGCCGCCAGGACGCGGACCGTGCGGTGCAGGATGAAGTTTGCCGGAGGAGGGCCCATCATGTCCCGGCCGGACCCTGGTCCGGTCCGTTCCGCTACCGCGAGTCCCACCGGCGATGTCCGATTCCGTTATCCAGTTCCTCACTTCCGGCGTTGTCGGCCTCGGCTGGCTTGGCCTGCTGGCCGTGCTGCTGGTCTTCACCCAGCTGACGATCTTCTCCGTCACCCTTTACCTGCACCGCAGCCAGGCCCACCGCGGCGTGGACTTCCATCCCGCCATCGCCCATTTCTTCCGCTTCTGGACCTGGCTGACCACCTCGATGATCACCCGCGAGTGGGTGGCCATCCATCGCAAGCACCACGCCAAGGTCGAGACCGAGGAAGACCCGCACAGCCCGCAGACCCGCGGCATCGGCAAGGTGTTCTGGGAGGGCGTGGAGCTGTACCGCGAGGCCCGCCGTGACCGCGCCAGCATCGAGCAGTACGGCAAGGGCGCGCCGGACGACTGGATCGAGCGCCACCTGTACACCCCGCACGCCAACCTCGGCCCGACCCTGCTGCTGCTGGTGAACTTCACCCTGTTCGGCCTGCCGGGCATCGCCATGTGGGCGATCCAGATGGCCTGGATCCCGTTCTGGGCCGCCGGCGTGGTCAACGGCCTGGGCCACTGGTGGGGCTATCGCAACTTCGAATCCTCCGACACCTCGACCAACCTCACCCCGTGGGCGTTCTGGATCGGCGGCGAGGAGCTGCACAACAACCACCACGCCTTCCCGTCCTCGGCGCGCTTCTCGATGCGCCGCTGGGAATTCGACATCGGCTGGGCCGCGATCAAGGGCCTGGAGAAGCTGGGCCTGGCCAAGGTGCTGCGCGTCGCGCCGAGCCTGGACATCCGCCCCAACATCGCCGTGCCGGACACCGAGACCCTGCGCGCGCTGCTGTCGCACCGCTTCCAGGCCATGACCGACTACCGCCGCAACGTGCTGATGCCGGCCCTGCGCGAGGAAGCCGCCGCCGCCGGCGCGCGCATGCGCGAGCTGCTGCCGCGGCGCATGCGTCGCGGCCTGGTCGACGATGGCCGCTGGCTCAAGCCCGACGCCCGCGAGCAGCTGCAGCAGTGGGTGCAGCAGCGCCCGCGGATCAAGGCCTTGGTCGAATACCGCGCGCGCCTGGCCGAGGTGCTGGAAGCGCGCAGCAACGACGCCGCCGAGCGCCTGCGCCAGCTGCAGGCCTGGTGCCAGGAGGCCGAGGCCTCCGGCATCCGCGCGCTGCAGGAGTATTCGATGCGGCTGAAGGGCTACGCCCTGGCGCATTGATGCAGCGCCCGTCGCGCCTTGCCTGCCGCAGGCCCGGGCGTACCCGCCCGGGCCTGTTGCCATGGGCGCTGCTGGCCTTCGCCGGCGCGGCCGGCGCCCAGGTCGAGCGTACCTCCGAGTACCTGGCGCGCATGGACAGCGATGGCGACGGCCGGGTCTCGCAGGAGGAGTACGTGGCCTGGATGGGCTATGCCTTCGAGCGCATGGACCGCGACGGCGACGGCGTGCTCTCCCCGGCCGAGCAGCCCGGCGGCAAGGGCCGGCCGATCAGCCTGGAGGAACACCGCCGCCGCCTGGCCGAGCGCTTCGCGCGCCAGGATGCCAACGGCGACGGCTACCTCGACGCACGCGAGCTGGCCGCGCCGCCGCGCTGACCCCCCTCTACCGCCCAAAGCGGCACGGGCCCTCCACCCCACGCCCTCTTTCCGCAGGGAGAGGGGAGTCACTCGCGCGGCGGATCGGCCACCGGCTGTCCGTGCTGCAGCAGCCACAGCATGATCGCCTTCTGCCGCACGTAGTTGGCGCGCACGTAGGCGTACACCAGACCGCGCCAGCCGTCGAGGAAGCCGGCGCGCAGCACGTAGCCGCGCCAGAAGCGCCACGCCGGGGACAGCACCAGCTTGGTCCAGGACGCGCGCTTGCCGCGCGCGAACTCGTGCTCGGCCATCATCCTTGCGTAGCGCTGGGTCTTGGCCAGCTGCTGCTCCAGCGAGCGGTAGGGATAGTGGATGAGGTCGCCGCGCAGGGTGCGCACCGGGCCGTCGACGCTTGCGGCCTCGTGGATCTCGCGCTGGCCGCGCCAGCCGCCGCGGCGGCGGTCGAACAGGCGCAGCACCCGGTCCGGGTAGGCGTTGCCGTGGCGCAGGAAGCGGCCGAAGTAGTCCGACAGCCGCGGGAAGCGGTAGCCGGCCGCGCCGGCGAAGCCGGTCGCGCGCGCGGCCAGGATCGATTCGCGCAGCTCCGAGCTGACCCGCTCGTCCGCGTCCAGGCACAGCACCCAGTCATGGCGGGCCTGCTCCACCGCGAACTGCTTCTGGCTGCGGAAGCCGTCGAACGGCCGCTGCAGCACGCGCGCGCCAGCGGCCTCGCACAGCTGCACCGTGCCGTCGGTGGAGCCGGAATCCACCACCACGATCTCGTCGCAGAACGCCAGCGAGGCCAGGCAGTCGCCGATGCGGGCCGCCTCGTTGAACGCGATAATGCACGCCGACAGCGGCACGGTGCCGCCTTGCGAGGGGTCCGGCTGGGAGGCTGGAGTATTGATGGCGGACTACCTGCTGTTTGCGACCGAACGCTACGGGTTGCCCATTTTGCAACCGCTGGCCGACGCCTTGCACGCCCGCGGCCATGCGGTCCACGCGCTGCTGGCCGGCGGCGCGTCCGGCCTGCGCCTGCCGGCGCCGGTGCGCGCGGTGGACGCGCGCGGCGCGGCGCGGCTGCGGCCGCGGGCGGTGTTCAGCGCCTCCAACGAGGTCCCGACCTTCGTGGCCGGGGCCAAGGTGCAGCTGTTCCACGGCTTCAACGTGGAGAAGCGCGCCGACGGCCGCGGCCACTTCCGGGTACGCGGCCTGTTCGACCTGTACTGCACCCAGGGCCCGGCGACCACCGCCCCGTTCCAGGCGCTGGCCGCGCGGCTGCGCCATTTCGCCGTGGCCGAGACCGGCTGGCCCAAGCTCGATCCGCTGTTCCGCGACGATGGCGGCGCCGCCGCGGCCCTGTGCGCGCCGGCCGGCGGCCGTCCGGTGGTGATGTTCGCCTCCACCTTCACCGAGCGCCTGAGCGCGGCCCCGCACCTGTACGAGGCGATCGCCGCCCAGGTCGCCGAGGGCGGTCGCTACTGGCTGCTGACCCTGCATCCCAAGTGCGCGCCGGAGCTGTTCGAGCGCTACCGCGCCCTGGCCGGCGCCAATGCCGCCTTCGTCGAGCCCGAGCAGCTGGTCACCGCGCAGCGGGCCGCCGACGTGCTTCTGGCCGACACCACCTCGGTGGTGTCCGAGTTCGTGGTCCAGCACAAGCCGGTGGTGACCTTCCGCAACCGCGCGCCCAAGCCGCACATGATCGACTTCGACGACCCGGCCGCGCTGCCAGCGATGCTGGCGCGCGCGTTCGCGCCGGAGCCGGCGCTGCGCGAGGCGATCGCGGCCTACGCCGACGCGATCCATCCCTGGCGCGACGGCCGTTCCTCGGAGCGGGTGATCGACGCCACCGAAGCGCTGCTGCAGGCCGGGCTGCACACCCTGGCGCGCAAGCCGCTGGCCGCGCGCTGGCGCGCGCTGCAGATCCGCCGCGAGCTGGGTTACTGGGGTTTCTGACCCGCGGCCGCGCTCACCAGCGCAGGCGGCGCGCGGCCAGCATCCGCGCCAGCCGCGCCTGCAGCGCGCGTGCCTCGGCCTCCGGCAGGAAGCGGATCCGCAGCGGCGGCGCCATCGCCCCGGCGCCGGCGGTGTCCAGCAGCAGGCTGGCCGTGCCCAGCCAGCGGTCCAGCGGCGAGCGCTGCAGGCGCAGGGCCTGGATCTTGTCGACCTCGGCCATGCGCCACCAGCGCGACCACCAGCCGCCGCGCACCGCGACCAGGCGCGCGTCCACCGCGTAGCCCATCCATCCGGCCTGGCGCCGCGCGGCGTACGCCGACCACGGCAGCCAGGCCAGCACCAGCAGGCCCCAGGCGCCGAAGTGCCAGCACAGCACCGCGGCCAGCAGCAGGTTCCACGGCACGTTGGCGGCGAACAGCCGCCACCAGGCGCGTCGCGGCAGCGGCTTCCACTGCGGCGGCCACTGCAGTTGCGGGACCAGGTACCGCAGCAGTGCGTCGCAGGTTTCCGGCGGGGCGATCGGCGCCAGCTCGCGCAGCCTGCGCGGGTCGTTTTCCTGGCCGCCCACCGCGGTGTCGATGCGCAGGGAGCGGCGGCCGAACCAGCGGTGCAGCAGGGTTTCCTCCAGGTGCCAGGCCTGGATCCGGCGCGGCGCCACGCTGGTGCGCACGCGCGCCAGCAGGCCGCGCTCCACGGTCAACCGGCCCTGGTGCTCGACCAGGCGGAAGCCGTGGTACTGGACCAGGGCCAGGACCACCGACAGCAGGCGCAGCACCAGCACGAACGCCGCCGCGAAGGCGAGGACGCCGGCAGCCATCGCCAGCCAGCCCAGGTGCAGCGCCCCGGCGTAGCCCATCGCGCCGCGGAACCAGTCCTGCAGCAGGCCTGCAACGGCCTTCTCGGGGAACACCTGCCACACCAGGCCGAGGCCGGCGGCGAACACGATCATGCCGCGGTTGGAAACCAGGCCCAGGCGGACCACCTCGGCGGTGGACAGGGCCAGCAGCGGCGGATCGCACGGGGCCGGTGCCGTGGCCTCGGCCGGCAACGGGGCCGCGCCGCGGTCGCGCACCGCCTGCTCCAGCTCCAGCGCCCGGTCCAGGCCAAGCACGCGCATCTGCGCTTCCGGCTTCTGTCCGCCGGCCGCCTCCAGGCGCACCTCGGCCACGCCGAACAACCGGTGCAGCAGTCCCTGGTGCAGCACCACGTTGTGGATCCGCGCGTACGGGATCTGGCGCAGGTCCCGCCGCAGCAGGCCGGTGCGCACGCTGATGCCGTCGCGCCCGATCCGGTAGCGGTAGGTGAAGTACTGCAGGATCGAGATCGCGACCAGTACCGCCACGCCGATGAACGAGGCATACCCGGCGTATTCCCACGGCCCGGTGTCGCGGCGACCGGCGACCAGCAGCGCCAGCAGCGGCACCACGAACTGGCGCAGCTGCTGCAACAGCACGAACAGCCACGACCAGGGGTGGAGCCGGTGTTCGGGGGGCAGGCTGGCGTCGGCGTGGCTCACAGCGCGTCGTCGGTTTCGGTCTGGCGGGCCAGGCGATCGCGCAGCACTTCGGCGTCGGCGGCCGCCAGCAGGGGCAGTTTCACCGCGGCCATGCGGGTGCCGGCGGTGTGCACCACCAGGGTGGCCAGTCCCAGCCGCCGCTCCAGCGGGCCGCGCTCCAGGTCCAGGTGCTGGACCCGCGACACCGGGACCAGGGTCTCGGTCCGCCACAGCCCGCCGCGGCGGGTGGCGAAACCGTCCTCGTCCAGCTTCCAGGCGATGCGGCGGTGGCGGACCACCCCGAACAGCAGGCCCAGGGCGAGCATGGCCGCGACCACGATCGCCAGCGTGGCCGCGGGCGGCAGCGGCAGCACCTGGCTGGCGAGCACGCCCAGACCGCTGCCGGCGGCGGCGAAGGCCAGGCTGGTGCCACCGGCGTACAGCAAGGCACCGCGGCGCGGCAGCGGCTGCCAGTCGGCGGCCGGCAGGGCCGGCGACGCGGGCGGAAGGGCGGGGTGCGGCGAGTCGCTCAAGTTCGGCTCCGTCCGTGCTTCGGAAGCCGATCGTAAGCGCTCGCGGCCGGCGGCGGCAGCCGGCGCGGCTCAGCGCCGCTCGTACGGATTGGCCTCGCCGCTGCCGGGCGGACGCAGGGTGTAGCGCTTGTAGGTCCACTGGTACTGCGCCAGCGCGCGCCGGGCGATGCGCTCGACCTCGGCGTTGAGGCAGGCCACCGCGACGCCGGGGTCCGGGTCGCCGATCGCCGCCGGCGCCGGCTCCACGTGCAGCTCGAACTGCGGGCCGTCGCCAACCCGCTCGCACCAGGCCAGCAGCACGGTCGCGCCGGTACGCTCGGCCAGGCGCGAGAGCAGGGTCATGGTCAGCGCCTGCTTGCCGAAGAACGGGGCGAACTCGCCGTCGCCGGCCTTGGGCTGCTGGTCGGGCAGGATGCCGACCGCGCCGCCTTCCTTGAGCACCTTCCACAGCTGGCGCACGGCCGGGCCCTCGGCGCGTACCTGCTGCACGTTGTCGACCCCGCGCACCAGCTGCAGGAAGGCGTCGCCGGTGGCCGACTCCGGCGGCCGGTAGACCACCGCGATGCGCCCGCGCGAAGCCAGCCACTGGTTCAGCAGCTCCCAGTTGCCGAAGTGCGGTGCGGCCACGATCACGCCGCGGCCGGAGGCCAGCGCCGCGTCGTACAGCGCCTCGCCGTGGCGGGCGCGCAACAGCCGCAGGTTCTCCTCCGGCGGGCGGGTCCACAGCTTGAGCGTCTCCAGCGCCTGGCGCGCGGTGGTGCGCAGCACCTGGCGGTAAAGCTCCTCGCGCCGGGCTGGCGCCCAGTCCGGGAAGGCCAGCTCCAGGTTGCGCCGGGTGACCCGGCTCTCGCGCACGTCGCGCCAGCGCCAGAACGCGGCCACCAGGTCGCCGAGGCGGTACAGGACGGGCCACGGGAGCCTGCCCACGAGCGAGGCGAGGGCGTACAGGAAGCGGGCACGGCGTTGCGCTGACATCCGCCAAGTCTAGCGGGTCGGCCGCGGCGGCCGCGGCGGCGGGTGACAGCGGCGCGCCCAGGCCCGATGCTTGGGTGTCCCCGTCCTGCAGGAGAACCGCCCCGCATGCTTGCCCTGATCCAGCGCGTCACCCGTGCCTCGGTGGAGGTCGAAGGGGAGGTGGTCGGCCAGACCGGGCCGGGCCTGCTGGCCCTGGTGGGGGTGCAGCCGGGGGACGGAGAGGCGGAGGTGGCGCGGATGGCGCAACGGCTGCTCGGATACCGCGTATTCGCCGACGATGCCGGCAAGATGAACCGCTCGCTGCTCGATACCGGCGGCGGCCTGCTGCTGGTGAGCCAGTTCACCCTGGCCGCCGACACGCGCTCGGGCATGCGTCCCAGCTTCAGCACCGCGGCCGCGCCGGCGGAGGCTGAACGCGTGTTCAACCAGCTGGTGGCGGCATGCGACCGGCAGATCCCCGGCAGGGTGGAAACCGGCCGCTTCGGGGCCCATATGGTGGTGAGCCTGGTCAACGACGGGCCTGTCACCTTCCTCCTGCAGGCCTGAGCGGCTGAACGGTCGGTGGCTTAAGTCGTTGATGTGAAAGGCCGGAAGGGGCATGGACCCACCGGCCTGTTATAATGCTAGGTTCACTTCACCCCTTCCCAGAGACCGGTGGCGCCGCACATGGCCAACGAACGTCCAGCCCAATCCGAAATCAAGCAGCTCATCAGCAAGGGCCTGGAGCAGGGCTATCTGACCTATGCCGAGGTCAATGACCACCTGCCCGATGACCTCGTCGACCCGGAACAGATCGAAGACATCATCGGCATGATCAACGGCATGGGCATCGATGTCCATGAGGTTGCTCCGGACGTCGAGACCCTGCTGCTCAACGACGGCAACACCGGTGGCCGCGAGATCGACGACACCGCCGCCGAGGAAGCCGCCGCCGCGCTGAGCGCCCTGGATTCGGAGGGTGGCCGCACCACCGACCCGGTGCGCATGTACATGCGCGAGATGGGCACGGTCGAGCTGCTGACCCGCGAGGGCGAGATCGCCATCGCCAAGCGCATCGAGGAGGGCCTGAGCCAGGTCCAGGCCGCGCTGGGCGCGGTGCCGGCCTCGATCGAGACCCTGCTGGAGGAGTACGAGCTGCACAAGGCCGGCAAGAAGCGCCTGGCCGAGGTGGTGGTCGGCTTCAACGACATGCTCGACGAGACCCCGGAGCCGCCGGTGGTCGAGGACGCCGCCGAGGCGGTGGCCGACGACGTGGATGACGACGAGGAAGAGGTCGCCACCGACGACGAGGCCGATGCCGGCCCGACCGGCCCCGACCCGGCCGAGGTCGCGCGCCGCATGGAGCAGCTGGCCGCCGACTTCGCCAAGTTCAAGAAGGCCCACGCCAAGGGCGGCCCGCAGGACAAGAAGGTGGTCAAGCTGCGCGCCGAGATGGCCGAGCAGTTCATGACCTTCAAGCTGCCGCTGCCGCTGACCGACGTGCTGGTCAGGAAGCTGCGCGACGTGCTCAACGAGATCAAGGAGCGCGAACGCCGCGTGCTGCACCTGGCCACCAACGTCGCCAGGATGCCGCGCAAGGACTTCCTGCGTGCCTGGGAAGGCAACCAGGTCAACCTCGACTGGGTGGACGAGGTCCTCAAGCGCAAGCAGAAGTGGTCCTCGGCGCTGCGCGAGGTCAAGGACCAGATCGTCGCCGAGCAGCAGGCCACCATCGCCATCGAGCAGGCCATGTGCCTGGACCTGGCCGAGATCCGCGAGATTGGCCGCCAGCTCGCCTACGGCGAGGCCAAGGCGCGCAAGGCGAAGAAGGAGATGGTCGAGGCCAACCTGCGCCTGGTGATCTCCATCGCCAAGAAGTACACCAACCGCGGCCTGCAGTTCCTGGACCTGATCCAGGAGGGCAACATCGGCCTGATGAAGGCGGTCGACAAGTTCGAGTACCGCCGCGGCTACAAGTTCTCGACCTATGCCACCTGGTGGATCCGCCAGGCGATCACCCGCTCGATCGCCGACCAGGCGCGCACCATCCGCATCCCGGTGCACATGATCGAGACGATCAACAAGCTCAACCGCATCTCCCGCCAGATGCTCCAGCAGTACGGCCGCGAGGCCACGCCGGAGGAGCTGGCCAAGGAGATGGACATGCCCGAGGACAAGATCCGCAAGGTCATGAAGATCGCCAAGGAGCCGATCTCCATGGAGACCCCGATCGGCGACGACGAGGACTCGCACCTGGGCGACTTCATCGAGGACACCAACGTGGAGTCCCCGATCGACGCGACCACCAACACCAACCTGATGGAGACGGTGCGCGAGGTGCTCGCGGGCCTGACCCCGAGGGAGGCCAAGGTGCTGCGCATGCGCTTCGGCATCGACATGAACACCGACCACACCCTGGAGGAGGTCGGCAAGCAGTTCGACGTCACCCGCGAGCGCATCCGCCAGATCGAGGCCAAGGCGCTGCGCAAGCTGCGCCACCCGAGCCGCTCCGAGCAGCTGCGCTCGTTCCTGGACATCGACTGAAGCCCCTCCGGCCCCGGTCCTAGGCAAAGGCCCCGCCCCGGCGGGGCCTTTGTTTTTGCGCCGTCCCGGTGCTGGCTGGGCGCCGCCCGCTTCCACTACACTGCCGGACCGCGCCGCGGGCCTATAGCTCAACGGTTAGAGCAGGGGACTCATAATCCCTTGGTTCCAGGTTCGAATCCTGGTGGGCCCACCATATTCCCCCGAAGGCGCGCTAGTGCGACGACCTGGCCCTTGGGCCAGTTTGGTTCCCCTTGGGAAGTCCAAGCCCCCGGCCCCGGCAGTACGATCATCAAGCGCGTTCGGGCCACTCCACGGGCCATCGCCAGGACCGTGAGGGGAGTCACCTGGGCGTTCCTGGGGAGGCAATTGCGGGCAACCGGCTGCCGGTGTGTGGAGTCGACAGTCTTGGCCTCCGGGCCCACTGGCGATATACGTCGTGGAGAGCGCCTGGCTCATGCGCTGCTGCCCGGTTCGGCCGGGTGCAATGGCGTGGACCGGGACATCGTCAAAGGAAAAAAGCAGGATGGCAAACCAGAACGCTGCCAAGAGCGGCAACGGCGCCTCGCTGGGTTTCGAGGCCGACCTCTTCAAGACCGCCGACAAGCTGCGCGGCAACATGGAGCCCTCCGACTACAAGCACGTTGCGCTGGGGCTCATCTTCCTCAAGTACATCTCCGACGCCTTCGAGGCCAGGCACCAGGCACTGCTCACCGAAGACCCGGCCGCCGCCGAGGACCGCGACGAATACCTGGCAGAAAACGTGTTCTGGGTGCCGAAGCAGGCGCGCTGGTCGCACCTGCAGGCCAACGCGAAGAAGCCCACCATCGGCACCCTGATCGATGACGCCATGCGCGCCATCGAGAAGGAGAACGAATCCCTCAAGGGCGTACTGCCCAAGGACTACGCCCGGCCTGCGCTCAACAAGGTGATGCTGGGCGAGCTCATCGACCTGATCTCCGGCATTGCGCTGAACGAGGATGGCGACAAATCGAAGGACATCCTCGGCCGCGTGTACGAATACTTCCTCGGCCAGTTTGCCGGCGCCGAAGGCAAGCGTGGCGGCGAGTTCTACACCCCGCGCTCGGTGGTGCGCGTCCTGGTGGAAATGCTGGAACCCTACACCGGCCGCGTCTATGACCCCTGCTGCGGCTCCGGCGGCATGTTCGTGCAGTCGGACAAGTTCGTGCAGGAGCACGGCGGCCGCATCGGCGACATCGCCATCTACGGGCAGGAGAGCAACTACACCACCTGGCGCCTGTGCAAGATGAACCTGGCGGTGCGCGGCATCGACGCCGACATCCGCTGGAACAACGAAGGCAGCTTCCACAAGGACGAGCTGCGCGACCTCAAGGCCGACTTCATCCTCGCCAACCCGCCGTTCAACATCTCCGACTGGGGTGGCGAGCGCCTGCGCGAGGACGTGCGCTGGCAGTTCGGCGTGCCGCCCGCGGGCAATGCCAACTATGCGTGGCTGCAGCACATCCACCACCACCTGGCCCCCAACGGCACGGCGGGCGTGGTACTGGCCAACGGCTCCATGAGTTCACAGCAGAGCGGCGAGGGCGAGATCCGCAAGGCCATGCTGGAAGCCGACGTGGTGGACTGCATGGTGGCGCTGCCGGGCCAGCTGTTCTACTCCACCCAGATCCCTGCCTGCTTGTGGTTCCTGGCCCGCAACAAGAACCCCGGTAAGGGCCTGCGCGACCGACGCGGGCAGGTGCTGTTCATCGACGCCCGCAACATGGGCGTGATGGTGGACCGCACCCGGCGCGAGCTCACCGACGAGGAAATCAAAAAGATCGCCGACACCTACCACGCCTGGCGAGGCGAAAAGGACGCGGGCGAATACGCCGACGTGCCCGGCTTCTGCAAGTCCGCCACGCTGGACGACATCCGCACGCACGGCCACGTGCTCACGCCCGGGCGCTACGTGGGTGCGGCGGCGCAGGAAGACGACGGCGAGCCGTTCGCGGAAAAGATGGACCGGCTGGCGGCGCAGTGGCGCGAGCAGCGGGCGGAAGCGGCGCGGCTGGATGCGGCAATCGAGGCCAATCTGGAGGCGCTGGGCTTTTCAACGCCGCGTTGAATTCAGCCACGAACCCGTTTCATAATAAACGCTACGTGTAACAAGTAGCCCATCGCGGTTCATGATGAACACACCCCATCCCATGCGCTTCCGGGCCGGCCGCTACCAGCAACAGCCCGCCGGCTACCGGGCCTTCGTCCCTGCGCCCCTGCCGCCGGATCCGCCCCTGGACCTCTCCGGCCCGCTGCGCGAGCGCCTGTCGGAGGCCGACTACGCCTTGGGACGGCTGGACGGCGCCGTGCTCACGCTGCCCAACCCCGACCTGTTCGTGTTCATGTACGTCCGCAAGGAGGCCGTGCTCTCCAGCCAAATCGAGGGCACGCAAAGCTCCCTGCAGAACCTGCTGGCCGCCGAGGCGCAACTGTTCGACCCGGATACCCCCAGGGACGTGAACGAGGTGGCCAACTACGTGCGCGCCATGAACCATGGCCTGGCCCGGCTGGCCGACCTGCCCGTCTCCGTGCGCCTGATCCGCGAGATTCACGCCGAACTGATGCAGGGCGTACGCGGCGGACGCCTCGCGCCGGGCGAGCTGCGCACCAGCCAGAACTGGATCGGCCCCGGCGGCTGCACCCTGGCCGATGCCACCTTCGTTCCGCCCCCGCCGCACGAGGTGCCCGGCGCCCTGTCCGACCTGGAAAGGTTCCTGCACGACGGCGCCGGCCTGCCGCCCCTGATCCAGGTGGGGCTGGCACATGCCCAGTTCGAAACCATCCACCCCTTCCTCGACGGCAACGGCCGCGTGGGGCGCCTGCTCATCACCTTCCTGCTCACGGAAAAGCGCCTGCTCAGCAAACCGGTGCTTTACCTCTCGCACTACTTCAAGCAGCACCGCAGCGAGTACTACGAACGCCTGCAGGCCGTGCGTGACGCCGGGGACTGGGAAGGCTGGCTGGGCTTCTTCCTGGAAGGTGTGGTCAGCGTCAGCCGTGAAGCCGCCCGGACCGCCGCCGCCATCCTGCGCATGCGTGAAGAGTTCCGTGCCCGCATCACGGAAGGGCTGGGCCGGGCTGCGGCCAACGGTCAGCGTGTGATGGACCGCCTGTTCGACCACCCCATCGTCAACGTGGCCACCGTGCGCGAATGGCTGGACCTCACCCCCGCTGGCGCCAACCAGATCGTCAGCAGGCTGGAAGGCATCGGCCTGCTGCGCGAGATCACCGGCTATGCGCGCAACCGGCGGTTCGTGTTCGAGCCGTATTTGAGACTGTTTGATGAACAGAGGGAGGACGGCTATGGCGGATAGGTGGCGCGGGCAGCGGGCGGAGGCGGCGCGGCTGGATGCGGCGATTGAGGCCAACGTGAGGGAGCTTGGGTATGGCGGGTAGGTGGCCTTTGGTTCCAATTGGTGAAGTAGCAAAGGTATTTGATGGCCCGCATGCTACTCCCAAAACAATTGATGCAGGCCCAATATTCCTTGGAATAGGCGCTCTTCAAAATGGGCGCATAAATCTAAGGGAAACTCGGCATGTAACGCTGGAGGACTTCAAAACGTGGACCCGGCGCGTCAAGCCTCAAGCTGGTGACATCGTATTTTCTTACGAGACTCGCTTGGGAGAGGCGGCAATGATTCCAGAAGATTTCGAATGCTGTCTTGGCAGAAGAATGGGGCTGGTACGCACTGATCGCACGCGCCTTGATCCTCGCTTCTTTCTCTACACGTACCTTTCGCCTTATTTTCAGGATTTAATTCGAAGTCGAACCATTCATGGGGCTACAGTTGATCGTATCGCCCTGAAGGAATTTCCGTCTTTTCAGATTCCGCTTCCTGACATCCAGGTCCAACGCGCCATCGCCCACATCCTCGGCACGCTGGACGACAAGATCGAGCTCAACCGCAAGCAGAACGAAACGCTGGAAGCCATGGCCCGCGCCCTGTTCAAGGCGTGGTTTGTGGACTTCGAACCCGTGCGCGCCAAGATGGAAGGCCGCTGGCAGCGCGGCCAATCCCTCCCCGGCCTCCCCGCCCACCTCTACGACCTCTTCCCCGACCGCCTCGTCGAATCCGAGCTGGGGGAGATTCCGGAGGGGTGGGAAGTATCCGAGCTTGGTGGTTTTGTTGAGACAATAAAAGGGCGCTCATATAAAAGTGAGGAGTTGACGGAATCCACAACCGCACTCGTAACATTAAAATCTTTTGCTCGCGGGGGTGGCTATCGCACTGACGGCCTAAAACCGTTTACAGGAAAGCACAAACCAGAACAGATCATTGAGCCTGGCGAAGTTGTGGTTGCTTGCACAGATGTTACACAAGCGGCAGAACTTGTCGGTCGTGCTGCTATTGTGCGCAAGTCACGCAAATACCAAACCCTGGTTGCATCTCTGGATACGATGATTGTGCGACCACGGTCTGATCGTATAACGCGATCTTTTCTCTATCACCTTGGCCGATCCGACGCTTTCGTCGCGCATACATACTCACACACCACAGGGACAACGGTGCTGCACCTTGGGAAAGATGCGATCCCAACGTACAGATTCGCATTGCCACCAAGAGATCTTGTTCATCAGTTCGACGTCATAGCATCAAACGCACTTTCGCGAATCGATACCTTTGAGGAGGAATCGGAACGCCTTACTACTCTTCGTGACGTCCTGTTGCCCAAGCTGATCTCCGGCGAGTTGCGCATCGCCGATGCCGAAGCCTTCCTCAAGGGACGTGGCTGATGACCGAGACCATCCACATCTATTGCGACGAGTCCTGCCATCTGGAAAACGACGGCATGAACGCCATGGTGCTGGGGGCCTTGTGGTGCCCGGCGGAGCGGCAAAAGTCCTTGTCACGAAAGGTCAAGGCGCTGAAAGCTCAGTACGGTTTGCCGCCCGGATTCGAGATCAAGTGGGTCAAGGTTTCGCCGGGCAAGCTGCCGTTCTATCAGGCGTTATTGGACTTGTTCTTCGACGAACCTCTGCTGCGTTTTCGTGGCCTGGTGGTGCCGGACAAGCAGTTGCTGGATCACGGGCGCTTTGCTCAAAGCCACAATGATTTTTATTACAAGCAGTGGTACACGCTGCTCAACCGGTTGATCGATCCGGAAAAGCACTATCGGATCTTTCTAGACATCAAGGACACGCGGGGGCGCCGCAAGGTAGAGAAGCTGCACGAAGTCCTGTGCAATGCCAATTACGACTTTGATCGCAGCATCATCGAGTCGATCGAACAGGTGCAGTCCCACGACGTGCCGCTGCTGCAGTTGGCGGACTTGCTGATCGGTGCGCTGTCGTACGTGCACCGGGGTCTGCATGGCAGCCCGGCCAAGCAGGCGCTGGTGGCGCATATCCGGCATCGCAGTGGGCTGAGTCTGGAGCAAAACTCCCTGTGGCGGGCGGAAAAATTCAACCTGCTTGTCTGGAGGGCGCAGTCTTGATGTTGCCCCCTCCCTTGATTCCCTTGAGCGACTTTGCCGACTGGCAGGCGTATGAGGACGCGATCTACGCCATCTACCTGGAGACCGTGGCACACGCCGGCCTGACGTTCTGCGGCAACCCGGTCAAGGTGCGGTACATGCCGAAGACCAAGCGCAAGGGATACGGTTTCTGGCACCTGATTTCCGAAGCACCAGACCAGCGCAACCGCAATGAGGACGACCGCATTCCGGATCTGCGCCGTTGCGAGAGGGTGCGCTGGGTGGCGTGGTGCATCCAGAATGCGGATGCAGGCACACCCGGTTTTTCATGGTGGGAGAACGAGCGTTGGGGAGAAACCCACGTCGTCATCTGGGCGGAACAGCACGACTTCGCCGTGGTGCTGGCCAAGCGCCAGACCGCGCAGGGGCCGAGGTTCTATCTGCTGAAGACGGCTTACTGCCTGCGGGCGCACACGATCAGGAAGTTCAGAAAGGAGCGGGATGCATGGCTCGCAGCCCAGAACGACTGAAGCCCCGGCACATTGCTGTGCAAGGGCTTCGGATACTCCTTCTACACGTGGTAGATGAGCTGGCACAGAGTTTAACCCCGTCCGGGGGGTAGGTCAATCGGGAGGGGGATTGTGGGTTTCCTATCTGAAGCTGCGTTGGAGCAAGCGCTCCTGGACCAGCTGCACGGGCTCGGATACAGGATCGAACGCGAGGAGGACATCGGCCCCGACGGCCACCGGCCGGAGCGCGAGAGCCATGACGAGGTGGTGCTGCGCAGGCGGTTCGAGGACGCCGTCGAACGCCTGAACCCCGGCGTGCCGCCGGAGGCGCGGCAGGACGCGATCCGCAGGGTCGTACAGGCCGTGCGGGCCTCGCGGCTCGATGCGCATGATCCGCACGGCCTGATTTCCGGCACGCTGCGTATCTCCGGTGCCCAAGCCTTCCTCAAGGAACGTGACTTATGAACGAAGCTGGGCAACTCGTCATCTTCGAAGCTGAAAACGGTCCGGTCCAGGTGCGGCTGGAGGGAGAGACCGTGTGGCTGACGCAGGCGCAGATGGCCGAGCTGTTCGGCACTTCCAGTGACAACATCAGCCTGCACCTCAAGAACATTTACAAGGAGCGGGAGCTTCAGGAGGCGGCAACTACCGAGGATTTCTCGGTAGTTCGCCAGGAGGGCGCGCGGCAGGTACGACGCCGGCTCAAGCATTACAACCTCGACGCCATCATTTCCGTGGGGTATCGGGTCAGTTCCGTGAAAGCCACGCGCTTTCGCCAGTGGGCAACCACCGTACTGCGCGAGCACCTGACCCGAGGCTTCACCCTGAACCGCCAGCGCTTCGAGCGCAACGCCGCCGAGCTGGAAGCCGCGCTGCAGCTGGTGAGAAAGGCGGCTGCGGGCGAGGCGCTGACCGCCGATCAGGGCCGCGGGCTGGTGGACGTGATCGCGCACTACACCCAGACCTTCCTGTGGCTGCAACGCTATGACGAGGGGCTGCTGACCGCACCGGCGGGCAGTCCGGGCGGCGTGCTGCCGACACTGGACGAGGCCCGTGCCGCCATTGCGCGGCTGAAGGCTGATCTGATGGCGCGCGGCGAGGCTTCCGAGCTCTTCGGGCGCGAGCGCGGCGATGCCTTCGCGGCTCTGCTGGGTAACCTTGACCAGACCGTGTTCGGCGAGCCGGCCTATCCCACGGTGGAGACCAAGGCCGCGCACCTGCTGTATTTCGTCATCAAGAACCATCCGTTCGCGGACGGCAACAAGCGCAGCGGAGCCTTCCTGTTCGTGGACTTTCTGGCACGCAACGGGCGCCTGCTGCGCAACGGCGAACCGGTGATCAACGACGTGGGCCTGGCGGCGCTGGCGCTGCTGGTGGCGGAGTCCGACGCCAAGAACAAGGACGTGATGATCCGCCTGATCGAGAACATGCTCGCCCTGCCGGGCGGCAGGGAAGAGGGATAGACGCATGGCATTTCTGTCTGAGGCGGAGATCGAGAGCGCGTTGCTGGATCAGCTGCGCGCGCTCGGTTACAGCATCGAACGCGAGGAAGACATCGGCCCAGACGGCCACCGGCCGGAGCGCGAGAGCCACAATGAGGTGGTGCTGCGCAGGCGGTTCGAGGATGCCGTTGCCCGCCTGAACCCCGGGGTGCCGCCGGAGGCGCGGCAGGACGCGATCGGCAGGGTCACGCAGTCCGAACTGCCCGCCCTGCTCGAAGAGAACCGCCGCCTGCACAGGCTGCTGACGGAGGGCGTGGATGTCGAATACTACGCGGATGACGGCACGTTGACCGCCGGCAAGGTGGCGCTGATCGACTTCGAGGACCCGGAGAACAACGACTGGCTGGCGGTGCGCCAGTTCACGGTGATCAACGGCCGGAACACCCGCCGGCCCGACGTGGTGGTGTTCGTCAACGGCCTGCCGCTGGCGGTGATCGAGCTCAAGGCGCCGGGCAGCGGGAACGCCACGCTGGCCGGTGCCTTCAACCAGCTGCAGACCTACAAGCAGCAGATATCGCAGCTGTTCCACACCAACGCGCTGCTGGTCATGTCGGATGGCATCTCCGCCCGGGTGGGGTCGCTGTCCGCCGACCTGGAGCGGTTCATGCCGTGGCGCACCACGGACGGCAGGGAGGTCGCGCCCAAGGGGGCCCCGGAACTGCCGGTCCTGGTCGAAGGCGTGTTCGAGCACCGCCGCCTGCTCGAACTGCTGCGGGATTTCACGGTCTTTGGCGAAACGGGTTCCGGACTGGTGAAGATCATTGCCGGCTACCACCAGTTCCACGCGGTGAAGAAGGCCGTGGAGTCCACGGTGCGCGCGGCCATGCAGGTCCAGGAAGTGGACGAAGATCCCGCGGAATACGGTCTGCCCAGCGTGAAGTCCCAGCGCCCGGGCGACCGGCGCGCGGGGGTGATCTGGCACACGCAGGGCTCCGGCAAGAGCCTGCTGATGGCCCTTTACGCGGGGCAGCTGGTCAGGCACCCGGCGATGGAGAACCCGACCCTGGTGGTGCTGACCGATCGCAACGACCTGGACGACCAGCTCTTCGCCACCTTCTCCATGTGCCGTGACCTGATCCGGCAGACGCCGGTGCAGGCCGAGAGCCGCGAGCACCTGCAGGCGCTGCTGAACCGCGCATCGGGCGGCGTGATCTTCACCACCCTGCAGAAGTTCGGCGAAGTCACGGCGCCGCTGACCACCCGACGCAACGTGGTGGTCATTGCCGACGAGGCGCACCGCAGCCAGTACGGCTTCAGGGCCCGGGTGGACGTGAAGACCGGCGAAGTCTCCTACGGCTTCGCCAAGTACATGCGCGATGCCCTGCCGAACGCCTCCTTCATCGGCTTCACCGGCACGCCCATCGAGGCCGATGACGTCAACACCCCGGCGGTGTTCGGCCACTACATCGACATCTACGACATCAGCCGGGCGGTGGAGGACGGCGCCACGGTGCCGATCTATTACGAGTCCCGCCTGGCGCGCATCGAGCTGGACGAGGACGAGAAGCCCAGGATCGACGCCGAAGTGGAGGAGATCCTGGAGGACGAGGAAGAGACCGCCCGCGAACGCGCCAAGCAGAAGTGGGCCACCATCGAGGCGCTGGTGGGCGCGGAAAAGCGCCTGCGGCAGGTGGCCGCCGACATCGTGCAGCACTTCGAAAGCCGCGTGGCCGCGCTGGACGGCAAGGCCATGGTGGTGTGCATGAGCCGCCGCATCTGCGTGGCCCTCTACGACGAGATCGTCAAACTGCGCCCGGACTGGCACAGCCCGGACGACAACGCCGGGGTGGTCAAGATCGTGATGACGGGGGCGGCCAGCGACCCGCCCGAGTGGCAGCCGCACATCGGCAACAAGGCCCGGCGCGACCTGCTGGCCAGGCGTGCCCGCGATCCGGACGATCCCCTGAAGCTGGTGATCGTGCGCGACATGTGGCTGACCGGCTTCGACGCGCCCTGCATGCACACCATGTACGTGGACAAGCCGATGCGCGGCCACGGCCTGATGCAGGCCATCGCGCGCGTCAACCGCGTGTTCCGCGACAAGCCCGCCGGCCTGGTGGTGGACTACATCGGCATCGCGCAGAACCTGAAGTCGGCGCTGGCGCAGTACTCGCCCAAGGACCGCGAGAACACCGGCATCGACGAGGCCGAGGCCATCGCGGTGATGCTGGAGAAGTACGAGGTCGTGCGCGGCATGTTCCATGGCTTCGACTACGCCACGGCGTTGAGTGGAACACCGCAGGAGCGGCTGGCAGTGATGGCGGAGGCCATCGAATGGGTGCTGGACATGCAGCAGCGGCTGGCGGCGCAGGAGACTACGGACGAGGGCAAGAAAAAAGCTCATCGCCGCTACCAGGACGCCGTGCTGGCCCTGTCCAGGGCCTATGCCCTGGCCGCCGCCTCGGACGAGGCACGCGCGATCCGCGAGGAGGTCGGCTTCTTCCAGGCCATCCGTGCCGCACTGGTCAAGAGCGGCACCGGACCGGGCCCGACCCGGCAGGAGCGCGAGCTGGCCATCCAGCAGATCGTCAGCCGCGCCGTGGTCTCCACCGAGATCGTGGACATCCTGAAGGCCGCCGGGCTCAGGAGCCCGGACATCTCCATCCTCTCGGACGAGTTCCTGGCCGAGGTGCAGCAGATGGAGAAGAAGAACCTGGCGCTGGAGGCCCTGCGCAAGCTCATCAACGACGGCATCCGCTCGCGCAGCAAGGCCAACGTGGTGCAGACGAAGGCGTTTTCGGAGCGACTGGAGGATGCGGTGGCCCGCTACCACGCCAACGCCATCAACACGGCCGAGGTACTGCAGGAGCTCATCCAGCTGGCCAAGGACATCCGCGCGGCCCACCAGCGCGGCGAGGAGTCCGGCCTGTCGGACGAGGAATACGCCTTCTACATGGCGTTGGCCGAGAACAACAGTGCGGTTGAAGTAATGGGAAATGATCAGCTCATGGTGATTGCCCACGAGCTGCTGGTGAGCCTGCGCGAGAACGTGACGGTGGACTGGGCGCACCGGGAATCGGCCCGCGCCCGCATGCGGGTGCTGGTCAAGCGCATCCTGCGCAAGTACGGCTATCCGCCCGACCTCCAGGATGCTGCCGTGCAGACGGTGTTGCGGCAGGCCGAGGCATTGTCGTCGACCTGGTCATTGTCGCGTCACGGGGCAACAGCCTGAACGGCCGACAGGGGGTAGGGATGAGGTGCGCAAGCGGTCCAGCCCTCGCTCCTCTCTGCAGCGCCAAGTTACTGACGTAGCGTGCTTTTGTTGGCTCGCATGCGCTTGTAAGTGATTAATTTTCCTGGATATGAGGTGGTGGCGACGGACTCATAATCCCTTGTTCCCTGGCTCGAATCCTGTTGGGCCCACACCCGCCGCCGACGGCGGGCGGCAGCCACAATTCGCCACCGCGGTCGCGGTTTGGCGCATGGTGCATTGCGCAATGCCACGCCGCTGGCATCATCGGACCGACGACGCCCTGCGCGCCTGCGTGCCGCCGGAGCCGCGTAACGCCGCATGGAACACTGGATCCCGCGGCGCGTGTCGGGTTTTTCCTGACATTTTCAGGAGTTTCCTGACAGCGCCCGCCGGCGTTCTTTCACATAATTCCCGGCGCCAGCGTGCAGGCGCCCTGGACATTCCCCCGGGCGCCAATCCCCTGCACACCGCCCAAATCCCCTTTCGGCGGCCAGCTGGTCTCGGTCCATGAAGGACCGAGGATGGAGATCCGCGCGGCCTCCCCAGCCGCGCACGCCGGATGCCGCCACCCGGGTGCCAAGCGCACCGATGACGGCATGGACGCCCGGAAGGCTCGTCGTGACCCGGCTTTATTCCCGCCAGCACCGCCTGCCGGCAACCTTCCCTACTTCTTCCCGCCGCCGCCCTGCGGCTTGTCCTTGCGTGGAGCGCCCTGGTCGTCCGCGCCGGGGTTGCCGTCGCGGTGGTGTTCGTAGGTACGCCAGGCTTCGCCGGTCGAGCCCTTGGGACCGGGGCCGTAGTCGTGCAGTTCCTGCGAGCGGTCCTCGTAGCCGCCGGGGCCTTGCTCCTTGCCGGCCGTGCGCTGGCGTCCGCCGTCGCCCGTCCCGTCCCAGTCCCGCGGAGGCCAGTCGCCGCGGTCGGCGTCCGGACCGGTACGGCGGGAATCCGCGCCGGTACCGTATTCCTCCGGACGGTCGTCGCTGGCGTTGAGCGAGGCGTCATCGCGGCCACCGGCACGGCCGGCGACCTGGCCGGGGTTGCCGCCCTCGCGCCGGGCCGGCGCGTCCGCATCCCGGCGGCCACGGTCGGAGGCCGCGGGCAGGCCGGAGGGCTTGCCGGAGGCGGCCGGCTTGCCGGAAATGGCGGTATCGGCGGTGTCGGCAGGCTGCGGCCTGTCGTGCTTGGCGTGCTCGGCCATGGGGCTGGGTCCTTGTTCGGGCGCGGCGTGCGCGTCGCGGGGCGGACGTGCTCCCGGGTGCAGCAGGTCCAGGACCACGGCCTTCAGCTCGGCGACGCCGCTGCTGGGTTCGTCTGCCATGGATACGCCTCGGCGGATGTGCATGCCGTGTACGGCGGAACGGCCATGGTCGGCCGCGGCGCCTTCGCGGGGCGTGAACCCGCGCCTCAGGCGGCGCCGTGGCTCCCGCCGCACAGCGCGGCCAGCGCCCGCGCCAGGTCGTCGCGCCCGAACGGCTTGCTGAGCACCGGCAGCGTGGCAAAGCGCGGCGGCAGGCTGCCGCTGCCGTAGCCGGTGATGAACAGCGTCGGCACGCGCGCCTCCAGCAGGGCGTCCACCGCGTCGTAGGACTGCTCGCCGGCGAGGTTCACGTCCACCAGCGCGATGTCGAAATGCTCGGGCGTGCGTGCCGCGGCCACCGCGCCCTCGGCCGAGCGTGCGCGCGCGGTTACCTCCACGCCGAGGTCGGGCAGCAGTTCCTCCAGCAGCGCCAGCAACAGGAACTCGTCCTCGACCACCAGCGCGCGTACCGGTTGCGGGTTCCCGCTCATGCTGTGCTTGCCTCCACCAGCGGCACGTCGATGTGGCAGCTTACGCCAGATGCTTCGAACGCGAGCACGACCTCGCCGTCGAGGTCGTGGCGCAGGCCCTGTTCCACCAGGCGCGTGCCGAAGCCGCGCCGCTGCGGCTCGACGACCGCCGGGCCGCCGCTCTCGCGCCACTCCAGCCGCAGCCGGCGTGGGTGGCCGCCCTCCTCGTGCACCTCCCAGCGGATCGCCACCGTGCCGCCGGGCGCCGACAGCGCGCCGTACTTGACCGCGTTGGTGCACAGCTCGTGCAGCGCCATCGACAGCGCCAGCGAGGGCCGCGGCGCCAGCCACACCCGCGGGCCGTCGATCAGGAAGCGCTCCAGGCCGTGGCCCATGCCGGGGCCGATCGCGGTCTCGACCACGTCGCGCAGCCAGGTGCCGTTCCAGCGCGAGGCGGTCAGCAGCTCGTGGCCCTTGGCCAGCGCCAGCAGGCGGGCGTGGAAGCGTTCCACCGCCTGGCGGTCGGCGCCAGTGCGGGCGAAGGTCTGCACCGCGATCGACTGCACCACCGCCAGGGTGTTCTTGACCCGGTGGTTGAGTTCGTCCAGCAGCAGGCGCTGGTGCGTCTCCTGCCGGCGGCGGTCCTCCACGTCGGTGGTCGCACCCACCCATTCGTGCACCCTGCCGTCGTCGCCGCGCACCGGCACCACGCGCGAGGCCAGCCAGTGGTAACGGCCGCCGCCCCGCAGCCAGCGGTACTCGGCCTCGAATACCGTGGTTTCCTCGCGCGCACGCGCCACCGCATGCGCCACTCGGGCGTGGTCGTCCGGATGCAGGTGCTCCGCCTGCAGTTCCAGCCGCGACAGCGGCGGCGGGTTCTCGACCCCGGGCCCGACCAGCACCTGCACCCGCGACCAGTCCGGGTCCAGGCGGTAGATGACGCTGGAACTGGCACTGGCGATCGCGCGCAGGCGCCGTTCGTTGCGGCGGGCCACGTCTTCGTGCGCGGTGCGCTCGGTGACGTCGCGGATGGTGGCCGCCACTGCCTGGACGCTGCCGTCGGCGGCCAGCACCGGCGCCAGGATGTAGTCGTGGATGCGTTCGCCGCGCGGGCCGTGGAAGCGGGCATCGCCGCGCAGGCGGCGCGCGGTGGCGAACACCTGGTCGATCTCCGAACCGTGCATGGCCGCACCCCAGGGCGCGTAGCCCAGTTCCAGCAGCGAGCGGCCGATCACTTCGGCGCGCGGGCGCCCCAGCGCCTCCAGCAGCGCGCGGTTGGCGTAGATGCAGCGGTGCTGGCGGTCGAACAGGCAGGCCAGGTCGGGAGTGGACTCCAGCAGGGCCTCGGCCGGCCCGCATCCGGCGGCCGGCGCGGGCGTGGTGTCCATGATCGAACTTTCCGTCGGCATCGTGCGCGGGCCCCGGTGTGATCGATGCGTGAAGTCCCGCGTCCAAGATAGCGGGCCCGGCGGTCAGGGATGTGAAGGCTGCGCCGAGCCGGTACCGGCGTCCGGCGGTGCAAACCCTGCACGGACGTAACACGGGGCGTGCACCGGCACGGGCGCAGGGTCGGACGTCCGCGGCACGCCTGCCGCCACGATCACGGGAAAAGACACATGACGCGTTCGACCACCGAGCGGCTGCTGAAGTGGCTGCAGGATGCCTACACGATGGAACAGGAAGCCGAGACCATGCTCAAGGCCATGGCCGGCCGCCTGGAGCACTACCCCGAGCTGCGCGGCCGGATCGAGGCGCACGTCGCCGAGACCCGGCAGCAGTCCGAGCGCCTGGAGACCTGCATCCGTGGCCTGGACGGCAGCATCCCGGTGGCGCGCGGCATGCTCGCCGACGCCATGGCGGCGATGCACGCGGCGGGCAACTCGATGATGAGCGACGAGGTCGCCAAGGGCCTGGGCATCAGCTACGCGTTCGAGCACATGGAGATTGCGTCCTACCGCGCGCTGGTGGTCGCCGCGCGCGAGGCCGGCCGCGAGGACGTGGCCGCCGTGTGCGCAGATCCTGCAGGAAGAGGAAGCGATGGCCGACTGGCTGCTGCAGCACCAGGAGTCGGTGATCCTCGCCTTCCTCGCGCGCGAGACCACCGAAGGCGTCACCGCCAAGCGCTGACGCCGCCACCCAGCCCCCCCCGCCAGGTCCCACGGAGAGTTTCCCCCATGTTCATCCACAACAAGCGCCTGATGTACACCGTACGCGTCGCCCGTCCCGACCCGGACCTGGCCACGCTGATGCTCGAGCAGTTCGGCGGCCCGCAGGGCGAGCTGGCCGCGGCCATGCGCTACTTCACCCAGGCCCTGGGCGACAACGACCCCGGGCGCAAGGACATGCTCTACGACATCGCCACCGAGGAGCTGAGCCACCTGGAGATCATCGGCTCGATCGTCGCCATGCTCAACAGCGGTCCCAAGGCCGTGCTCTCCGAGGGCATGGAGGAGGCGATGGAGATGCGCAGCCTCACCCAGAACAGCACCAGCCATACCCAGCAGATCCTGTACGGCGGCGGGCCGGCGCTGGTGAACTCCAGCGGCGTGCCGTGGACGGCGGCGTACGTGGACACGATCGGCGAGCCGATGGCCGACCTGCGCTCGAACATCGCCGCCGAGGCGCGCGCGAAGATCGTGTACGAGCGGCTGATCAACGTCACCGACGATCCCGGGATCAAGGACGCGCTGACTTTCCTGATGACCCGCGAGATCGCCCACCAGAAGTCGTTCGAGAAGGCGCTGTACGCGATCCAGGACAACTTCCCGGCCGGCAAGCTGCCCGGCGATCCGCGCTTCACCGACGCCTACTTCGACATGTCGCAGGGGCCTGGCGATGCCCAGGGTCCGTGGAACAGCGGTCCGCAGTGGGAGGTGGTTTCCGACCGCGGGCAGCAGGCCGCGGTCGACGGCGGCGACGGCGAGGCCACGGTCAAGCTGTCGGCCAGCCAGAAGGCCGCGATGAAGGCGCTGGTGGAGCGCACCGCGTCGCGGCCGGACGTGGATCCGGTCACCGGCGCCGACCTCGGTGCAGGCCCGGGCGCGGGCACCACCACGCCGGTGGAAAAGTAACCGGGAACGGGAAACGGCCGCGCGCGCGGCCGTTTCCTTAGCGGGTGGGTGCTATTGCGGGAACAGCCCGTGCACGCGGTTGCTGGCCACGGTGCGCGCGTTGAGCGAACGCGAAAGCAGCGACAGCGCCTCGCGCTTGCGCTGCGGCTGGCGCGAGGCCACGCAGTCGCTGGGCACCCAGGTCCCGTATTCGGCCATGTTCGCGTCCTGCGCGGTGGCCAGCACGCAGGAATCTGCGGCGATGCCGGTGATCACCAGGCGCCGCACGCCCAGCTTGGCCAGCAGCACCGGCAGCGCGCTGCTGGCGAAGGCCGAATGCTTGGGCTTGAGCACGTGGTAGTGCTGCGGTTGCGGCGCCAGGCGGGTGGCGATCTCCGCGGGGATGCCGCCGGCTTCCACGCAGGACGCGACCAGGTCGCGGAACTCGCCACGCCACTGCGCGAAGTTGTCGTTGACGTGGATCACCGGCGCGCCGGCGCGGTCGAAGCGCGCGCGCAGGCGCACCAGCGCCGGGGTGATGCGGCGTGCGGCGGTGGCCATGGCTGCCCCGTCCGGGAAGTCGAACAGGTTGATCATGTCCACCAGCAGCAGGGCGGGGGTCCTGCGCCGCCTATCCCTGGCCACGTCCACGCGGCGGCTCCGGGTTCACGTGCGGCGGCTCCCCGCGGCCCTTGCGCGCGCCCGGTTGCACCTCCGGATCGTTGCGGTCGCGGCTGTCGTGCTTGCCGGTCTGTTCGCCGCGCCGGGCCGGTTGCCGCGACGGCGACGGCTGGTCCTGGTCGCGGTTCATCGGCGGCGCTCCGGAGGCCGCGCCGGCGCGGGCATGCGGGCGCCGGGACGCGCCGGTTGCGGCGAAGGGTCGGGAACGAACTGCTGCAGCAGTTCCGGAAGATGGCGGCGCAGCCGCGCCGGGTCGAGCGCGCTGCTGCGCGCGGGGGGGTGGGGTCGGGGCATGTTCGGGACGCGATGTGGCAATGGATGCCGGGACGCGCACTGTCGGACCCGCTCCGTGCATGGCACGTAAAGCGGATTAAGGTTTGTGTTAAACGCGCTGCAGGACCGCGGCGGGCGCGTTCACACCGGCCAAAGCCCGGGCGGGGTTTCATGCACTGGCCGCACGTGCGGCATCCGTGGAGGACTGCCATGCGAATCCCCCTGCTTTGCGCTGTACTGGTCCTGGCCTGCGCGGCCTGCGACCGCCGCGAGGAACAACCCGCCGTGGATCCGGCCAGCACCGGTACGGTGGCGCCCGCCGACACCACCGTCCCGGCCGACACCACCACGCCGGATCCGACCATGACCGATCCGTCGATGCCGCCGCCCGCCGATCCCAATGCTCCGGCGACGCCGTGCGCGGAGAACGATCCCAACTGCGTGCCGACGACCACCGATCCGGCGACCGACCCGGCGACCAATCCGCCGCCTCCCACCCAGCCGACCGAGTGACGGCCCCGCCCCCCGCCCGGCGCACGCCCGGCGGGGCAGGCAGGCGGGTTGCACGCGTCACGCTTTGACGCCGCCGTGCGATCGCGCCTACCCCCGCTTAACCGGGCGGGGTCGGCGCTGCACTCATTCCCCCGAGGCCGCACATGACCCCCACCGTCCTGATCGTCGACGACGACGCCGGCTTCGCGCGCGCCGCGGGCAGGCTGGCGGCCGACGAAGGCTGCGGCGTGCAGCTGGCCGGCACCCTGGCCGAAGCACGTGCCTTCGTGCGCGACCACGCCACCGACCTGATCCTGCTGGACCTGACCCTGCCGGATGGCAACGGCATGGACCTGCTCGATGGCCTGGACCTGGCGCGCCATGGCCAGATCGTGGTCGCGACCGGCCGTCCCAGCGTCGACACCGCGGTGCGCGCGATTGCCTCGCCGGTGGTGGAGTACCTGGTCAAACCATTCCGCCCGGAACAGCTGCAGGCGGTCCTGCGCCGCATCGCGCGGCGCAGCTGGCCGGGCCTGGGCGGGGCTGCCGACGCCATCGAGCTGGCCGGCGGCTCGCCCGCCATGCGCCGGCTTGCGGACCTGGTGCTGCGCGTTGCGGCAGGCGACGCGCCGCTGTTGCTGTGCGGCGAGCCGGGCAGCGGGCGTGCGGCCGTGGCCCGTGCCATCCATGCAGCCAGCGGCCGCGAAGGCGCCTTCGTGGCGGTGGACTGCGGTGCCTTGCCCGCCGCGCGCATGGAGGCGGCGCTGTTTGGCGAAACGGACACCGACTCCCATGCCTGCGCGTTCGCACGCGCCGCCGGTGGCAGCTTGCTGGTAAACGCCGCCGAGCGCCTGCCGCCGCATGTGCAGGCACGCCTGCTTGCGGTGGTCGAGGGGCGCCAGGTGGCCACCGTCGATGCCCCGGCCCCGCGCCTGCTGTTCTGCGTCGCCGGCGACCCCGCGCGCAGCGTGGCCGAGGGCCTGCTGCGCGCGGACCTGTACCACGCCATCGGCGCGCTGTCGCTGCGGGTGCCGCCGCTGCGCGAGCGTGGCCAGGACGTGGTCGTGCTCGCGGACATGTTCATCCAGCGGCTCAACGAGGGCCATGGCCAGGACAAGCGCCTGGCCCCCGGTGCCGACCATGCCCTGCTGCGGCATGCCTGGCCCGGCAACGTGCGCGAACTGCGCGCCGCCGTGCATGCGGCCTACCTGCTGCAGCGCTCGCCGCTGTTGCACGTGGAGCCGCAGGGCAGCGTGCCGGCGCCCGCGGACGGCGAGGGCGCGCGCATCGGCTTCAGCGTCGGCACCAGCCTGGCCGACCTGGAACGTCGCGCGGTGGACGCAACCCTGGCCCATTACGGCAACGACAAGGCCGCCGCCGCCCGCGCGCTGGGGATCAGCGTGCGCACGATCTACAACTACCTGGCCCGCCGCGGCGAGGAACGCGGCCGCCCCGTGGAGTGAGGGCCGGTTGCCCGCCGACGGCGCACGACGGCGGGTTCACGCCGGCTGCCGGATGGTGCGGAGGCCCCCGCCGCACAGGAGCCCCGCATGTCCACCGCACGCACCATCCCGGTCTGGGCGCCCATCGGCGACGCCACCGCCGCCTGGTTCGAGGCGCAGGCAGCGGACGCCGTGCAGGACGTGGTGGTGGTGGGCGCCGGCATCGCCGGGCTGACCACTGCCGCCTGCCTGCTGCGCGAGGGCAGGCAGGTGCTGGTGGTCGACCGCGGAGGCGTGGGCGCGGGCGAGACCCTGCGCACCACCGCGCACCTGGCCTCCGCGCTGGACGACCGCTTCACCCTGCTGCAGCGCCACCACGGCAAGGACGGCGCGCGCCTGGCCGCGGCCAGCCACGCGGCGGCGATCGACTGGATCGAGGACCTGGCCAACGGTGCGCCCGACTGCGGCTTCCATCGCGTGCCCGGCTACCTGTATTCGCACGCGGGCGAGCCGGAGGGCCTGCGCCGGGAGATGCAGGCCGCGCGCGAGTCCGGGCTGGAGGTGCGCTGGTGCGAGGCGGGCGAGGAACTTCCGGCGCGGTTCGGCCCGGCGATCCGTTTCGCCGGCCAGGCGCGGATCGACGCCGGCGGCTACCTGCTGGCCCTGGCGCGCGAGGTACGCGATGCCGGCGGCCGCTTCCTGCGCGCGCACGTGCAGCGCGTGGCCGGCGGCGACGAGCCGGTGCTGCAGCTGGACGACGACAGCGTGCTGCGCGCACGCGCCGTGGTGGTCGCCGCCAACGTGCCGTTCCACGGCACCACCGCCACCTTCCCCAAGCAGGCGCCGTACCGCACCTACGTGGTCGCCGGGCGCGTGCCCGCCGGCACGGTGCCCGACGCGCTCATCTGGGACGATGCCGATCCCTACCACTACGTGCGCCTGCGCGAGACCGCCGATCCGGAATGGATGGAGCTGCTGGTCGGCGGCGAGGACCACAAGACCGGCCAGGACGACGATCCGCAGGCCTATGCGCGATTGCAGGAATGGACCCGCGAGCGCTTCCCGCAGGTTGAATCCTTCCATGCCGCCTGGTCCGGCCAGGTGCTGGAGCCGGCCGACGGCCTGGCCTTCATCGGCGCCGACCCGCACCACGACAACGTGTGGCTGATCACCGGCGATTCGGGCAACGGCATGACGCATGGCACCCTGGGCGGGCTGCTGGTCGCCGACCTGGTGCAGGGCCGCGACAATCCCTGGCGCGAACTCTACGAGCCCGGCCGCCAGCCGCTGCGCGCCGGCGGCGAATGGCTGCGCGAGAACGCCAACGCCGTGCTGCAGTACCGCGACTGGGTGCGGCCCGCGCAGGTGGCGGAGGTGGCCGACATCGCCCCCGGCACCGGCGCGGTGCTGCGCCGCGGCCTGCACCGGGTGGCGGTGTACCGCGCCGGCGATGGTTCGGTGCATGCGTACAGCGCGCGCTGCACGCACATGGGCTGCGTGGTGCGCTGGAGCGGCGAGGAGAAGTCCTGGGACTGCCCCTGCCACGGTTCGCGCTTCGAGGCGCGCACCGGCGTGGTGCTCAACGGCCCGGCCAACGCGCCGCTGGCACCGTACGCACTGGAGGACGAGGACTGATGTCCGCCGGCGGCTGGGCCTATGCCGGATACCTGGCCTGGCTGGCCGCCGGCTTCCTCGACTTCGCCCAGCATCGCCGCACCGACCTGCCGCACACCTCCGGCCTGCGCGAGTCGTCCATGCATGCGCTGCAGCTGGGCCTGCTGGGTGGTGGCGTGCTGGCCTGGCTCGCGTTCGCGCCCGGCCCGGGCCTGCTCGCCGTGCTTGCCGCCCTGGTGGTGGCGCATGCGGTGGCCGGTTACGTGGACACGCGGACCGCGTTCGGCCGGCGCACGATCACACCACTGGAGCAGCACCTGCACAGCGTGCTGGACATGGCGCCGTGGATCGCCCTGGGCGCGATCGTGCTGGTGCAGGGCGGCGCGGACCGCGCCGCGGGCTGGGCCTTGCGCCCCGAGCCGGCGCCGGCGCCGCTATGGCTGGCGCTGCTGTTGCCGCCGCTGGCGCTGTGCGTGCTGCCGTGGCTGCACGAGTTCCGCGCGGCGCTGCGCGCGCGCGGGGGCTGAGCCGTGCCGGCGCGCTTTCACCAGGTCGCACAGCGCCAGGCCCAGGGCGAAGCCCGCGTACGCGGCCGCCACGCCGGACGCGCCGATGCGGTTCTCGAAGCCCGGGCTGAGCCGCCGCGGCACCACGTGGTAGTCGACCACGTAGGCGAGGGCGGCGATCCCGGCGGCGCGCAGCAACGGCGGATCGGCCGGACGCCTGTGGCCCCAGGCCTCATAGCCGCCGGCCCACAGCAGCGAGCTGGCATGGTGGATGGCGTAGCCGAGCAGGGTATGCCGCGCCGACCAGCCACTGGCATGCCGGGCCGGCCAGTCCCAGACCCACTGGCTGGCGGCATTGGTGCCGGCGGGCACCGATCCGCTGCGCCACCGGCTGCGGGCGGAGACCACCAGAGTGGAGATGATGCTCGCCACCGCCCCGGACCCGAGCGCACGCAGCAGGACGGCACGCCATCCAGGCGCCTGCGGATCGTCGTGGCCGGGGGGCGCGGGATGATCGGCGGCGCGGTCGCGCGCAGGTTGCGGCAGGCGGGTCATGAGGTGGTCCTCGCGGGACGCGGGCAGGGGGTGGACCTGGCGCTGGACTTCAATGCATTGCCGCCGCAAGGGGAGCTGGTGCGGCGCCTGCGCGGCCACGACGTACTGGTCAACGCGGTGGGCATCTTCCAGGCGCAAGCACAGCAGAGCTTCGATGCGGTGCACGTGAAGGCGGTGGCCGCGCTGTTCGGCGCCGCGGTCCAGGCCGGGATCGGGCGGCTGCTGCATGTGTCCGCGCTGGGCGCGGAGCTGGGCGGCAGCACCGCGTACTTCGACTCCAAGGGGCGCGCCGAGGTCCTGTTGCGGCAGCTGCCGGCGCCGGTGGTGATCGTGCGTCCCTCGCTGGTGTTCTCGCCGCAGGGCGCCAGCAGCCGCTTCTTCCTGGGGCTGGCGACCTGGCCGCTGCTGCTGCTGCCGGGCGGCGGACGCCAGCCGGTGCAGCCGCTGCACCTGGACGACCTGGCCGAGGCGCTGGCGCGGCTGGCGACCTGCGCGGAGCCGCCGGATACGCTGGAGGCGGTCGGCCCGCGTCCGCTGCCGCTGCGCGACTACCTGCGCGAGCTGGGCGCGGCACTGGGCCGCGCGCCCCGGGTGGCAAGCCTGCCGATGGCGCCGCTGCGGCCGCTGCTGCCGCTGGCTGCGCGCCTGAGTGGCGGCCTGGTCGGGGCCGATGCGCTGCGCATGCTGGAAGCCGGCAATACCGGCGACCCGGACGGCATCACCGCCGTGCTGGGCCGCCCGCCGCGCGATCCGTCGGTCTTCATCGCCGCCCCGGAGGCCGCGCGCCTGCGCGCCGGCCTGCGCCTCCGCCGCGCCGTGCTTGCCCTGCGCGTGTCGCTGGCGGCGATGTGGCTGGGCACGGCCTGGGTCTCGCTATGGGGCTACCCGCGCGAGGCCAGCCACGCGCTGCTGGCGCGGGTCGGGCTGCACGGCGGGGTGGCCGAAGCGGCCCTGTGGAGCGGTGCGCTGCTCGACGCGCTGCTGGGCATCGCCATGCTCCTGCTGCCGCGGCGGCGCCCGGTGTACTACGCCCAGCTGGCGCTGATGGCCGGATACACCGTGCTGATCAGCCTGTGGCTGCCGGAGTTCTGGCTGCATCCGTTCGGCCCGCTGCTGAAGAACGTCCCGATCGCCGGCGCGATCCTGGCCCTGATCCTGCTGGACCGAGCGCATGGACCTGGTGACCGTTAAGTACCTGCACGTGCTCTCCTCCACGTTCCTGTTCGGCACGGGCGTGGGCACGGCGTTCTACCTGCTGTTCATCAGCCGCACCCGCGATCCGGCGGTGATCGCGCCGGTGGCGCGGCTGGTAGTGGTGGCCGACTGGCTGTTCACCGCCACCACCATCGTGGTGCAGCCGCTCACCGGGCTGTACCTGGCCCGCGGACTGCACATCCCGCTGTCCACGCCGTGGCTGTACTGGTCGATCGTGCTGTACGTGGTTGCCGCGGCCTGCTGGCTGCCGGTGGTGTGGCTGCAGATGCGCCTGCGCGACATCGCCGTGGCCGCCGCCGCGCAGGGGCGCGAGCTGCCGCTGCAGTACGCCCGCGTGCTTGGCGCCTGGACCGCGCTCGGTTTCCCGGCGCTGGTCTCGTTCCTGGCGATCTTCTACATGATGGTGGCGCGGCGGGTGCCATTCGGCTGAACCGCAGCCGTGCAAGGTCTGCACGCTCCGGCGCCCCCGCTTCACGCCGGCTGGCCGGCGCGCAGGGCCCAATGGCCGCCCCGCCGTTACCGGGAGTCTCCCATGGCCCAGCACAAGCCACTGGACCAGCAGGTCATCGTCGTCACCGGTGCCTCCAGCGGCATCGGCCTTTGCACCGCCCTGGCGGCGGCCGAACAGGGCGCGCGCGTGGTCCTGGCGGCGCGCAGCCTGGACGTGCTGGAGGAGGCCGTCGCCACCATCGTCGCCGCCGGCGGCCAGGCGCTGGCGGCGCAGTGCGACGTGTCCAGGCGCGCGGACGTGGACGCGGTGGCGCGGCTGGCGCACCAGCGCTTCGGCGGCATCGACACCTGGGTGAACAATGCCGGGGTCTCGATCTACGGGCGGCTGGAGGAAGTCGGCGAGGCCGACAGCCGCCGCCTGTTCGACGTGAACTTCTGGGGCGTGGTCAACGGCTCGCTGGCCGCGCTGCCGTTCCTGCGCGCCAGCGGCGGCGTGCTGGTGAACCTGGGCAGCGAGGTGTCGGACGCGGTGGTGGCGCTGCAGGGCATGTATTCGGCGTCCAAGCACGCGGTGAAGGGCTTTACCGATGCGCTGCGGGTGGAGGAGGAGCACGTGGGCGACAGCCCGGTCTCGATCGTGCTGGTGCAGCCGACCGCCACCGATACCCCGTTCCCCCAGCACGCGCGCAACTACATGGACCGCGAGCCCAAGCTGCCGACGCCGCTGATCGATCCGTCGCGGGTGGCCGCGGCCATCCTGCACGCGGCCAGCCATGGCGGCCGCGCGACCCAGGTCGGCGCGATGTCGAAGTTCAACTCGCTGGCCAGCCGCCTGGCACCGGCGCTGGCCGACCGCATGGCCGCGCGCCAGGCCGACCGCCAGCAGCTGGACGCGCCGCCGCGCGATCCGTGCGGTACCCTGGACCACCCCGGCCATGGCGGCCGCATCCACGGGGGCGCGGCATGAGCGCGCAAATGCCGCCCGGCCTCGCCGCGTCCGCCGGCGGCGACTGCCCTTGCTGCCGCAGCGTGGACGTGGTCCCGCCGCTGCGCGCGCCGCTGGCGATCCGCGCACGCGGCGAGGACGGTTACGCCCGCTGGTTTGCCGGCACCTTCGATGGCCGCTGCTGGTGGTCACCGGAACTGCCGGCCGGCGGAGGCCACTGGGCGGTGGTCGGCTGGCGCGCGCTGGAAGGGCACGCGCCGGAACGCATGCCACCGTGCCAGCGCAGTTCGCGCCACGGGCCGCGCCTGTTCCGCGGCAGCGGCGGCGCGCTGCACGCACCACCACCTTCCGCCCGCGCCCCGCAGCCTGCCGCGCTGCGGGGAGCCTGGGGCGCCTACACCACCACCGCGCCGCCGGAGATGGTCAGCAACGCGCCGGAGGTGTAGCTGGCCTTGTCGCTGGCCAGCATCACGTAGGCCGAGGCCAGTTCCGCCGGCTGCCCCGGCCGCCCGAACGGCGTCTGGTCACCGAAGGTCTCGACCTCCTCCTCCGACATGCCGGCGGGGATGAAAGGCGTCCAGATCGGGCCAGGCAGCACCGCATTCACGCGCACGCCGCGGTCGGCCAGCAGGCCGGCCAGGCCGACGGTGAGGTTGGCCACCGCGCCCTTGGTGGCGGCGTAGGGCAGGATGTTGGGCTTGGGCTTCTTCGAGTTGACCGAGGCGGTGTTGATCACGCAGCCGCCGCCCTCCAGCATCGGCAGGCTCAGCCGCACCAGGTTGAACACCGCGTGCACGTTGGTTTCGAAGGTGCGGCGCCACTCGTCCAGGGTGATCTCGTCGAAGCTCTCGAAGTAGCGCTGGTAGGCGGCGTTGTTGACCAGTACGTCCAGGCCGCCGAATTCCTTGCGGACCCGTTCGATGAGGTCGGCCGCCTGGTGCGCGTCGCTGATGTCGCATTCCACCAGCAGGGCGCGGCGGCCCGCGGCCACGATCTGCTCCTGCACGTGCTGCGCATCGTCGCGCTCGCCGGGGAGGAAGGCGATGGCCACGTCCGCGCCCTCGCGCGCGTAGGCGATCGCCACCGCGGCGCCGATGCCGCTGTCGCCGCCGGTGACCAGGGCGCGCTTGCCTTCCAGCTGGCCGCTGCCGACGTAGCTGTCCTCGCCATGGTCCGGGCGCGGCTCCATGCGCGAGGTCTTGCCGGGGAAGGACTGCTGCTGGCGCTTGAACGGCGGCTTCGGGTAATCGGGCAGGGCCATGGCGGTGCTCCGTGGTCGGGGGGAACCGCCAGTGTGTGTGCAGGCCGGTAAAGGCCGTGCGCGCCCGCCGTTGTCGCGGCGTGATGCGTCAGTGGTATCCGGCGTCGGCGCCGACCTTGCCGCGGAACACGCGGTAGGACCAGGCGGTGTAGCCCAGCACCAGCGGCAGCAACACGACCAGCCCGACCAGGGCGAAGACCTGCGACGAGGGCGGCGCGGCCGCCTGCCACAGGGTGTAGGTCGGCGGAACGAGGTACGGCCACATGCCCAGCACCAGGCCGACGAAGGCCAGCGCGAACAGCAGCAGCGACAGCAGGAACGGCCGCGAATCGGGGCCGCCGCGTCCGGTCGTGCGCCACAGCAGCACCGACACGACCAGGGCGCACAGCGGCACCGGCGACAGCCACCAGAAGTTGCCGCTCTCGAACCAGCGCGCCATCACCCGCGAGCTGAGGAAGGGCAGCCAGGTGCTGACCAGGCCCAGCGCGGCGATCACCACGCCGGCCAGCATCCGGGTCAGCCCACAGGCCAGGGTGCGCACCGGGCCTTCGGTCTTGAGGATCAGCCAGCTGCCGCCCAGCAGTGCATAGCCGGCGGCCAGCGCCAGCCCGGTGAGCATGGTGAAGGGACTGAACCAGCCGAACGCGCCGCCCACGTAGCGACCGTCCTCCACCGCCAGGCCCTGGACGATGGCGCCGAGGATCACGCCCTGCGCCACCGCCGCCAGCAGCGATCCGGCGAAGAACGCACCGCCCCAGACCCAGCGCGAGCGCCGCGCCTTGAAGCGGAACTCGAAGGCCACGCCGCGGAACACCAGCGCCATCACCATCACCAGCACCGGCAGGTACAGCGAGGACAGCACCAGCGCGTACACCGCCGGGAACGCCGCGAGCAGGCCGACGCCGCCCAGCACCAGCCAGGTCTCGTTGCCGTCCCAGATGGGCGCGGCGGTGTTCATCATCAGGTCCAGTTCCTGCGGATTGCGCGCGAACGGGGCGAGGATGCCCAGGCCCAGGACGAAGCCGTCCAGCACCACGTACATCAGGATCCCGAAGCAGATCACCACGAACCAGGCGACCGGCAGCCATTGCTCCATGCTCATTGGTCTTCTCCGGGAATGCCGGCCGCGGAGATCGGCCGTGCCGGGGTGCGCTCGCCGCCTTCCAGGTCCGGGCCGTCGCGGTCGGGCACCGGGCCGCGGCGCACCAGCCGGGCGAGGTACCAGACCCCGAAGCCGAACACGAAGGCATAGCCGACGACGTAGGTGGCAAGCGAAGCCAGGACCATGCCGGCGCTCTGCTCGCCCACCGCATCGGCGGTGCGCATCAGCCCGTGTACCACCCAGGGCTGGCGCCCGATCTCGGTGACGAACCAGCCGGCGACCAGGGCGATGAAGCCCGCCGGCAGCATCAGGTTCCAGGCGCCCAGCAGCAGCCGGCTGCGCAGCAGCGTGCCGCGCCACCAGGCGAAGGCCGAGGCCCAGGCCAGCAGCAGCATCAGTACGCCGACGCCGACCATGATCCGGAAGGCATAGAACACCGGCGCCACCGGCGGCCGCTCCTCCGGCGGCACCGAGGTCAGCGGCGGGATGTCGCCGTCCCATTCATGGGTCAGGATCAGGCTGCCCAGGCGTGGGATGGCGATGGCGTGGCGGTTGGTCTCCGCCTCCTGGTCGGGCACGGCGAACACGGTCAGCGGTACCCCGGCGCCGGGTTCGGCCGGATGCCAGTGGCCCTCCATCGCCGCGACCTTGATCGGCTGGTGCTCCAGGGTGTTGAGGCCGTGCATGTCGCCGGCCAGGATCTGCAGCGGCACGGTGATCGCGGCGAAGGCCACCGCCGCGTGCAGCATGCGCCGCGCCTCGTCGGCCTGGATGCCGCGGCGCAGGAGCCAGGCCGACACGCCGCCGATCACGAAGCAGCTGGTGATGAACGCCGCCAGGGTCATGTGCACCAGGCGGTAGGGGAAGGAGGGATTGAAGATGATCGCCAGCCAGTCCGCCGGCTCGACGATGCCACCGGCCAGCGCGTAACCGGCCGGCGTATGCATCCAGCTGTTGGCGCTGAGGATCCAGAACGCCGAGAACAGCGTGCCCACCGCGACCATGCAGGTGGCCAGGAAGTGCAGCTTCTCCGACACCCGGCCCCAGCCGAACAGCATCACGCCCAGGAAGCTGGCCTCCAGGAAGAAGGCGGTCATCACCTCGTAGCTCAGCAGCGGGCCCAGGATGCCGCCGCCGACCCGGCTCAGCTCCGGCCAGTTGGCGCCGAACTGGAAGGTCATGACGATGCCGCTGACCACGCCCATGCCGAAGGAGATGGCGAAGATCCGCATCCAGAAGAAGTAGATCCGCCGCCAGGCCGCATCGTGGGTACGCAGCCAGCGCCACTCCACGAAGGAAAGCCACCAGGCCAGGCCGATGGTGAAGGCCGGGAACAGCACGTGGAAGGAGATCACGAACGCGAACTGGATGCGCGACAGCAGCAGGGCGTCCATGGCTAGGCCTCGCGGCGCACGGTCGCGGGTGCCCGGCGCAGGGCATCCACGGTGGGATGGCGGCTCGCGGCGTTCATCGATGCTCCGGAGGGCGCATGCGCGGCGGTGGAGCGGAGTGTGCGCAGCGGCCCGTGGACGGCGCGTCACCGCGCCGTGACGGATCCTCCGGTGCGTGGTGCTTGCCGGGACCATCACGCCGGCGCCCGCATCATCCGGGGCTGGCCGCGGCCGTTACGTGGCACCTGCAGGCCGCCCCGGCTGCCTTCCAACGCGAGCGCGACTGCTCCATGAGCCAACCCGACGGCGACGATCTGCTGCTGCACGAGCTGCGCAACCGGCTCAACCTGCTGGGATTCGCGCTGCACGCATATCGGCGCGAGCGCGACCCGGAGCACCTGGACGCGCTGGAGGCGGCCTACGAGGCCGTGGTCGCCGCGGTGGAGCGGCTGGACGCGGAGCGCCGGGAAGGGCGGCAGGAGCGCGGGCCCGCGCCCCTGCCCGGTCCCTAGGGGCTCAGAACCACGCGCGCACGCCCGCAACCCAACGGGTGTCGCGGGCGCCGCCATGCTCCGCGCGCTGGTACCGGCCGGTGTCGCCAAAGGCGCGCTCGTGCACCAGGCCGAGGTAGGGCGCCAAGCGCGGGGTGAGGTTCCAGCGCAGGCGCAACCCCGCCTCGGCGCTGGACAGCCCGGAGCCGATGCCGCGGAGCGGATCGTCGCGGCCGCGCAGTTCCACCTCCAGCCGCGGCTGCAGGACCAGGTAGCGGCTCAGCGGCAGTTCGTAACCGAGTTCGGCACGCAGCGCGGTGTGGCCGCCGCTGGCCAGATAGGCAGTGGCCGCGACCTCGATCTTGTACGGGACCAAGCCCTGCACGCCCAGCGCCGCCCAGGTGCGGCCGTCGCCCGGCGCGAAGTCCCGGCGCACCCCGGCCAGCAGGTCCCACCACGGCGCGATACCGCGCCCGTACAGCAGCTCCAGCTCCGCGGCACGGGTGCGCGACCGTTCGCGCTCGCCCTCGCTGCGCAGCCACAGGCGCTGCACGTCGCCGCCGATCCAGGCCTGCGCCTCCCAGGCCTGGCCGCTGCCGCCGCTGGCATCCCAGGCTTCCAGCCGGTCGATCCGCAGCAGGCCGTTGCGGCCTGCGTCGTGCGCGTGGCCATGGCGCAGGGACGGGAATGCGGCGGCGCGGTCGGCATCGGTCACGGCCGGGATCGGCTCGCGCGGGAGGCTGGCGTCCGCTGCGGGCATGCCAGGTCCATGGGTGTGCGCGTGCATGGCATGCGCCGCCGCGGACTGGCCGGCCGGCGCGTGGCCGGCGTGTCCGTCGTGGCCCGGTGCCGGAGCGTGCTCCGCATGGCCTGCGCCGGCATGCTCCCCGTGCGCGTCGCTGGAAGGCTGCGGTGCGGACGGCGATGGCGCGGTGGATGCGTGCCGGTGGTGGCCGGCGTGGTCTTCAGCGGCGGGCGCCTGCGCCGGGGCATGGCCTGCATGCGCAGCGTGGCGTTCCGGCTCCGTGGAGGGATGGTGCCGGGCATGCGCCGCATGTCCGGGTGGTTCCTGCGCGGACGCCATGCCGGGCAGCAGCGCCAGCAGTGCCGGAAGCAGGCGGGTCGGGAGCAGGCGGCTCATGCGGCTTCCTCCACGCGCACCTCGCGCATCATCCCCGCTTCCATGTGGTAGAGCAGGTGGCAGTGGTAGGCCCAGCGGCCGAGCGCGTCGGCGCGCACGCGGTAGCTGCGGCGGGTGCCGGGCGGCATGTCCACGGTGTGCTTGCGCACCTGGAAGCGGCCCTGCGCGTCTTCCAGGTCGCTCCACATCCCGTGCAGGTGGATGGGGTGGTGCATCATCGTGTCGTTGACCAGCACGATGCGCACGCGCTCGCCGTAGTTCAGGCGCAGCGGTTCGGCCGAGGCGAAGGGCACGCCGTTGAACGACCAGGCGAACTTCTCCATGTGCCCGGTCAGGTGCAGCTCGACCTCGCGGCCCGGCTCGCGTCCATCCGGATCCTCGAACAGGCTGCGCAGGTCGGCATAGGCCAGCACCCGGCGGCCGTTGCCGCGCAGGCCGATGCCCGGATCGTCCAGGCGCGGGCCGGTGGGCGAGGCCTGCATGTCCACCAGCGGATTGCCGGCTTCAGTGGGCGGGTGGACGACGCCGCGTGGCGTGGCCGGAGCATGGCCGCCATGCCCGTCGTGGCCCGCGTGCGCCTGCGCCGCTTGGTGCCCGGCGTGCGCCTGGCCGGTGGTGTCGTGGTGCCCGGTCCGGTGCCTGCCCTGTCCGCCATGGCCCGCGTGTCCGCCATGGGCCATGTCGCCCATGGCCAGCAGCGGACGCGGATCCACCGCCGGCACCGGCGCCGCCAGGCCGTGGCGCACCGCCAGCGTGCCGCGGGCGAAGCCGGTGCGGCCCAGGTCCTGGGCGAAGATCGTGTACGCGTCCTGGCCAGTGGGCTCGACGATCACGTCGTAGGTTTCGGCCGCGGCAATGCGCAGTTCGTCCACGCTCACCGGGTGCACGTACTGGCCGTCGGCGGCGACCACGGTCATCTTCAGGCCCGGGATGCGCACGTCGAAGTGGGTCATCGCGCCGGCGTTGACCAGGCGCAGTAGCACCCTCTCGCCCGGGCGGAACAGCCCGGTCCAGTTGCCCGCCGGCGGTTGCCCGTTGAGCAGGTAGGTATAGGTGTTGCCGTTGACGTCGGACAGGTCGCTGGGCGTCATCCGCATGCGCCCCCACATGCCGCGCTCGGCGAGGGTGGCGCGCAGGCCGTCGCGGCGCACGTCGCGCAGGAAGTCGGTGGCGGTGCGCCGGTAGAGGTTGTCGTACCCGGGCGCCTTCTTCAGCCGGCGGAACAGCGCGTCCGGGGCCAGGTCGGTCCAGTCCGAGAACAGCAGCACGTGCTCGCGGTCGTAGCGGTACGGCGGCGGCTGCAGGGGATCGACGATGATCGGCCCGTACAGCCCGGCCTGCTCCTGGAACAGCGAATGGCTGTGGTACCAGTAGGTGCCGGACTGCTTCAGGGTGAAGCGGTACAGCCAGGTCTCGCCCGGCGCGATGCCGTCGAAGCTCATGCCCGGCACGCCGTCCATGTTGGCCGGCAGCAGGATGCCGTGCCAGTGGATCGAGCTGGGGACGTTGGGCAGGCGGTTGTGCACGCGCACGCTGACCGTGTCGCCCTCGCGCCAGCGCAGCAGCGGCGCCGGCACCTGGCCGTTGACCGCCACCGCCGGGCGCGGGCGGCCGGTGATGTCGAGCAGGGTCTGGCCGATGGCCAGGTCGAAGTCGTGGCCGCTGAGCACGGCCGGGGTCATGGCCAGCGCGTTGCCGCGCAGCAGGCCGCTGCCGGCCACGCCGGCCAGGGCCAGGCCCTGGACGAAGCGGCGGCGCGCCGGCGAAGCCGGCAGGAAGGAAGCATCCCGGGACGGGGACATGGCGAAGATCCGCTGGGGGCGCCGTGGGGCGCACGCGAAGGAAGCGCGACGCAGGGGCGTCGCACCGGTGGCTTGCGCGTGGCTTCAGGCGATGGGAGGTCGTCGCGGTGGCACGGGTACCCGACCGGGATCGCCGCATTCCGGAGCAGCCGGCGGCGCGGCGGCGGTGGATTTGCCGATGGCACAGGCCGGTGGCGCGGGGGCCAGGCACAGGAGCAGCAGCAGCGCGGACAGGCGGGGCAGGAAACCGGTCATGGTCGGGTCGGTGCGGACGCGGCCACGGTAAACCAGCACCGGGGCCACGGCAACCACGGTGCCGCCGGTCAGGCGCCGGCGCGCGCCGCGGCCGGCACCTGTGCCGCCAGCCAGGCGCGCAGCGAGGCCGGCTTCACCGGCTTGGTCAGCAGCCGGTAGCCGCGCAGCCGCGCCTGGCGCTTGAGCTCGTCGCGGCCGTCTGCGGTCAGCAGCGCGCCGGGGATGGCACCGCTTGCCGCGCGCAGTGCGTCCAGCGCGTCCAGGCCGTCCATGCGGTCGTGCAGGTGGTAGTCCACCAGCATCGCCTGCGGCGCGCTGTCGGCCATCCGCTCCAGCGCCTCGTCCACCGTCGCCGCGGGGATGGCGACGGCCTGCCAGCGCGCCAGCAGGATGCGCATGCCGTCGAGGATCTCGCGGTCGTTGTCCACGCACAGCACGCGCAGGCCGGCCAGCGAGCCGTCGCCGGGCAATACCGCCATCGGCGCCGGCGCGGGCGCCGCCGCCGGTTGCGCGCTGCGCGGCACGGCGATGGAGAACATGCTGCCGCGGTCGACCTTGCTGCGCGCGTCCAGTTCGTGGTCGAGCAGGCGCGAGATGCGCTGGCAGATCGACAGGCCCAGGCCCAGGCCGCGCTCGCCCCAGTCGAACGGCTGCTGGTAACGCTGGAATTCCTCGTAGATCTGGCGCATGTGCTGCGGCGGGATGCCCGGGCCGGTGTCCCACACCTGCAGGTACACGGCCTCGCCGCGCACGCGCATGCCCAGCACGATCCGGCCCTGGCGGGTGTAGCGCAGGGCGTTGGCGATGAAGTTCTGCAGCACCCGGCGCAGCAGGCGGCGGTCGCTGCGCACCGCGCAGGCGCGCGCGTGCACGCGCAGGTCCAGGCTGCGCCCGGCGGCGATCGGCGCGTACTGCGCCGCCAGCTCGCGCAGCAGCTCGCCGGCGTCGAAGGTGGAGGTCTCCGCCTGGAGTGCGCCGGTGTCCAGGCGCGAGACGTCCAGCAGGCCGTCCAGCAGCTCCTCGGCCGCGCGCAGCGAGGCATCCACGCGCTCGGCCAGGTGCCGCTGCTCGACGTCGGCCTGGGCGCTGTCGCGCAGCGCCGAGGCGAACAGGCGCGCGGCATTGAGCGGCTGCAGCACGTCGTGGCTGATCGCCGCCAGGAAGCGGGTGCGCGACTGCTGCGCCTCCTCGGCCTCGCGGGTGCGCTCGGCCACGCGCTGCTCGAGGGTCTCGTTGGCCTCGCGCAGCGCCTGCTCGGCGTGCTTGTAGGCGGTGATGTCGTTGTAGCTGGTGACGTAGCCGCCGCCGGGCAGCGCCTGGCCGCGCATTTCGATCACGGTGCCGTCGGCGCGCACGCGCTCGAACACGTGCGGGGTGCCGGCGCGCATGTGCTCGATGCGCTTGCGGATGTGCTGCTCGATGTCGCCCTCGCCCAGCTCGCCGCGCTCGGCGTTGTAGCGGATCAGGTCGGCCACCGGGCGGCCGACGTAGAGCATGCCGGCCGGGTAGCCGAACATCTGCTGGTAGCGGCGGTTCCAGGCCACCAGGCGCATGTCCGGGTCGACCACGCTGACCCCGGCGCTGATGTTCTCCAGGGTGGTGGAGAGGATCTCGCGGTTGAAGCGCAGTTCCTGGCCGGCCTCGTCCAGCAGCGCCATCACCTCGTCCAGGTGCATGCCCGAGCCGCGCAGCACCGAGGTCAGCACCAGGCGCGCGGAGGCGGCGCCGATCGATGCCGCCAGCAGGCGCTCGGTGAACTGGATCCAGGCGCGGTCGGCGGCGCTGGCCGGCTGCAGCTCGCCGCCCAGCTCGGCCGCCTGCTCGACGAAGGCGCGGTGGGCGTGGCGCTCGCCGACGATGCGCTTGGCCAGGGCCAGCAGGTCGCCGACGCTGACGTTGCCCGACCACTCGCTGCGCGACAGCGTCTGCCGCTCGGCGTACGGGTCCAGGAACGGGGCGATGCGCAGGCGCTCGTCCACGCTGGGCCGCCAGCGCGCCGAGACCACCATCATCACCCCGGCGTTGAGCAGCAGCGACCAGAACGTGCCGTGGGTCAGCGGATCCCAGCCACTGAGCCCGAACAGCTGCTGCGGGCGCAGCCAGTACAGGCCGAACGGGCCGGTCTCCATCCACTGCCCGTCGAACAGCCCGGAGCGGCTGAGCGCCGGCAGCAGCAAGGTGTACACCCAGGTGGCGAAGCCGGCGAGCAGGCCGAACTCCACGCCGCGGCGGCTGGCGCCGCGCCAGTACAGGCCGCCGATCAGGCCCGGGGCGAACTGCGCCACCGCCGCGAACGCCATCACGCCGTAGGCGGCCAGCGCGGTGTCGCCGCCGATCCAGCGGTAGTAGGCGTACGCGCACAGCGACAGCAGCAGGATCGCAAGGCGGCGCACCCACAGCACCAGCGAGGCGACGTCGGCGGCGGCGTGGCGCTCGCCCCAGCCGCGGCGCAGCAGCACCGGCATCACCAGGTCGTTGGAGACCATCGTCGCCAGGGCGATGCTGGCCACGATCACCATGCCGGTGGCGGCGGAGAATCCGCCGACGTAGGCGGCCAGCGCCAGCGCGCTGCTGCCTTCGGCCAGCGGCAGCGCCAGCACGAAGGTGTCGCTGGCCACCCGCGGGTTGCCGCCGAACAGGGACACGCCGGCGGTGGCGATCGGCACCACCATCAGCGTCACCACCAGCAGGTAGCCGCCGAACATCCAGCGCGAGCGGCGGATGTCGGCCACGTCGCCGCATTCGACCACCGCCACCTGGAACTGGCGCGGCAGGCAGACGATGGCAAGGAAGCTCAGCAGGGTCTGGGCGACGAAGCCCATCGGCGGTGCCTGGGTGAACAGCTCGCGCGCGGCCTGGGTCACCCGCATCTCGTTGCCGCGCAGCCAGGACCAGGCGAACACGCCCACCGCCACCAGCGCCACCAGCTTGACCAGCGACTCCAGCGAGATCGCCAGCATCATGCCGTGGTGGTGCTCGGTGGCGTCGACCTGGCGGGTGCCGAACATGGCGGCGAACAGCGCCATCAGCAGGGCCACGTACAGCGCCGGGTCGGCGGCGACCGCGGCCTGTTCCACGTGCTGGCCCGACAGCACCGCCAGGCTCATGGCCACGGCTTTGTACTGCAGGGCGACGTAGGGAATGATGCCGACCAGGGCGATCACCGCCACCAGCGCCGCCAGCCGCCGCGAGCGGCCGTAGCGGGCGGACATGAAGTCGGCGATGGAGACCACGTTCTGGCTGCGTGCGATCAGCGCCAGGCGCTCGATGATGCGCCAGCCGAACAGCATCAGCAGGATCGGGCCGAGGTAGATCGGCAGGTAGCCGAGGCCGTTGCGCACCGCGCTGCCGACGGCGCCGTAGAAGGTCCACGAGGAGCAGTAGACCGCCAGCGCGAGGCTGTACACCGCCGGACGCAGCCACGGGCGGTCTGGGTACATCGGCCGGCGGTCGCCCCACCATGCCACCGTGAACAGCAGCGCGGCGTAGCCGACCGAGACCAGCAGCAGGATCCAGCTCGAGACCAACCCGATCGCCTCCCCTCACCCGGCCCGCGAGTGTACTGCGGCGCATGGTGCGGCGCTTGCCTCGGGCCCGGGTTGCGCGCAATCTGACAACGCTGTCACGTGCCCACGGCGCCCGGCCGGCGCCCTGCACCAGGGAGAGGGAATGCAGCACGACCAGAACCGGGCCGCGCCCGCGGCGGATCCATCCGCGCGCCTGTCCTTCCGCGAGAAGGCCGGCTACGGCCTCGGCGACTTCGGCTTCAACCTGTACTGGGCCAACGTCTCGGCCTTCCTGCTGATCTTCTACACCGACGTGATGGGCCTCGGCGCCGCGGCGATCGGCACCATGATGCTGGTCACCCGCCTGGTGGACGCGGTCACCGACCCGCTGATGGGCGCCGTCGCCGACCGCACCCGCACCCGCTGGGGACGGTTCCGCCCGTACATGCTGTGGGGCGCGCTGCCGCTGGCGGCCAGCGGCGTGCTGGTGTGGACCGTGCCCGGCCTGGACGGGGACGGGCGCCTGGTGTGGGCGTACGCGACCTTCACCCTGATGATGCTGGCCTACACCGTGATGGCGATGCCGTACTCGGCGCTGTCCGGGGTGATGACCTCCGACAGCCAGCAGCGCACCACGCTGATCAGCTTCCGCTTCATCGCCGCCTTCGCCGGCACCACCGCGGTCAACGCGCTGACCCTGGACCTGGTGCGCTGGCTGGGGCGCGGCGACGAGCAGCTGGGCTGGCAGCTGACCATGGCGCTGTACGGCCTGGTCGCGGTGGCCTGCTTCGCCACGGTGTTCGCCAGCACCCGCGAGCGCATCCAGCCGCCGCCGCAGCAGCGCAGCGCGGTGCGCCAGGACGTCGTGGACCTGCTGCACAACCGCCCGTGGCTGGTGCTGTTCGTGCTGGCGCTGGTGATCATGATCACCATCGTGATGCGCACCGGCTCGCTGGTGTACTACCTCAAGTACCACGTCGAGCGGCCGCAGCTGACCGGGCTGTTCCTGGGCGCCTACTCGATCGCGCTGGCGGTGGGCGCGGCAGCCACGCCGCTGATGACCCGCTTCCTCGACAAGCGCACCCTGCTGATGCTGCTGATGGGCGGCGTGGGCGTGCTCAGCTGCGCGATGTACTTCGTGCCGCCGCAGCAGGTGTGGGTGATGCTGGGCCTCAACACCCTGGTCGGGCTGATGTTGGGGCCGAAGTCGCCGCTGGCGTTCTCCATGTACGCCGACTGCGCCGACTACACCGAATGGAAGACCGGCCGCCGCGCCACCGCGATGACCTTCGCCGCCGCCGCGTTCTCGCAGAAGATGGGCGGCGCCATGGCCTCGGCCGGCATCGCCTGGACCCTGGCGGCGCTGGGCTACGTGGCCAACGAGGCGCAGTCGGACGCCTCGCGCCTGGGCATCGTCCTGCTGCTGACGGTGATCCCCGGCGTGGTGGCGCTGCTGGCGGCGTGGCTGATGCGTTTCTATCCGCTGGATGCGGCCGCGCTGGAGCGCATCCAGGGCGAACTGGAGGCAAGGCGGGAAGCACAGGCATGAACGGCAAGCAGACCATCGACAGCGTGCCCGGCGTGGGCGGATTCCGCGAACAGGGGCGGCGCTTCGTGCTGGAGAGCCCCACGGCGATGCCGCAGGCGTCCACCTTCCTGTGGAACCGGCGCATGCTGCTGCAGCTCAACTGCCGCGGTTATGCCACCGCGCAGTTCATGCAGCCGGAGCCGTCCAAGTACGCGCATGCGCCGGTGCTGGAGGCGAAAACCTTCATGCAGCCGGAGCAGCCGTACTACGCCCACCACCCGGGACGCTTCTGCTACGTCCGCGACGAGGACACCGGCAGCCTGTTCTCGGCGCCGCACGCGCCTGTCAACCGGCATCCGGACGCGTTCGCGTTCTCGGTGGGCGCCGGCGACGTGGCCTGGACGGTGCTGTGCCACGGCATCGAGGTGGCGATGGCGGTGCGCCTGGCCGCCGACGACGTGGCCGAGCTGTGGAGCATCCGCGTGCGCAACGTGTCCGGGCGCCGGCGCCGGATCAGCCTGTACCCGTACTTCCCGGTCGGCTACATGTCGTGGATGAACCAGGGCGGGCGCTACCGGCCGGATCTGGGCGGCATCGTCTGCAGCAGCGTCACCCCGTACCAGAAGGTCGCCGAGTGGTTCCGCCAGCGCGAGTTCAAGGACCTCACCGTGCTGCTGCACGAGCGCGCGCCGGACGCCTGGGAGGCCAACCAGGCCGCGTTCGAGGGCGAGGGCGGGCTGCACGCGCCGGACGCGGTGGCCCGGCACGAGGCCCTGGCCTGCGGCGACGCCCTGTACGAGACCCCGACCGCGGCGCTGCAGTACCGCCTGGTGCTGGAGCCGGAGCAGGAGGAGGAACTGCGCTTCCTGTTCGCCCCCGCGCACGATGACGAGGAGATCCGCGCGCTGCGCGGGCGCCACCTCTCGGCCGAGGGCTTCGCCGCCGCGGCCGCGGCGACCGAGCGCTACCTGGCCGAAGGCGCCGGCTGCGTGCGCATCGACTCGCCGGATCCGTGGCTGGACCACTTCGCCAACCACTGGCTGCCCCGCCAGGTCTACTACCACGGCGATTCCAACCGCCTGACCACCGACCCGCAGACCCGCAACTTCCTGCAGGACCACATGGGCATGGCCTACCTGCGCCCGGCCACCGCGCGCGCGGCGTTCGTGCACGCGCTGTCGCAGCAGCGCGCCGACGGCTCCATGCCCGACGGCATCCTGCTGGTGGAGGGTGCGGAGCTGAAGTACATCAACCAGGTGCCGCACACCGACCACTGCGTGTGGCTGCCGGTATGCCTGCAGGCCTACCTGGACGAGACCGGCGACGACGCGATCCTCGACGAGGTGGTCGCCGGCGGCGACGGCGCCAGCGCCAGCGTGGCCGAGCGCATCGACCGCGCCATGTACTGGCTCCTGGCCCAGCGCGACGAACGCGGCCTCAGCTACATCGCCCAGGGCGACTGGTGCGACCCGATGAACATGGTCGGCTGGAAGGGCCGCGGCGTGTCCGGCTGGCTGTCGCTGGCCGGCGCCCACGCCCTGCGCCTGTGGGCCGACATCAGCGCCCGCCACGGCCGTCCCGATGCCGTGTTCCGCGAGGGCGCCGATGCCTTCAACGCTGCGGTCAACGCGCACCTGTGGGATGGTGACTGGTACGGCCGCGGCATCACCGACGACGGCGTGGTGTTCGGCGTGCGCGCCGACAGCGAAGGCCGCATCTACCTCAACCCGCAGAGCTGGGCGATGCTCAGCGGCGCGGCCGACGAGGCGCGGCGTGCCAAGCTGCTGCGTGCGGTGGACGAGCACCTGCTCTCGCCGTACGGGGCGGCCATGCTCGACCCGCCGTACACCGGCATGCGCGAGGACGTGGGCCGCCTGACCCAGAAATTCCCCGGCTCGGCCGAGAACGGCGCGGTCTACAACCACGCCGCCGCGTTCTACCTGCACGCGCTGTTCCGCGCCGGCGAGGCCGACCGCGCCTGGCAGGTGCTGCGCGCCATGCTCCCGGGCCCGGACCCGGAGGACATGCTGCAGCGCGGCCAGCTGCCGGTGTTCGTGCCCAACTACTACCGCGGCGCCTGGCGCCTGCATCCGCGCACCGCCGGCCGCTCCAGCCAGCTGTTCAACACCGGCACCGCGGCCTGGCTGTACCGCTGCCTGGTCGAGGACCTGTTCGGCCTGCGCGGCGAGGGCCACGCCCTGCGCATCGCCCCGCAGCTGCCCTCGCACTGGAATTCGGCCAGGGCATCGCGGCGGTTCCGCGGCGCGCAGGTCGAGCTGGAGGTCGAGCGCGCGGCCGGCGTGCAGGCGATGCGCGTGCAGCTCGATGGCCAGCCGCTGGCCGATGGCCTGCTGCAGCCGGTCGAGGCCGGCCGCATCTACCGCGTGCGAGTCGAGCTGCCGCTTGCCGGAGGTGGTACGGCATGAGCGCGCCGGTACGGGTGGCGGTGGTGATGGGCGTGTCCGGCAGCGGCAAGACCACGCTGGCCCAGGCGCTGGCCCAGGCCTGGGATGCGACCTTCCTCGATGCCGACGACTTCCACAGCGAGGAGGCGCGGGCGCGCATGGCTTCCGGCCAGCCGCTGACCGACGAAATGCGGGTGCCGTGGGTGCAGCGCATCGCCGCCGAACTGCGGCACCGGGTCGCGGCCGGCGAGCGCGTCACCCTCGCGTTCTCGGGCCTGCGCCGGCGCCACCGCGACATGCTGCGCGCCACCGGGCTGCCGCTGCGCTTCCTGTTCCTGCATGGCGACGCTGGCCTGATCGCCGCGCGCATGCGCCAGCGCAGCGGGCACTACATGCCGGTGGCCCTGCTGGACAGCCAGTTCGCCACCCTGCAGCCGCCGCTCGGCGAGTCCGACGTGACGCCCATCGCCGCGGCGCTGGAGCCGCAGGCGCAACTGGACGCGGCGCTGCGCGCGATCGGCGCGGGCTAGGCCGGAAGATCCGCCCAGGCGCGGGCCACGTCCCGTGCCTGCACGCGCAGTTCCGGCACCGCCAGGCTTTCCCAGGCCTCGCCGATGCGCAGGCTGCCGATGACGCGCAGCTCCCCGCGCGCTTGGCCGGCGGCATCGAGCAGGCGGCCGTCGGCGTCGGTGGCCAGGCCGATCCCGTGCGCGCCCGGCATGGCCAGGCCTTCGCCCAGCAGCTGCTCCAGCAGCGGGTTGCGCATGGCCTGCACGCGCAGCTCCACGCCGGTGGCATTGACCACGTGGTCCACGTCCAGCACCAGTTCGCGGCCATGGCGGTCGCGCGCGCCCACCTGCACGCAGCGCGGCGCGGCGGCGACCCGGTCCAGGCGAGCGCGGTGCAGCTGCAGGCGGCCGCTGCCGGCCAGCTGCCGCAGCACCGCGCCGGCCTCGGGGGCGATGCGGTGGCGGTGGATGTCCCAGTAGCGCACGACGTGGCGCAGGAAGCGGCGCTGGTCGGCCGCGTCCAGCGAGCGCCACAGCGCCTGTACCTGCGGGCGCAGGCGCTCCATGACCGCCTGCCAGGGCAGGCCCGCGGCGGCGGCCGCGGCCACCCGTTGGCGCAGGGCGCGCAGCCGCGCGCGCAGGCCCAGGGCCAGCAGCGCGTCCACGTCCAGGCCGGCGTCCACCGGGGAATCCGGCACGTGCGCCAGCGGCAGCAGGCCGTGGCGCGAGAGCAGGTGCACCGGGCCGCGATGGCCGCCGGCTTCCAGGGTCAGGACCACGTCGACCATGCTCAGCCCGGTGCCGACGATGCAGACCCGTGCCTGCGCCGCGATCGCCGCCAGTCCCTCGCTGTCCCAGGCCTGCAGCAGCTGCGGCGCGGCCAGGGCACCGGCGCCGCGCGCCGGCAGCGGACGCAGGGCGTTGCCGGTGGCCAGCAGCACCCGTGCCGCGCCGGCGCTGCCGCCGTCCCACTGCAGGCGCAGGCCGCCGTCGCGGCGCTGCAGGGCGGTGATGCGGTGCCGGTGCAGCTCCAGCGTGGCCGGGCTGCTGGCGCGCGCCTCCTCCAGGCGCTGGCCCAGGTAGGCGGCGTAGTCGCGGCGCGGCAGGTAGCGTCCGGACAGGTCGCCGGCGCCGGCGTATTCCGCGCGCCCGGCCAGCCAGTGCAGGAAATCGGCCGGCTCCTCCGGCAGCGCGCTCATCTTCCCGGCGGGGACGTTGAGCAGGTGCTCGGGGCGGCGGGTGGAGTAGGCCACGCCCTCGCCCGGGCGCGGTGCCGGTTCGTAGATCGCGATCCGCAGCCCGGGCCGCGCCTGGCGCAGCAGGTGGATGGCGGCCAGGGTGCCGGCGGCGCCGCCGCCGACGATGGCGATGTCGTGGTCGCGATGCATCGGGCGATTGTACCGGTTGAAACCGTCGCGGCCGGCGCAAAGAAAAAGCCCGCCGGGCGGCGGGCTTCTTCCGGGACGGGAGGCGACCAGTTACTTGATCTTGCCTTCCTTGTAGATCACGTGCTTGCGAACGACGGGATCGTACTTCTTGATCTCCATCTTGTTCGGCGTGTTCTTCTTGTTCTTGTCGGTGGTGTAGAAGTGGCCGGTGCCGGCCGAGGAGATCAGGCGGATCTTGTCGCGCTTGGAAGCCATGGTCGGTTACTCCTCAGATCTTCTCGCCGCGGGCACGCAGCTCGGCCAGGACGGCGTCGATGCCGTTCTTGTCGATGGTGCGCAGGGCAGCGGTGGAAACACGCAGCTTCACCCAACGGTTCTCCGAAGCCACCCAGAAGCGGCGCTCGTGCAGGTTGGGGAGGAAACGGCGGCGGGTCTTGTTGTTGGCGTGCGAGACGTTGTTGCCGGTCTGCACGCCCTTGCCGGTGACTTGGCAAACGCGGGACATACGCACCTCGGAAGGTCTGGTGTCGCCCATAGCCCGGGAGACGGCGGCCCCGCCGGCCATGCCCCGGTGGGCCTGGCCGAACGCGATGCGGGAAGGGGTTCGCCTGCAGGGGGGGGCCCGGATCGCGTTCCCGGGCCGATCCGGCAACGGCCGGACGCAGCGAGCCGTGCATTATGCGCGGCCAAGTGCCTGGTTGCAACCGGGTTCGGCCCCCCGGGCGGCCGGTGCCGGCCCTAGTGCGGGGCCTTGTCGCGCTTCCAGCCGCGGTGGCGGATGTCCAGGTACAGGCTGTAGATCGCGGTGAAGGCGGGGAACAGGTTCTGCAGCACCCCCACCGAGTCCTGCTTGGCCGAGAACAGGAAGTAGCTGAGCGTCATCAGGCTGCCGAGCACGCTCATGTACCAGAACAGGCGCGGGATCACCGGCTTGCCGGCCTTGCGCGAGGCCAGGAACTGGACCAGCCAGCGGCCGCCGAACATCAGCGCGCCGGTGTAGCCGATCAGCTTCCAGCCGGTGATGTGCAGGCCGGTCCAGTAGAGCCATTCCAGCGGCTGGTCCAGCAGCGACATCAGAGTTCCTCCACCCGGGTGCGGTGGCTGCGCGCGATCAGCCAGGCCACCCCGCGCAGGTCGCGGATGCCCACCAGGGCCCGGCCCAGGTTGTTGTACTTGGACACCCCGGCGGTGCGCGCGCGGTGGCTGACCGGCACGCTGACCGTCTTCCAGCCGGCGCGCTGCACCAGCGCCGGCAGGTAGCGGTGCATGTGGTCGAAGTAGGGCAGGTCGAGGAACACCTCGCGCTCGAACAGCTTGATCCCGCAGCCGGTGTCCGGGGTGTCGTCGCGCAGCAGGCGGCAGCGGATGCGGTTGGCCCAGCGGCTGGCCCAGCGCTTGGAGCCGGAGTCCTGGCGGTCCACCCGCCAGCCGGCGAACAGCTTGACCTCCGGCGCGGCCGCGTCGCGCGCGGCCAGCAGCCTGGGGATGTCGGCCGGGTCGTTCTGGCCGTCGCCGTCGAGGGTGGCGATCCAGGCCCCGCGCGCGGCCTTGACCCCGTTGCGCACCGCCGCGCTCTGCCCGCTCTGCGCCGCGTGGTGCAGCACCCGCAGCTCGGGCACCTGCGCCTTGAGCGAGCGCAGCACCGCCAGCGAGTCGTCGGCCGAGTGGTCGTCCACGTACACGATCTCGAACGCCAGCCGCCCGCGCAGGGCGGCCACGATCTCGGCCACCAGCGGGGCGATGTTGTCGCGCTCGTTGTGGACCGGCACGACCACCGAGAGCCCGGGTGCCGGGGGTTGGGGGTGGGAAGCGGTCATCAGGCGTCCTTTCCGAAGTAGTCGCGGCACCACTGCACCACCGGCGGCAGGCCCTGCTCGATCGGGGTGCGCGGCTCGAAGCCGAACGCCTCGCGCGCGCGGCGGGTGTCGGCCATGGTGCGGACCATGTCGCCCGGCTGCATCGGCCGGTAATGGCGCACGGCCTCGCGGCCGGCGGCCGCGGCGATCACGTCGATGAAGCGCTCCAGCTCCACCGGGGTGTGGTTGCCCAGGTTGAACACCTCGTGGCGCTCGCCGCCGTCGGCGCGGTCCAGCGCGCCCAGTACCCCGGCGACGATGTCGTCGACGTGGGTGAAGTCGCGCTGCATGCGGCCGTGGTTGAACACCTCGATCGGGCGCCCGGCCAGAACCGCGCGCGAGAACAGCAGCGGCGCCATGTCCGGGCGGCCCCAGGGGCCGTACACGGTGAAGAAGCGCAGGCCGGTGGCGCGCAGCCCGTACAGCTGGGCGTAGGTGTAGGCCATCAGCTCGTTGGCGGCCTTGGTCGCCGCGTACAGCGAGCGCGGCCGGTCCACGCGCTGGTCCTCGGAGAACGGCGGGGTCGCCGAGTCGCCGTAGACCGAGCTGCTGGAGGCGTAGACCAGGTGTTCGACATCGCCATGCCGGCACTGCTCCAGCACGTTGACGAAGCCTTCCAGGTTGGAGGCCACGTAGGCGTGCGGGTTCTGCAGCGAGTAGCGCACCCCGGCCTGGGCGGCCAGGTGCACGACCCGGCGTGGGCGGACCTCGGCGAACAGCGCGGCCAGGCCCTGGCGGTCGGCCAGGTCCAGGCGCCGGATGTCCACCTGCGGACACAGTGCGGCGACCCGGTCGCGCTTGAGCGCCGGGTCGTAGTAGTCGTTGTAGTTGTCCAGGCCGACGACCTGGTCGCCGCGTGCGGCGAGGGCCCGGCAGGTATAGGCGCCAATGAAGCCGGCGGCGCCCGTGACGAGGACGGTCATGGGGTGGGGGTGCCCGTGTCAGTTGGCGACATTGTCGCGCTTGCGCCCACGGGGCGGAACCTCCGCCGCGCGCCTCAGCCGCGCGGCCCGCGCAGGCGTTCGAGGATGCCGTCCAGAGTGTCCAGGTCGGTGTAGTGGATCACCAGCTTGCCCTTGCCGCCGCGGCCGTGGGCGATGGCGACCTTGGCGCCGAGGGTCTCCGACAGTTCGGTCTCCAGCGAGGCGATGTCCGGCTGCTGCACCTTCGCGGCCCTGGCCTTGCGCGCGGCGCTGCCGGTTACCGGGACCTTGCCGGCGGCGAACTGCTGGGCGCGGTGCTCGACCTCGCGCACCGACCAGCCGTTCTCGGCGGCCTCGTGGGCCAGCTTGCTGGCCAGCTCCGGCGACAGGGTCAGCAGGGCGCGGGCATGGCCCATCTCCAGGCGGCGGGCCTCGACCAGGGCGCGGATCGCCGGCGGCAGGTCGAGCAGGCGCAGCAGGTTGGACACCGCCGCGCGCGAGCGGCCGACCGCGGCGGCGGCCTCGGCGTGGGTCAGGGAGAACTCGTCGATCAGCCGCTGCAGGGCCTGGGCCTCTTCCAGCGGGTTGAGGTCCTCGCGCTGGATGTTCTCGATCAGCGCCATGGCGATGACCGTGCGGTCGTCCAGCTCGCGCAGGACCACCGGCACCTCGGCCAGGCCGGCCAGCTGCGAGGCGCGCCAGCGGCGCTCGCCGGCCACGATCTCGTAGCGGTCCGGGGCGATCTCGCGCACGACGATCGGCTGGATCACCCCCTGGGCCTGGATCGAGGCCGACAGCTCCTCCAGCTTGGCCGGGTCCATGTCGCGGCGCGGCTGGTACTTGCCCGGCTGCAGCTGGCCCACCGGCAGGGTGCGCAGCACGTCGCCCGGCTGTGGCGCCTCCGGCTCCAGCACCACCGGCGCGGCCGCGCCGGCGGCGCCCTTGGGGCCGAGCAGGGCTTCCAGGCCGCGGCCGAGGCCGCGTTTCTTGGCGGTGGCCATCAGACTGCCTCCACGTAGTTCTGCGGGGCGGCCTGGGTCCGCGCCGCCTGGCGGCGGATCACCTCGCCGGCCAGGCCCAGGTAGGCCACGCCGCCGCGCGAGGCGCTGTCGTAGCCGACGATGCTCTGGCCGTGGCTGGGCGCCTCGGCCAGGCGCACGTTGCGCGGCACGATGGTGCGGAACACGCGGTCGCCGAAGTGTTCGATCAGTTCGGCCGAGACCGCGTTGGCCAGGTTGTTGCGCACGTCGAACATGGTCCGCAGCACCCCCTCGATCTCCAGCCCCGGGTTGAGCCGCTGGCGCAGCGCCTCGATGGTCTCCATCAGCGCGCTCAGGCCCTCCAGGGCGTAGTACTCGCACTGCATCGGCACGATCACCGAGTCGGCCGCGGTCAGCGCGTTCAGGGTGAGCAGGGACAGCGCCGGCGGGCAGTCGATGATGATGAAGTCGTAGTCGCCGCGCAGCGGCTCCAGCGCGGCCTTCAGCCGCTGCTCGCGGCCCTCGACCTCCATCAGCTGGATCTCGGCCGCGGTCAGGTCGATGTTGCCCGGCAGCAGGTCGAAGTCCTCGGCGGTGCGGACCACGGTGGAGCGGGCGTCGCGCTCGCCCAGCAGGACGTCGCAGCTGGAGGCCTCGACCTCGCGCTTGTCCACCCCGCTGCCCATGGTGGCGTTGCCCTGCGCGTCCAGGTCGACCAGCAGCACCCGGCGGGGCGCGCGCGCCAGCGCTGCGGCCAGGTTGACGGCCGTCGTGGTCTTGCCCACGCCACCTTTCTGGTTGGCGATGGCGATGATGCGGGCCATGGGCGGCTGCCTCGGGACGGGGACGCGGGTGGTCCGGAACGGGCCATTATGCGGATTTCACGCCGCCCGGCCCACCTCCACCAGGTGCCGCTCGGCCCCCAGCCCCGGTACGTCCAGCGGATGGACCGCCAGCGCGGCCCAGCCGGCGGGCAGGGCGGCGATCTCCTCGGCCGGGGCCACGCCCTTCATCGCCAGCAGGCGGCCGTCGGCGGCCAGCAGGTGGCCGCCGACCTCCAGGATCCCGGCCAGGGTGTCCAGGGCGCGGGCGGTGATCTGGGCGTAGGCGCCCGGCTCGGCCACCACCTCGGCCCGCGATTCCAGCACCCGGGCGTTGCCCAGCTTCAACTGGCGCACCGCCTCGCGCAGGAACCGGGCCTTCTTGCCATTGCTCTCCACCAGGGTCACCTGCACGTCCGGGCGGGCGATGGCCAGCGGGATGCCGGGCAGCCCGGGGCCGGTGCCCAGGTCGGCCAGCGCCCCGGGGCGCACGTAGGGGTGCATGGCCAGGGAATCGAGCAGGTGGCGGGTGACCATCTCCTCCGGGTCGCGGATGGCGGTCAGGTTGTAGGTGCGGTTCCAGCGCAGCAGCAGCGCCAGGTAGTCCAGCAGCGGGGGGGCCAGGGCCGGGTCCAGGCCCAGCGCGGCCAGGCCGTCGGCCAGCCGCCGGCGCAGCGGTTCGGGGAGAGGGGTATCCATGGGCGCGATTATCGCCCGCCGCGGCTAGTCCCGTGGGCGCCAGGCCAGGGCGGCGTGGTAGCCGTCCTGCGGGATCCACTCGTGCAGCTGCCAGTCGCCGGCCGCACCCAGGCCCGGGTCGCAGGCATGCAGGCGCAGCGGCGCGCCGGGGTCCCCGGCGCGGAATTCCAGCCGGTGCAGGCCGAAGGCCAGGCCGCGGCCGTGTGCCTTCAGCACCGCCTCCTTGGCGCACCACAGGCGCACGAACTCCGGCTCGCGCAGTTCCGCCGGCAGCGCCTGCAGCCACTCCGCCTCGGCAGGGGCGAAGAAGCGCCGCGCCAGTTCCAGCGCGCGCGGACGCGGCCGGAAGCGCTCCAGGTCCACGCCCAGTACCACCTCACGCCCGAACGCAAGCAGCAGGCGCTCGCCGCTGTGGCTCCAGCCGGCATCGAAGTCGTCGTACGGCGCGAGCAGGCGCGGCCGCCCATGCGCGTCGCGTTGCAGCGGCAGCGGCTCCTCCGGCGCGCGCTGCAGCCAGCGCGCCAGGGTGGCGTGCACCTGCGGCTCGCCGCGCTGCCCGGGTGCGTAGGGCAGCGCGTGCACCTGCACCGGGCCGAAGCGCCAGGCCTCAGCCATGGCGGCATCCCGCGCGATGCGCGCGTGCATGCGGCGGATGCGTCCCTTGCACGGTCGCTTCACGGCAGCGGGGGTCTGATTGGCCCGCACCCCCGCAGCCGCGGGGTGACCTACGCGGACTCGAGGAGAGGGACGTCATGGGCATCATCATCTGGTTGATCGTGGGCGGTATCGTCGGCTGGCTTGCGAGCCTGATCATGCGGCGCGACGCGCAGCAGGGCATCCTGCTGAACATCATCGTCGGCATCGTCGGCGCGGTGCTGGCCGGATGGATCTTCGGCGGCGGCATCAACGAAGCCATCACCATCCGCACCTTCCTGTTCTCGCTGATCGGCGCGGTGATCCTGCTGGCGATCGTCAACCTGTTCACGCGCGGACGCGTGCGCTGAGCCGGCAAAACGGAACGACGAGGAGGCGTGGGCCCGGGATTTCCCGGGCCTTCGCCTTCCCGGGCCCCGCTCAGGCGGCCAGTTCGATCCATGCCGGGGCGTGGTCGCTGGGCCGCTCCCAGGTGCGCGGCTCGCGGTCGATGCCGGCGGCGGCGACCTGTCCCCGCAGCGCTTCGGACACCAGGGTCAGGTCGATGCGCAGGCCGAGGTTGCGGCGGAACGCGGCCATCCGGTAGTCCCACCAGCTGAACACCCCGCCCTCCTGGTGCAGCAGGCGGTAGCCGTCGTGCAGGCCCACGTCCAGCAGTCCGCGCAGCGCGGCGCGCTCGGCGGCGGAGGTGAGGATGTGGTTCTCGTTCCACACCGCCGGATCGTGCACGTCGCGCTCGTCCGGGGCGATGTTGAAGTCGCCCAGCACCACCAGCTTCGGGTGCTGCCGCGCTTCCTGCTCCAGCCAGTTCCGCACCGCGGCCAGCCACGCCAGCTTCAGTTCGTACTTCTCGGTACCCACGTCCTGGCCGTTGACCACGTACAGGTTGACCACGCGCAGGTCGCCGATGGTCGCGCTGATGGCGCGCTTGTGCTCGTGCTCGAACCCGGGGACGCCGACCAGCACGTCGCGCGGCGCCTCGCGCGAGAGGATGGCCACGCCGTTGTAGGTCTTCTGCCCGGAGAACACGCTGCGGTAGCCCAGCGCGGCCAGGGTCGCGTCCGGGAACTTGTGGTCCTCCAGCTTGGTTTCCTGCAGCCCGACGATGTCCGGCGCGAAGGCGCGCAGCCACTGTTCCAGGTGCGGCATGCGCACGTTGAGCGAGTTGACGTTCCAGGAGGCGATCTTCATGGCGACGCAGGCATGGGGCGTGCGCGCATTATCCGGGTTTTACGCCGCGGCGCTGGACTTCGCCGCCGATCCGCGCACCATCTGCGGCAGGCCCCCGACACCTTGCCCCTCCCGAGCATGCGCACCTGCACCGACCTGGCCGCCGCGATCGGCCACACCCCGCTGATCCGCCTGCGCCGCGCCTCGGAGCTGACCGGCTGCGAGATCCTCGGCAAGGCCGAGTTCCTCAACCCTGGCGGCTCGGTCAAGGACCGCACCGCGCTGGGCCTGCTGCTGGATGCCGAGCGCAGCGGTGCGCTGCGCCCGGGCGCGACCATCGTCGAGGGCACCGCCGGCAATACCGGCATCGGCCTGGCGCTGCTGGGCGCCAGCCGCGGCTACCGCACCATCATCACCATGCCCGCCACCCAGAGCCGGGAGAAGATCGAGGCCCTGCGCGTGACCGGGGCCGAGGTGCGGCTGGTGCCGGCGGTGCCCTACGCCAACCCGGAGCACTACGCGCACCAGGCGCGGCGCCTGGTCGAGCGGATGAACGCCGGGGCGCCGGGCAGCGCCTGGTTCGCCAACCAGTTCGACAACACCGCCAACCGCGACTTCCACCAAGCCACCACCGGGGTGGAGATCTGGGAGCAGACCGGCGGCCGCATCGACGGCTTCGTCTGCGCCACCGGCACCGGCGGCACCCTCGCCGGCGTGGGCCGCGCGCTGAAGGCGCGCAAGCCCGGGGTGGCCATCGCCCTGGCCGATCCGGCCGGCTCGGCGCTGGCCAGCTACGTCAACACCGGGGAACTGACGTCCGAAGGTGGTTCGATCACCGAGGGCATCGGCTCCAGCCGGATCACCGCCAACTTCCGGGACGCGCCTGTGGATTACGCCTGGTCGATCCCGGACAGCGAATCGCTGCCTTGGGTACACGAGCTGATGGCCCACGAAGGCCTGGGCGTGGGCGGCTCCAGCGGGGTGAACATCGCCGGCGCGGTGCGCCTGGCGCGGGAACTGGGCCCCGGGCACACGATCGTCACCGTGCTGGCCGACGGCGCCACCCGCTACCAGGGCAAGCTGTTCAACCCGGCCTTCCTGCGCGGCAAGGGCCTGCCGGTGCCGGAGTGGCTGGAGCGCGCGTTCCCGGAACCGGCCTGAGGCTCAGGCGCCGGGGGCCTGGTCCAGCGCCGGCACTGGCGCACCCTCGCCTTCGCCGTCGCGCATCAGGCGCGCGGCCATCCAGGCCGCGGCCAGCATCATCGCCGCGCCGAACACGGCCACCGCGTGCATGGCATCGGTGAACGCGGTGCGCGCGGCCTCGGCGAACGCGCCGCCGTCGGCCAGGCCGCCGGCCACCGACATCGCCCCGCCCAGGGTGGCCAGGGCGCGTGCGCCCTCGGCCGGTTCCAGGCCCGCCGGCAGCGCCGGGCCCAGCCACAGCCGGAACAGCAGCATGCCGGCGCTGCCGAGCACGGCGATGCCCAGCGCACCGCTCAGTTCGGCGCTGGTCTCCGACAGCGCCGAGGCCGCCCCGGCGCGCTCCGGCGGCGCGGTGGTGATGATCAGCTCGTTGCCCACCGTCATCACCGGCGCCAGGCCGATGCTCATCGCGATCATCCCGGCGACCAGGAACCACAGCGCGTGCGGCGGCGTCACCAGCGCGGTGACGACGAACCCGGCGGCGGCCAGCACCAGCCCGCGCACCATCACCCGGCGCGCGCCCCAGTGCCGCGCCAGCCGCGGCGCCAGCAGCGAGCCGGCGGTGAAGCACACCGACCACGGGATGGTGGCCAGGCCCGCCTGCAGCGGGGTCAGTCCCAGCACCAGCTGCAGGTACTGGGTCATGAAGATGTAGACGCCCATCATTGCCAGGCCGGTGAGGGCGTAGGCCACGATCGCGGCGGAAAACGCCGGGCGCCGGAACAGGGTCACGTCCAGGAACGGATACGGCAGGTGCCGCTGCCGGCGCACGAACATCGCGCCCAGGGCGATGCCGGCCAGAAGCACGGCGATGCCGCGTGGATCCACGCCATGTTCGGCGATGCGCTTGAGCCCGTAGACCACGGCCAGCACCGCGCCCAGCGACTGCAGCATGCTGGCCAGGTCCAGCCTGCCGGCGTCGGGGTCGCGGTACTCCGGCAGCAGCTTCGGCCCCAGCACCAGCAGCAGCACCATCACCGGCACCGCGGCCAGGAACACCGCGCCCCACCAGAACCATTGCAGCAGCAGGCCGCCGACCAGCGGGCCGATCGCGCCGCCGACCGAGAACGCGGCGATCCACACGCCGATCGCGAACTGGCGCTCGTGCTCGTCATGGAACATGTTGCGGATCAGCGACAGGGTCGAGGGCGCCAGGGTCGCGCCGGCCACGCCCAGCAGGGCGCGCATCGCCACCAGGGTTTCCGCGCTGCGCGAGAACGCGGCCATGACCGAGGCCACGGCGAACGCGGCCGCGCCGGCCAGCAGCAGCTTGCGCCGGCCGATGCGGTCGCCCAGCGTGCCCATGGTGATCAGGAAACCGGCCACCAGGAAGCCGTAGATGTCCACGATCCACAGCAGCTGGCTGGCGCTGGGATCCAGCTGCGCGCTGATCGCCGGCAGTGCCAGGTTCAGCACGGTCAGGTCCATCGCGTAGACCAGGCAGGGAAGGGCGATGATGGCCAGGCCGATCCATTCGCGGCGGGTGGCCTTGGGGGCGGAAAGCGGCTGGGGCATTGTCTCGGGGAAAGCTGGGGGCCTGCCACTGCGACGAGCGGCATGCGGGGTTTTCGACGGACGGCGCCCAGGCCTCCGGTGCCGGGACTACCGCAGCAGGAATCCGATGAGGCGCGCCAGCCTTGCGTAGGGCGGCCGCAGCAGGTCACTGGCGCTGCGCCGAGGTTGCCACAGCACCGGCAACTGCTTGCTGAAGGCATCGAAGCCGGCGCGGCCGTGGTAGGCGCCCATGCCGCTGGGGCCGACGCCGCCAAACGGCAGGTGCTCGGCGGCGAAGTGCAGCAGGGTGTCGTTGACGGTGACGCCGCCGGCCAGCACCGAGCCGAGCACCCGCTCGATCTCGCCGCGCTCGGCGGAGAACGGGTACAGCGCCAGCGGCCGCGGGCGCGCGTTGACGAAGCCGATAGCCGCCTCCAGCGAGTCCACCGCCAGCACCGGCAGGACCGGGCCGAAGATTTCCTCGCGCATCAGCGCGATGTCCTCCGGCGGGTCCAGCACCAGGGTCGGCGCGAACAGGCGCCGCGCCGGGTCGTGGCCATCCACCAGCGGCAGCACCTCGCAACCGCGCGCGCGGGCCTCGTCCAGCCAGGCCTGCAGGCGCGCGAACTGGGCCTGGTCGATGATCCGGGTGTAGTCGCCGGCCTGCCCGGACAGGTCCCCGTAGCGGGCCAGGGCTTCGGCGCGCAGTGCTGCGACCAGGGCATCGCGGCGTTCGCGGCCGCCGACCACCAGCGCGTAGTCCGGGGCGATGCAGGTCTGGCCGCCGTTGAACCACTTGCCGGTGGCCAGGCGCGCGGCGGCCCGTTCCAGCGGATACGAGGGACAGACGATGGCCGGCGACTTGCCTCCCAGCTCCAGGGTCAGCGGGGTGAGGTTGGCCGCCGCGGCGGCCATGACCTTGCGCCCGACCGCGGTCGAACCGGTGAACACCAGGTGGTCCAGCGGCAGCGCGGCGAACGCCGCGCCGACGTCGGCGCCGCCCTGGGCCACGGCCACGCGGTCGGCGGGGAACACCTCCTGGAGCAACTCGCGCAGGAAGCGCGAGGTGGCGGGCGTGGCCTCGGAGGGCTTGAGGTAGACGTGGTTGCCGGCGGCGATCGCGGTGGCCAGCGGCACCAGCGCCAGGTTCACCGGGTAGTTCCACGGCGAGATCACCCCGACCACGCCCAGCGGCTCGCTGCGCAGCTGCGCGCGCGCCGGCCACAGCCGCCAGCCGGCCGAAACCCGGCGCGGCCGCATCCAGCCGCGCAGGTTGCGCAGCAGCAGGTCGATGGTGGACAGCACCGGCATGGCCTCGGCCAGCAGGCTTTCCTCGCGCGGGCGGTGGCCGAAGTCGGCGGCGATCGTTTCCACCATCCGCGGCAGGCCCGCCTTCAGCGCCGCGCGCAGGGCGCGCAGGTCGTCGCGCCGCTGCGCATAGCCGGGGCGCTGCCCTTGCCAGGCCGCGCGCAGGCGCTGCAGGGTGGGCGCGAGTTCGGCCACCGCGGTGGGCGGGTCGACGGGCAGGGACTTGGCGGGGGCGGCAGGGGCATCCATGCGCGCAGTGTAGGGCCGCGCGCCGCCGCGCCTACAATGTGCCCATGCAAACGCCCAACCTGCGCCCCTACCTCGAACGCTCGCCCGTGCTCGGCCAGCGCGTGTACCTGGACCCGGCCGCCGTCGTGATCGGCGACGTGGAGCTGGGCGACGACGTCTCGGTGTGGCCGGGCTGCGTGCTGCGCGGCGACGTCAACCACATCCGCATCGGCGCGCGCAGCAACATCCAGGACGGCACCATCATCCACACCAGCCACCACAGCCCGTACAACAAGGGCGGCTACCCGACCCTGGTCGGCGAGGACGTGACCGTCGGCCACGGTGCGATCCTGCACGCCTGCACCATCGCCGACCTGTGCATGGTCGGCATGGGCGCCCGCGTGCTCGACGGTGCCCGGGTGGAGAAGTACGGCTTCGTCGGCGCGGGCGCGGTGGTCGGTCCGGGCAAGGTGGTGGGCGAGGCCGAGCTGTGGCTGGGCAATCCGGCGCGCTTGGTGCGCAAGCTGGGCGAGCGCGAGATCGAGAGCCTGCACTACTCGGCCGCGCACTACGTGCGCCTGAAGGACGCCTACCTGGGGATGGCGCCGGCCGGCTGATCCGGCGTGGTGGCCGCCTCCAGCGCGGCCAGGATCGCCAGCGCCTCGGCGCGGCTGGCGCCGCACATCTCCGGGCCCGGGCGCAGCGAGGCGCACACGGCCGGCCGTTCCGGACGGCCGAACAGGCGGCAGCGCAGGGCCGCGTCCAGTTGCGGGCAGGGCATGCCCGCCGGCTTGCCGTGCGGCAGGCCGGGGATCGCCGAGGAGATCGACGGGGCGGTGCAGCAGGCGGCGCAACCGCTGCGGCACGCGAAGGCGGGGGCTGCCGGCGGATGCATGCGCCCAGTGTAGGCCCTGGCTGGGCAGGGCGCGCGGCGGCCGGTTAAAGTCGGCGGCGGGCAAGGAGCGGGGAACCCATGCCGCCACGGGCAGGCAAGCCGGCAGGAGCGCCGGCCAGCGAAGGCAGCAGCGCGACCGGCGCGCACGCGACCGGCGAACCCGCGCGCCTGCTCGACACCTACCGCGAGGTGGTCACCCCCGAGGGCGTGCCGCTGCACCTGCCGGCCGCCGGCCCGGTGCCGCGCGCGCTGGCCTGGCTGATCGACCTGGGCGTGCGGATGGCGATCATGCTCGTGCTCGGCACCGTGCTGGCCCTGATGGGCGGGCTCGGCCAGGGCCTGCGCCTGGTCCTGCTGTTCGCCGTGACCTGGGCCTACCCGATCGTGTGCGAGGTGGCCTGGGACGGGCAGACCCCGGGCAAGCGCGCCATGGGCCTGCGCGTGGTCGGCGGCGACGGCGCGCCGGTGGGCTGGCTGCAGGCGATCGTGCGCAACCTGCTACGCACGGTGGACGCGCTGCCGTTCGGCTACGCCACCGGCCTGGTCGCCAGCCTGTGCGACCGCCACGGACGCCGCGTCGGCGACCTGGTCGCCGACACCCTGGTGGTGCACGTGCCGCCGCCGGCCGCCGCGCCGCAGGTGCCGGCGGTGCCGGCGCGCGCGCCCGGGCAGCCGCTGCGCGCGGACGAACAGGCGGCGATCGTCGCCTTCGGCGAGCGCGCCCCGCAGCTGCCGCCGGCGCGCCGCGCGGAACTGGCCGGGCTGTTGCAGCCGCTGACCGGCGCCACCGGCGCCGCGGGCGTGGAGCGCCTGTACGGCATCGCCAACGCATTGCTGGGACGGCGATGAGGCAGGAGCAGTTCGTCGCCCGCCACCAGGCCGAATGGCAGGCGCTGGAGTACTGGCTGCGCCACCGCGGCAATGCCCGTGGCGCGCCCGCCCCCGGCGCCGCGGCGGCCATGCCCGATGCCGAATTCCCGGCGCGCTACCGGCGCCTGTGCCAGCAGCTGGCGCTGGCCCGCAGCCGCGGCTACAGCGCGCCGCTGCTGGCGCGCCTGCAGCAGCTGATGCAGGACGGCCACGCCGTGCTGTACCGCGCCCCGCCGCCGCGCTGGCGGACCGCGCTGGAGTTCGTCGCCGCCGGCTTCCCGCGCCTGGTGCGTGCCCAGGCGCCGGTGATGTGGGCCTCGCTGGCGCTGTTCGCGCTGCCGCTACTGGCCACCGGCCTGCTGGCGCTGTGGCGCCCGGACCTGGCCCAGCACCTGCTCGGCCAGGAGCAGCTGGCGCAGCTGGAACGCATGTACGACAGCGCCGACCCGGCGCGCGCGCTGGGCCGCGAAAGCGGCGACGACTGGCGCATGTTCGGCCACTACGTGATGAACAACATCAGCATCGGACTGCGCACCTTCGCCGGCGGCCTGCTGGCCGGGGTGGGCACGGTGGTGGTGCTGCTGTTCAACGGCGTGGTCATCGGCACCGCCGCCGGCTACCTGCAGGCGGTAGGCCACGGCGGGCCGTTCTGGCGCTTCGTCTGCACCCATGGCGCACTGGAGCTGACCGCGATCGTGATTGCCGGCGGCGCCGGCCTGCGCCTGGGCCTGGCCCTGGTGGCGCCGGGCAACCGCAGGCGCCGCGACGCGCTGGTGCATGCCGGGCGCATCGGCGCGCGCCTGTGCCTGGGCGTGGCCCTGATGCTGCTGGGCGCGGCCTTCGTCGAGGCGTTCTGGTCCTCGACCCGCTGGCTGGCGGACTGGCTGCGCTTCGGCGTGGCCGCGCTGCTGTGGAGCGGGGTGCTGGCCTGGCTGTGGCGCGGCGGCCGCGGCGCGGAGGATGCCGATGCGGCCTGAGGACCTGCAGGTCAACCTGCGCCCGCGCTCGCCCTGGGAGGCGATGGAGCTGGGCAGCGCGTTGTTGCGCCGGCACGCGGCGGCGGTGTGGCGGCCGTGGTTGCTGGCGACCCTGGCGGTGGCGCTGGCGGCCAACGCCGTGGCCTGGTGGCTGGGCGTGCCATGGCTGGGCATCGTCCTGGCCGCCTGGCTGAAGCCGGCGCTGGAGCGGATCCCGCTGTACGTGCTCTCGCGCGCGGTGTTCGGCCAGGTGCCGGACGCCCTGGCCACGCTGCGCGCGCAACCGCGCTTCGCCCCGGCGACGTTGCCGGCCCACCTGCTGTGGCGCCGTTTCGGGCCGGCGCGATCGCTGCTGCTGCCGGTGGACCTGCTGGAGGGGAACAGCGGCAACCTGCGCACGGCGCGGCGGCACGCCGTGGGCACGAATGCGTACGCCCAGGCCTGCGTGCTGACCACGGTGTGCCTGGCGTTCGAGCTGGTGCTGGCGCTTGGCGGGATCGGCCTGGTGCTGCTGTTCGTGCCGCAGGACCTGCTGCAGGCGTGGTGGCGGTCCCTGGGCTGGCCGCCGCCGCAATGGCTGTGGCTGGTGGCGGCCGCGCTGCTGTGGATCGCGGCGGCGGTGGTCGGGCCGTTCCATGTCGCCGCCGGCTTCGGCATGTACCTCAACCGCCGCAGCGAGAGCGAGGCCTGGGACCTGGAGCTGGCTTTCCGCCGCATGCGCCGGCGCCTGCTGGCACAGGGTGCACCGCTGCTGCTGGCGCTGCTGGCGGCGTTGCCGCTGGCCGCGCGCGCCGCCGACGCGCCGGAGCCGGAGGACGCCGCTGCGCGCAGCAGCATCCGGGCCGGCGAGGACGGGCCGACCCTGCCGCGGGTGTTCGGCGAGCAGCTGCAGGACGATGCCGGGTTCCGCCGCGCCGCCGCACGCGCCTACCGCGACCCACAGCTCGGCCGCGAGCGGGTGGTCATGGAATGGAAGCGGCGCGCCCCGCGGGCGCAGGCGCCATTGCCAACGCTGCCGTCCTGGCTGCGGGAGCTCTCCGGCGTGGTGGCCTGGCTGGCCGAGTCCGGCCTGTGGCTGCTGCTGGGCGCGCTGCTCCTGCTGCTGGTGTTGACCGCGCGGCGCTGGCTGCCCTGGTTGCGTGGCGGCGCGGGCCGCCTGCGCCGGCTGCCGGCAGCCGCCATGGTCGAAGTGGATGCGGATGCGCCCCCGGAAGCCCTGCCCGAGGACATTCCCGCCGCGGTCCGCCGGTTGTGGAGCGGCGGCAGCCCGCGCGCGGCGCTGGCCCTGCTGTATCGCGCCAGCGTCGTGGCGATGGCCGTGCGCACGCGGGTCGAACTCCCGCCGGGCGCCACCGAGGCGCAATGCCTGCGTGCCGCCGCGGCGCTGGCGCCCGATGCCGGGCGCACGGTGTTCGCCCGTACCGTGCGCACCTGGCAGTACGCCGCCTATGCCGGCAGCCTGCCGGATGCGGCCGCGTTCGAGGCCCTGGTCGAGGACGCCGGCCGCTGCTGGGGGTGGCGCGCATGAACGCACGCGAGCGCGGGATCCTCGCCGGCGGCATCGCGCTGGGCCTGCCCCTGGTGCTGGCGGTGGCCACCGCCTGGGTCCTGCACAACTTCGAGCGGGTCGAACGGCGCATCCCGCTGCCGCCGGGAGGCGAGGCCGCGGCCGACCCGCTGTATGCCCTGCGCCGCACCCTGGAAGCCGACGGCCGCCCGGTGGCGGGGCACGACGGCCTGCAGCCGGCCGCGCTGGTCGGCAATCCGCGCGACACCGTGCTGCTGCTCGGCGACCCGGCGCGGGTCGATGCCGCCGCCGCCGGGCAGCTGCTGGCCTGGGTGTCGCGCGGCGGCCACCTGGTGCTGCGCACGCCGCCGCGCGGCGGCGACCCGGGCGCGGTGCCGCTGCTGGCGGCGCTGGGCCTGCGCCAGGGGTTGCGCGCGCCGCGCTGCGAGCCCCTGCGCGTGCCGCGGCAACCGGACCATGTCGAGTTCTGCCGCGGCCGCCGCTTCGTGCCCGATGCGGCGCGCCCGCCGCAGCTGCGCTGGGGCCAGGAGGGGCATGGCCTGGCCTGGGCGCGCTGGCGCCACGGCCGCGGCCACGTGGACCTGCTGGCGGACATGGATTTCCTCGGCAACGGCCCGCTGCGCGAGGTGCCGCACCAGGCCCTGGCGCGGCAGGTGCTGGCGCCCAATTACGGCCGCGGCACCGTGCACCTGGTGCGCATGTCCGAGCGCCTGCCGCCGTGGCTGGAGCTGCTGCGGCGCGGCTGGATGGTGTGGCTGCCGCTGTTGCTGCTGCTGGGCGCCGGGCTGTGGCGGCACGGCCAGCGCTTCGGCCCGTGGCTGCCGGCGCCGGTGGCAGCGCGGCGCTCGCTGCTGGAGCACGTGCAGGCCAGCGGCGAACTGCTGTACCGGCGCGGGCACCACGAACTGCTGCACGCGGCCTTGCGCGAGGCCTTCCTGGCGCGGCTGCGGCGGCGCGAACCGGCGCTCCACGCGCTTGCCGGCGCCGAGCGCGCCGCGGCCCTGGCGGCGCGCCTGCAGCTGCCGCCGCAGCTGGTGCGCGAAGCGCTGCAGCGCCCGGGCGACCGCCAAGAATTCCACGCGCGCATGCGCACCCTGGTCCAGATGAGGAACCGGCTATGAGCGACACGTCCACCCTGCAACCCATCACCGGAGAAGCCCTCGCCAGCCGGGTGGCCGCGATCCGCGCCGAGGTCGCGCGCGCGTTCATCGGCCAGGAGGAGGTGCTGGACCAGGTGCTGGTGGCGTTGCTGGCCGGCGGCCACGTGCTGATCGAGGGCGTGCCCGGGCTGGGCAAGACCCTGCTGGTGCGCGCGCTGGCCCGCGCCCTGGCGCTGGAGCACGCGCGGGTGCAGTTCACCCCCGACCTGATGCCCAGCGACATCAGCGGCCACGCGGTGTACGACCCGGACAGCGCCAGCTTCCGCATCCGCCGCGGCCCGGTGTTCACCAACCTGCTGCTGGCCGACGAGATCAACCGCGCCCCGGCCAAGACCCAGTCGGCGTTGCTGGAGGCGATGCAGGAAGGGCAGGTGACCATCGAGGGCGAGTCGTTCCCGCTGCAGCCACCGTTCATGGCCCTGGCCACCCAGAATCCGGTGGAGCAGGAGGGCACCTATCCGTTGCCGGAGGCGCAGCTGGACCGCTTCCTGTTCAAGCTGCTGATCGGCTACCCGCGCCACCAGGACGAGGTGCGCATGGTGGCCGAAGTCACCGGCGGGCGCAGCGGCGGCGGCTTCGAGCTGGACGAGGTGGTGCCGGTGGTCGGCGCCGCCGAGCTGGTGGCGATGCAGCAGGGCGTGGCCCGGGTCGCGATGGATCCGGCGGTGGTCGACTACGCGGTGCGGATCGTCGCCGCCACCCGCAAGTGGCCGGGCATCGCCCTGGGCGCGGGCCCGCGCGGCAGCATCGCCCTGGTGCGCGCGGCGCGCGCGCAGGCGGTGCTGGAGGGCCGCGACTTCGCCACCCCGGATGACGTGCGCGCGGTGGCCCTGCCGGCGCTGCGCCACCGCATCGCGCTGGCGGCGGAACTGCAGATCGACGGGCAGTCGCCGGACGAGGTGTTGCGCGCGCTGCTGGCCCGGGTGGAGGCGCCGCGCAAGTGAGCGCTCGCCGCAGTGCCCGGTCGCCGGAGGCGCGATGAGGCCCGGCATGCCGCTGCTGGCCCTGCTGGCGCTATGCGCGCTGGCCGGCGTGCTGCCGGCGCTGGGCCTGGCCCCGGCGTGGGCATGGTGGCTGCTGGTGGCGCTGCTGGCGCTGCTTGCGGCGGTGGATGCCTGGCGCCTGCGCGCCATTCCCACGCCGCAGGTGGAGCGCCGCCTGGCCGACGTGCTGCCGGTGGGCGTGCCGCGCGAGTTGCAGCTGGAGCTGCGCTCGGTGCCGGCACTGCGGCTGGAACTGGCCGACCTGCATCCGCCGGGCTGGCGCGCCGAGGGCCTGCCGCTGCGGCTGTCGCTGCCGGCGCACGGCGTGGCCCGGGTCCGCTACCGGCTGGTCCCGGCCGCGCGCGGCAGCTTCGTGTTCGAGGGCACCCACCTGCGCCTGCCGTCGCCGTGGCGGCTGTGGCGCGCGCTGCGCACCGCGGGCCAGCCGCAGCAGGTGCGGGTCTACCCCGACTTCGCGCCGCTGGCGAAGCTGGCGCTGTTCAGCGCCGAACAGGCCTCGTTGCTGGTGGGCGCGCACGTGCGCCGCCGCCGCGGCGAGGGCACCGATTTCCGCCAGCTGCGCGAGTACCGCGTCGGCGACAGCCTGCGCCAGGTCGACTGGAAGGCCACCGCCCGCGCGCGCAAGCTGGTCTCGCGCGAATACCAGGAGGAGCGCAACCAGCAGCTGATGCTGGTGGTCGATACCGGGCGGCGCATGCTCGCCAGCGAGGGCGGGCTGTCGCACTTCGACCACGCGCTCAATGCCGCCCTGGTGGTGGCCTGGCTGGCGCTGCGCCAGGGCGATGCGGTGGGCTTGCTCGCCAGCGGCGCCGGCCACCGCTGGATCCCGCCGCGGCGCGGGCCGGGCGCGCTGCAGGGCCTGCTGCGCGCCAGCTACGACCTGCAACCGCAGGCGGTGGCCACCGACTACCTGGCCCTGGCCGACGCCCTGGCCCTGCGCCAGCGCCGGCGCGCGCTGGTGATGCTGTGCACCAACGTGCGCGACGAGGACGCCGACGACCTGCTGGCGGCGGTGTGCCTGCTGCAGCGCCGGCACCTGGTGTGCGTGGCCAGCCTGCGCGAGCAGGAGCTGGACCAGGCCTTGGCCACGGAAGTGGACGACGTGCGCGGCGCGATCCGCGCCGGCGCCACCGCCGCCTACCTGGCCCAGCGTGCCCAGGCGCACGAAGCGCTGCGCCGGCACCGGGTGATGACCCTGGACGTGACCGCGGCCGAGCTGCCCGGCGCGCTGGTGGAGCGCTACCTGGCGGTCAAGCGCGACGGGCTGCTGTGAGGCCGGGATTTTCGGATTGGGTCGCGTGACCTCCTTCACTGGCCGGCCAGCATCGGTCGGCGAGGATGGAGCCATCCACTCAAAGGAGTTGCGCAATGAGCAATGGACCCGGCTCCGCGGGCAACGTGATTGCCGCCATCTGCAGCCTCGTCGTGCCCGGCCTGGGCCAGCTGGTGCAGGGGCGGGTGCTTTCGGCCGTGCTGTGGTTCCTGGCCGCCTGCATCGCCGGCGCCCTGACCTGGCTGCTGACCCTGTCGCTGTTCCCGTTCGGCTGGTTCGTGGTCAGCGTGCTGTCGTGCATCAGCGCTGCGGTGTACCGTCGGCCGCTGGCCTGAGCCGGGCTTTGCGCGGCCCGCTCAGGCCGCACGCACCAGCATCGCGGCGAGCCGCCGCACCACCGGCAGCACCAGCAGCAGCACCGGGAAGGCGATCAGCCAGGACAGGCCCCAGGCCCGATCCAGCGCGGCAGCAGGTCCGGCGCCAGTCCCGCGGCCTTGAGCGTGGAAACCAGCGAGACGATCGCGCTCATCAGCACCGACAGCAGCAGCGGCATGACGATCGCCGCGCAACGTGCGGGCAGCTTGGGAATGCCGGGGAGGATGTGGGAGTCCTGGCGATGGTTGCTACTCATGGTTCTCCAGCAGTGCAGTGGGGGCGGATGCGAAAGCTTCGCCCTGCCGCCGCGGGAGCCGGGCAGCGGCTACATCGCCTCGCATTGAGCGGCCGGGGCTGTCCTCCCGCGCAGGCGCGGCCCGGCGTCCGTGGCCGCCGAACGGGCGCTGCCGGCCTTCAGGCGGCGCGGGCGCCGGCCGCGCTGATCGCGCGCAGCGCGCCCCAGCCCAGCACGGCCAGGCCCACCGCGGACGCCAGCGCAAACAGCATCACCGCCGCGCTGTACAGCGCCAGCCAGGTGCCCAGGGATTCGCCGCCGCCGGCCATGCCGCGGGCCAGCACCCAGCCCTGGCCGAGGCTGGCCAGCAGGCGCAGCAGGGACGCGAGCAGGACCACCAGGGCGCCGGCCACGGCCAGCCTGCGGCCGGGGGCGCCGGTGCGGGTACGGATGCGCAGAAGGGCCAGCACCAGGCTGGCGGCCAGCAGTTCCGGCAGCTGGTAGGCCAGCATGGTCAGCAACTGGGTCGGCATCTGCTGGCCTCAGTCCGCGGTGACCAGGCGCGCGTGTTGCGCGTGCAGTTCCTCGTACACCGGCTGGGTGTCCGGGCGCACGCCGTGCCAGGCCTCGAAGGCCTCGGCCGCCTGTTCGACCAGCATGCCCAGGCCGTCGACCACGCGCAGGCAGCCGGCGGCGCGCGCCCAGGCCAGGAACGGGATCGCCGCCTCGCCGTAGTTGATGTCCACCGCCACGGTGCGGCTGTTGACCAGGGTGATCGGGGCGTTGAACGCGCCGGCGCCGGTGCCGCGCGCGGCCGAGGTGGCGTTGACGATCAGCTCGAAGTCGCCCTGGTTGGCAAGGTCGTCCCAGTAGCGCGAATAGGCGCGGCCGGGCTGGCCCAGCGCGTCGACCAGGGCGTCGGCGCGCGCGGCGGTGCGGTTGACCACCGCCAGTTCCAGCACGCCGGCCTCCAGCAGCGCGCCGGCCACGCCGCGCGCGGCGCCGCCGGCGCCCAGCAGCAGGGTGCGGCGGCCGCGCAGGTCCAGGCCGTGGCGGCCGGTGAGGTCGCGCACCAGGCCGGCGCCGTCGGTGTTGTCGCCATGCCACTGGCCGTCGCGCCAGGTCAGGGTGTTGACCGCCTGCGCGGCGCGCGCGCGCGGGGTGAGGCTGGCGCACAGCGCGTGCGCCTGTTCCTTCAGCGGCATGGTGACGTTGCCGCCGCGGCCACCGCCGGCGGCGAACGCCGCGAGGATGTCGGCGAACGCTTCCGGCGGGGCATCGATGGCCGTGTACTGCAGGGCGATGCCGGTCTGCCGGGCGAAGGCTGCATGGATCCGCGGCGACAGCGAATGGGCGATGGGGTGGCCAAACACGGCATAGCGGGCTTCGGGCATGGCGTCCTCGACGTTGCGGTGGTGGGGCCGATGGCGGCTAGACTGCCCGGCCCGGGACTACGGACCGAGCCATGCGAAGCCACCTGCGGACGGCCCTTTGCCTGAGTCTACTCCTGCCGGCCAGTGCGTCCGGCCTGGCCGAGTTTGGCATCGAGGGCCTGTGGACCGTGTCCACGCGCGACGATGAGCTGCGCGGCAGCGTTTCCCCGGACGGGCAGTGGCTGGCCTGGGCCAGCGACCGTGCCGGTGGCGCCGGCGGCATGGACCTGTGGATCGCCCGCCGCGACGGCATCCGCTGGGTCGATCCGCAGCCGCTGCCGTTCAACACCCCCGGCACCGAGACCGAGCCGGCGTTCTCGCCGGACGGACGCTGGCTGTACTTCGCCTCCGAACGCGAGGATGGCCGCGGCGGCCTGGACCTGTACCGGGTGGCATTCGACGGCCAGCGCTGGGGCACGCCGGAGCCGCTGGTCGCGCTCAACACGCCGGGCAACGAGCATTCGCCCACGCCCTCCGCGGACCGCCTGCTGTTCGCCAGCGATGGCCACCCCGGTGCCGGAGGGCTGGACCTGTACGCCGCGCGGATCCTTCCCGATGGCAGTTTCGTCCTGGCCGGCCCCCTGCCGGGCGTCAACACCCGGATCGACGAACTGGACGTGCTGGAGCTGGACGGCGGCCGCGCGCTGCTGTTCGCGCGGCGCGATCCGGCCAGTGGCCGCTCGCGCCTCCACCTGGCCGCCTGCCGGGGCGTGGCTTATGCCGCGCAGGGTCCATGGGGGCTGTCCTTCAACACCGAGGACCGCGACACGCGGGCGCCGGTGGTCGATCTTTCACGCCCGGCCGACCTGCTGGTCACCGGCTCGGCGCCGGCGCCGAAGGCCGGCAAGGGTGATCTGTACCGGGTCGCCGTGCCGACCCTGCGCGGGGCCGACGGCTGCATGCCCGGCGCCTGAGCGCCGGGCCGCCCGCAGGCCGGCGTGGCTCAGTCCTCGCGCAGCCAGCGCGCCACGTCCAGCGCGTAGTAGGTCAGTACGCCGTCGGCGCCGGCGCGCTTGAACGCCAGCATCGCCTCCATCGCGCAGGCCTTCTCGTCCAGCCAGCCGTTGGCCGCGGCCGCCTTGAGCATCGCGTACTCGCCGCTGACCTGGTAGGCGAAGGTCGGCACGCCGAAGGCGTCCTTCACCCGGCGGATCACGTCCAGGTAGGGCAGGCCCGGCTTGACCATGACCATGTCCGCGCCCTCGGCGATGTCCAGCTCCACCTCGCGCAGGGCCTCGTCCGAATTGGCCGGGTCCATCTGGTAGGTGAACTTGTTGCCCTTGCCGAGGTTGCCGGCGCTGCCGACCGCGCTGCGGAACGGGCCGTAGAACGCGCTGGCGTACTTGGCCGCGTAGGACATGATCCGGGTGTTGATGAAACCGGCGTTCTCCAGCGCCTCGCGGATGGCGCCGATGCGGCCGTCCATCATGTCCGAGGGCGAGAGGATGTCGACGCCGGCCTCGGCGTGCACCAGCGACTGCCTGACCAGCGCTTCGATGGTCTCGTCGTTGAGGATGTAGCCGGACTCGTCGATCAGCCCGTCCTGGCCATGGGTGGTGTACGGGTCCAGCGCCTGGTCGCTCATCACGCCCAGCTCGGGGAAGCGCGACTTCAGGGCGCGGATGGCGCGCGGGACGATGCCGTCCGGATCCCAGGCGATGCGGCCGTCGGCGGTCTTGGCTGCCGGATCGGGCACGCCGAACAGGTCCAGCACCGGCACGCCCAGCTCCAGCGCCTGCTCGGCCACGCGCAGCAGCTCGTCGATCGACAGCCGCTCCACGCCCGGCATCGAGGGCACCGGTGCGCGGCCCTTCTCCTCGTGGACGAAGACCGGGTAGATCAGGTCGTTGGTGGTCAGCACGTTCTCGCGCATCAGGCGGCGGGAGAACTCGTCGCGCCGCATCCGGCGCGGGCGGATCAGGGGATAGGACATGGATGGCTCCTTGCAGGCCTGGAATGATACGCCCCGGGCCGGCGCCGCTTCCCCGGACCGATTGTCCCGCCCGCCGGGCGATTCGCGGCCGATTCACCCGGCCGGGGGGAACATCCGGCCACCACCATCGGACCCAGGGGGAACCGCCATGCGCCACATGAAGCCACTTATCGCCGCGTCCCTGGCCGGCCTGCTGCTGGCCGGCTGCGCCGGCACATCCAAGGTCATGCTGGGCCAGGCGCGGCCGCCGATCGACCCGTCCCAGGTGCAGATCTACTCGGCGCCGCCGCCGGGCTCGCAGGACATCGCCCAGCTGGAAGCCTCCAGCGCGGTCGGCTTCGGCACCCAGGGCCAGACCGACGCTGCGGTGGCGCGGCTCAAGCGCGAGGCCGCGGCGCTGGGCGCCAACGGCGTGGTGTTGGTGGGCGTGGGTTCGTCCGGATCGCCGGTGGGCATGTCGGTGGGCGCCGGCAGCTTCGGGCGCCACACCGCCGGCGGCCTCAGCGTGGGCATCCCGACCACGCAGAAGAAGGCGGCCGGCGTCGCCATCTGGGTGCCGCCGGGGGCGGTGGCGCCGCAGCCGGAACCGGGCAGCCGGCCAGGGGCCTCCGTGCCGGTGGAACCGGGCAACTGAAAGCAGGAACGCCGGCCTTGGGCCGGCGTTCCTGTCCTGGGGGCCGCTGCGGCTTTGTTCCCGGACGAGCGAAGCGCGTCCGGGAACAAAGCCGCGCCTCAGCGCCCGGGCTTGAGGCAGCGCCCGAAGAAGTCCTCGGCCAGGCGGTAGCGGTGCAGCGCGTCGGCGCCGGACAGGCCGTGGCGGGCACCGGGGTAGGCCATCATCTCGAACGGCTGGCCGCGCTTCTGCAGCGCCGACATCACCGCGGTGGCGTTGGTGAACAGCACGTTGTCGTCGGCCATGCCGTGCAGCAGCAGCAGCTTCGGCGCCTTGGGGCCGACCAGGCCGTCGATGTGCTCCAGCACGCGCGCGGCGCGGTAGCCGTCCGGGTTGGAGGCCGGCAGGCCCATGTAGCGCTCGGTGTAGTGGGTGTCGTACAGGCCCCAGTCGCTGACCGGGGCGCCGGCGATGCCGCAGGCGTAGGCATCGGTGCGCGCCAGCAGCATCAGGGTCATGTAGCCGCCATTGGACCAGCCGTGCACGCCGATGCGCGCCGCATCCACCCACGGCTGCGACTTCAGCCACTCGATGCCGCGCAGCTGGTCGTCCACCTCCACCGTGCCCTGGCGGCGGTACAGCGCGCCGCCGAAGTCGCGGCCGCGGCGCGGGGTGCCGCGGTTGTCCAGCGAGAACACCACGTAGCCGTTCTGCGCCAGGTACTGGTTGAACATGCCGTCGCCGCGGCCGGCCCAACTGCGGGTCACGGTCTGGGTGGCCGGGCCACCGTAGACGTAGACCACCACCGGGTATTTCTTCCCGGGGTCGAAGCCGGCCGGGCGGATCAGGCTGTAGTGCAGCTCGGTGCGGCCGTCGGCCGCGGCCAGGGTGCCGAACTCCACCGGCAGCTGCGCCTGGCGGTAACGCGCGAACGGATGCGCCGGATCGGCCGGGTCGTTGCGCAGCAGGGTAGCCAGGCGGGTGCCGTCGTTGCGGTACAGCTCGGTCTGCGGCAGGGTGGATTCGTTGGACCAGTAGTCCACGTACACGCTGGCGTTGCGCGCGAAGCTGGCGCCGTGCATGCCCGGCTCCTTCGACAGCTTCTCCACCGCGCCGCCGGCCAGCGGCACGCGGTAGACGTGCTTCTCCAGCGGCGAATCCAGGGTGCCGGAGAACCAGGCGTAGCCGGCCTCGGCGTCCACCGCCAGCAGCTCGTCCACCACCCATTCGCCGGAGGTCAGCGCGGTCAGCTGGCTACCGTCCTCGCTGGCGATGTACAGGTGCTGGTAGCCGCTGCGCTCGGAGGCCCACAGGAAGCGGCCGTCGGGCAGGAAGCGCAGGGCGTTGTGCAGCGGCACCCAGGTCGGCGAGGTCTCGGTCACCAGCACGCGCTGCCGGCCGCTGGCCAGGTCGGCCTCGACCAGCTCCAGCCGCTGCTGGTCGCGCGACTGGCGCTGGAAGGTCAGGCGCTGCGGGTCGCGCCAGTCCACGCGCGGCAGGTAGATGTCCTGTTCCTTGCCCAGGTCGATCCAGCGCGGCCTGGCGCCGGCGCGCGGGGCGATGGTGGCCAGCTGCACGCGCACGTTGGGATCGCCGGCGGCGGGGTAGCGCTGGTCCACCACCACGGTGCGGTCGGCGTGCACCTCGTGGCGCTGGCGCAGCGGCACGGGCGATTCGTCGATGCGGATGAAGGCGATGGCGCTGTCGTCCGGCGCCCACCAGTAGCCGGTGTGGCGGCCCATCTCCTCGTCGGCCACGAACTCGGCCACGCCGTTGGCGATGGTGTCGCTGGCGTCGTGGGTCAGGCGGATCTCGCGGCCGCTTTGCAGGTCGATCACCCACAGGTCGCGGTCGCGCACGAAGCTGGCGTAGCCGCCGCGCGGGGACAGCTTGGGGTCGGTGGCGAAGCCCTCGCCCGAGGTCAGCTTGCGCACCGCCTCGTGGCCTTCGCGGGCCAGGTCGTACAGGTACAGCTCGCCGCCCAGCGGGAACAGCAGGGCCTTGCCGTCCGGCGACCACTGGTAGTCGACGATGCCCGAGAGCGAGGCGATGCGCTGGCGTTCGCGCCGCGCCTTTTCCGCCTCGCTGAGCACTTCCTCGCCCGGCAGCACCACGCTGGAGTCCACCAGCATGCGGGTCTGGCCGCTGGCCACGTCGTATTCCCACAGGTCCAGGCGGTTGCGGTCGTTCTCCTTGCCACGCAGGAAGGTCACCCGCGCGCCGTCGGGCGAAACCTTCGGCTTCATCAGCGTCGGGCCGGACAGCGGCGCGCTGCCGGTGATCGCCTCGAGGGTGAGCTTTTCTCCCGCCGGCGCGGCGGTGGCAGGGGCGGGTTGCGTCATGGCGAAGGCAAGCAGCAACGGCGAGACGAGGGCGGGGAAGAAGGCAAGGCGCATGCAGGCATCCGGTAAGGCGACATCCGGGCATTGTAGACGGCGTGCGCCGGACCGCGCCGCGCGTGGCGCGCCGCCGCTACCGGGGCCGCAAGGCGCATCGCGGCGGTGCTGCGCGCACGCCAGGATTGACAGCCGTGGCGTGTCCCAGCAGAGTCCCGCCGCGGGCTTGCATGGACGCGCCCGGGCAGCGCCGCAGGACTGCGGCGGCGAGCCCCGGCCGGCCTGTGGCCCTTCCGGTCCGGCCTGTTGGGGGATGCATTGAAGGTTTCGCGATTGCTGGCGGCGGCGTCCATGCTCGCCGCGATGACCGTGGTCGATGGCGCATGCGCGCTGACGGTCGCCGACTACGAGGCGCAGCGGGATTCGGCCGATCCGGAAGTGCGCATCGCCCAGGGCATCTACCTGCTGGGACTGGGCAACGGCTTCACCTATGCCAATGCCGCCCTGGCCACCGGCGGCCAGCGTCCGCTGTACTGCGCGCCGCCGAAGCTGGCGCTGAACGAGGACAACTACCGGCGGATCATCGACGAGGCCCTGCGCAAGGCCCGCGAGGACGGCCGGGTGCGCGACGAGGAGCCGGTCGAGTTGTTCCTGCTGATCGGCCTGTCCCGCACCTTCCCCTGCGC